>CAZUIH010000014.1:0-32259 GCA_964620365.1 uncultured Desulfobacterales bacterium | reverse complement strand
GCAGAACAGGAAATCTCCGTTTCCCTCTTGACTTTACTTATCATAGATGTCCCTGTTTCTGTTTTGGATAGTTGTTGGGATCAATGTCCGGAAGATGGGGTAGAGATTTCTTGATGATTATCGACCTTCCCTTTATTATCTTTGACCATGTTTTCAGCGCATAAGATTGGATTTGGCATAGCAGGCAAACTACTGTTCAAGGACGTCTCATTTACTATTCAACCTGGCGACAGAGTAGGGCTTGTTGGTCCAAACGGAGCTGGGAAATCCACCCTTTTAAAGATAATTGCCGGGGAGATTACCCCTGATGAAGGAGAGATAGCGAGCCCTCGGCAGTGGAAAATCGCCTATCTTCCCCAGGAGATTAGCGCGTGCGACGGTTCAAGGACCTTGTGGGATGAGGTGCGGGAATCCCTTGGTGATATTTTGGGCATCGAAGAGCAGTTGGATGAGGTGCACCTGGCATTATCATCCCTGGGCCAGGATCAAGATGAGGACAGACAGCGGCTGCTCAAACGCCAGGGTGAACTGCTCCAGCTTTTTGAAGACAAGAGGGGCTACGAGTGTGAAGCCAGGATAGGCCATGTACTTTCAGGCCTTGGCTTTTCTCCGGAGGAGTTTCACCTTCCTTTGAGTCATTTCAGTGGAGGCTGGCTCATGAGAGGATATCTTGCAAAGGTCCTTTTGATGGAGCCGGATCTTCTTTTGCTCGATGAACCAACAAACCATCTTGATCTGGATTCACTGGTATGGCTTGAAGAGTGGTTGAGGAATAGGGAAGGGCCCTTGGTGATAGTATCCCACGATGAACATTTTTTGAATACTCTAACCAATAGGACTTTCTCGCTTGAAAACGGAAGAATCAGGAGTTACAAGGCCAATTTTTCCGGTTTTTTGAAGATACGCCAAAAGGAACTTGAACAGGAGGAGGCCGAACGGCGCAAGCAAGAGGCCAGGATCAGACAGATTGAAAGTTTTGTCGAAAGGTTCCGGGCCAAGGCCTCAAAGGCCGCGCAGGTGCAAAGCAGGTTAAAGCTCCTGGATAAACTCAATAGTAACACGACATCTAGTGGCAGGGACGTTTCTATAAGGATGAAATTGCTGGATCCAAAGAGGTCCGGCCGAATTGTCCTTCAGGCAGAGGGAATATCCAAGGAATATGAGGGGAAGAAAATCTTTGAGGATCTCTCCTTTTCTATAGAGAGGGGGGACCATGTGGCCTTGGTCGGACCCAACGGGGCAGGAAAATCCACTCTTGTAAAGATTATTGCGGGGCAAATTTCCCATGAAAAAGGGAACATCACATTTGGCCACAATGTCAGTCTATCATATTTTGCACAACTTCATACATCCCTTCTCGATCCTGAAAAAACGGTTTGGGAAACGGCTTTGGAAAAGAACCCCGATGTTACTCCCCAGATGATAAGAGATGTGCTGGGGGCATTTCTTTTCAGAGGCGATGACATCGATAAAAAGGTAAAGGTGCTTTCCGGAGGGGAGAGGAGCCGGCTGGTGCTTTCTTCCATGATACTTGGTTCATCCAATTTTCTGTTGCTCGATGAGCCAACCAACCACCTGGACATGGCATCGAAAAGGGTTTTAAGAGATGCCCTGAAGGAATTTGGCGGCACCTTCCTTATAGTTTCCCACGACAGGAATTTCCTCAAGGGAATCATTAACAAGGTATGGGATTTGCGGAAAGGCAGGCTGGACATATATCACGGAGGAGTTGAGGATTACATAGAGAGAATTTTTTACGAAAAAAGGGATGGGGCAGAAGGCAATAAAGATAAAAAAAGAGGAGACGATGCAAGGGAACGAAGACGCAGGGCCGCCCAGAAGAGGCAGCTCCTCAATAAAAAGGCAAATCCTGTCAAAAAGCGCATAAAGGAGATTGAAAAGGAGATAGAAGAGGCAGAGGCAAGAAAAAGTGAGCTTGAGATATTGCTTTCAGATCCCGACCTTTACAAAGACCAGGAAAAATCGGCAGAGGCTAACCGGGAATTCCTGGCACTTAGGGAGCAGATCGAACTGCTTTATGCTGATTGGGAAAAGGCTCAAGAGCAACTTGAGTCCATAGAGGCAGAAGTCGAACATGAAGATTAAGGGATTTTATACAAAATAAAGTGTATGATTTGAGTTGTTACACAATATAGTGTAATATAAGTTTTGGTGCTAGATATATTATATAATATTTACAATTAGTTAAAAATATCAGCGAGGAAAAGGGTAGGACATGGCAGACGTAGCTAAACAGAAGACAACGGTTACCACGAAATTGCCACTCACAACAAACGCTCTTGTCGTGCTCGAACGTAGATATCTTAGAAAAGACGACCAGGGGAAGGTAATTGAAACCCCTGAAGACATGTTCCGCAGGGTGGCCGATGCCATAGCCAAGGTGGATGCATCATACGACGAGAATGCCGACGTCAAGGGGTTGTCTGACAGGTTTTATGATCTTATGACCTCCTTTAGTTTCATGCCCAATTCTCCAACCCTGATGAACGCGGGAAGAGAGTTGGGACAACTTTCCGCTTGCTTCGTCCTGCCCATAGACGATTCCATTGAATCTATTTTTGAAGCGGTGAAACACACCGCAATGATCCATAAAAGTGGTGGGGGCACCGGATTTTCCTTTTCAAGGATAAGGCCTGAAGGGGACAGGGTGAAGTCCACGCATGGAGTAGCAAGCGGGCCGATTTCCTTCATGACCATTTTCGATGTGGCCACCGAGACCATAAAGCAGGGAGGCACGCGGCGTGGTGCCAATATGGGAATCCTCAGGGTGGACCATCCAGACATAGAAAAATTCATTACGGCCAAGACGCAGACCGATCGCCTCAACAACTTCAATATCTCTGTCGCCCTTACAGAGGAGTTCATGGATGCCGTTGAAAAGGGGGAGGATTATGGACTTTACAATCCTCGTTCGGGCAGGGAGGTAAAACGGATTTCCGCTTCAAAAATATTTGACATGATTGTTGAGTCCGCTTGGGCGAGCGGAGAGCCAGGAATAGTCTTTCTTGACAGGATCAACCGTTCCAATCCCACCCCCCATCTTGGAGAGATAGAGAGCACCAATCCCTGTGTGACAGGGGACACATTTGTTCAAACCAGCCTGGGCCCTCTACAAGTGAAGGAGTTGGTGGATAGGGAGGGGATAGAAGTAATACTTGATGGTAAGAGTTATCCGGTAACATCGAGGGGTTTCTTCAAGACTGGCACAAAAAACATATTACGCGTTAACACCCAGGAAGGTTTTTTTGCAAGGGTCACTGCAGACCATAGGGTCCTCACAGCAGAAAAAATAACAAGAGACAAAATCGAGACAACTTGGAAAAAGGCTGAGGATTTAAGACCCGGTGACAAGTTATTACTCACCAAAAATGTTCAGATAAGGCCGTGGAATGGTTCATTCAAATTTGGCCAGGATGAAGGATATCTTTTGGGCCGTTTGGTCGCGGATGGAACCCTAAAAGAGGATGCGGCCAAGCTCTCGGTTTGCCTCCCCAGAAAAGTGGTAAATGGACATAAGGCTTTTTGTGGCTCAGGGCAGTCAAGCGTCATGGAAAAGGCCCTTTCACATGCCCTAAGACTGCCATATAGCCCAGATTTCTCTGGCTGGACGGAAGTGCCAGGAAGGGGCGAGT
Organism: uncultured Desulfobacterales bacterium; assembly: GCA_964620365.1. Taxonomy (GTDB): domain Bacteria; phylum Desulfobacterota; class Dissulfuribacteria; order Dissulfuribacterales; family S140-46; genus CAZUIH01. The sequence continues at coordinate 28,606 of CAZUIH010000014.1, read as the reverse complement.
CAAGGCCCTCGCCTGGTTACCTGAAAGAAGTAGCCAGTGCCTTGGGGCTTTTGCCTGGTAATAAAGAGGTGACCCCTGAGGTTGAGAAATGCTCCTACAGTTTTTACAAGGGCTTTTTGCAGGGCCTTTTTGACGCAGATGGCTTTATACATGAAGACAAATACAAAGGTGCCAGTGTAAGGCTTAGCAAGAGCGATCAAGAGACCTTGGTCAGGGTGCAGAGGATGTTGCTCAGACTTGGCATAAGCAGTCGTATTCATCCTGAGCGTAGAAACAAAGGGGAGCAAAAAATCCCAAGGGGTAAAGGTGGTACAGCCCCATATCCTATTAAGGCGCAGCATGAACTAGTAATTTCAAAGGATAACCTCGTCAGGTTTTATGAAATAATCGGCTTTGGAGATCAGGAAAAGGCCAAACGCCTTTCGGATGTGGTTGAAAGTTATAAGGGGCTTCCTTATAGGGAAAGGTTTTTAGCAACAGTGAAGGAGATAATCCCGGATGGTAAGGAAGACGTCTATGATTGCACCGTTGCTGATATCCATGCCTTTGATGCAAATGGCATAGTAGTTCATAACTGCGGAGAACAGCCCCTATTGCCCTATGAATCCTGTAACCTGGGTTCCATAAATCTCGGAAAGTTCGTGAGAGACGGGGCCATCGATTATCCCGGTCTCAAAGAGACTGTTTGGATGGCGGTTCATTTCCTTGACAATGTAATCGATGCCAACAAGTTTCCTCTGGATGCCATCAGGGAGATGACCCTCAGGACCAGGAAGATCGGTCTGGGTGTGATGGGATTTGCCGACATGCTTATAGAGTTGGGAATCCCTTATAATTCCAAAGAGGCCATAGCCGTGGCAGAGGAGGTAATGGCTTTTATCGACAGGCAGTCCAAGGCCGCTTCTGCCGAACTGGCAAAGAAAAGGGGCAATTTCCCTGCCTACAAGGGATCCATCTATGACTCCCCCGAGACCCCTTTCATGAGGAATGCGACTACTACAACCATTGCTCCTACAGGAACCATCAGCATAATTGCAGGGGCCTCGAGCGGAATAGAACCGCTTTTTGCCGTCAGTTACATCCGAAAAGTCCTTGATGGCACAGAGCTGGTAGAGGCGCATCCGGCCTTTGTGAAGGCCATGAAGGAGGCGGGGCAATATTCAGACGGCCTCATGGCAAAGATAGCCCAAACGGGCACGGTTCAGCACCTTGATGAGGTGCCAGATTCAATCAAAAAAGTATTCATCACATCTATGGATGTTCTTCCGGATGACCATATAGCAATCCAGGCGGCATTCCAGGCACACACGGATAACGCGGTATCAAAGACCATCAACTTTCCTGAAGAGGCCACCAAGGAAGACATCAAGAAGGCCTATCTACTGGCGTGGCATCAGGGATTAAAGGGGCTTACCATATATCGGTATGGCAGCAGGCCTGTCCAGGTGCTTAACCTGAAAAAAGAAAAGAAGGAAGAGACGAAACCATTCACCCAGGTGGGGACCAACGGCAAGATTGCGCCAAGGCCAAGACCCATCAGGACACATGGCGTAACGGAAAGGGTGAGGACCGGTTGCGGCAACCTCTATGTGACAGTGAACTGGGATGACAAGGATATCTGTGAAGTCTTTGCCCAGATGGGCAAGGCAGGAGGATGTGCGGCATGTCAGATAGAGGCAGAGAGCCGACTGGTATCGCTTGCCCTAAGGTCAGGCATAAGGGTTCAGTCCATAGTGAAGCAACTTGCAGGTATTCGTTGTCCATCTCCGAGCTGGCAGGAGGGGGGGCAAATCCTCTCTTGTCCCGATGCCATGGCAAGGGTTTTAAGCACAGTGGCCCAGATCGAGATGGTGAGAGAAGAGCCTTCCATTAGAAGCTGTCCGGAATGCGGGGCTGTGCTCGAACCTGAAGGTGGCTGTTTTGTGTGCCGTTCATGCGGTTTTTCAAAATGTAACTAGTTGGGGGCTCTAGTTTATATCTTAAGGCATGCTGCCGAGCGGTTTTTCAGAGGCCGATCTCATCCTCTTTCAAAGGGGGTTGGAAAGATATGGGTGAATATTGGGCGTCAATCCGCTTGGGCTAGGTTCTTAACCAGGATTATGAAAATGCCAAGATTGCCGAATCCGGGTTCATCAATTGGTACAAGTGTGTTGTCAGAGCGCTTTTTTTTTGATAACCATATATTTAGTTGAAACCGTATCTTTTTATTGAAATTAAAATCCTTAGTGCATTTGAATGGTCAAATGGCTACTACTTGTTATAGTCTCAAATATGTCTGTAAATACATAGGGCTTAGCCCTAAAACAGTAAGGAAATACGTCTCTGAGGGACTCGTTGAGGTATGTTCCCAATCGTCCAATGAAATCCTTTTTGATGAAAAGGCATTGGAACGGCTCCAAAAGATCAGGCGTCTTAGAGAAGATCTCGGGATCAATTTGGCGGGTATAGATGTAATATTGCGTTTACTAAAAAGGATAGAGGACCTGCAAGAAGAGATCTACAGGCTCGGCGGCGATGCAAAACAGCATGTTTTGAAATGAATAAAAGGTGTAAGTAACGCATTTAAAAGGTCTCCTAGCCCCACTTCTGATACCTTTCATACTGGGCATAGTTTCAGCCCGTATTTTTCCGCACAAAAATCTTTATGGCCTGTTTGCAATCCTGGCAGTTTCCTTTGTTTTTTTTCTCCTCCTGACCAAAAAATATGACAGGAAAATGCTCAGGCTGGAGAATGGAAGGATATTTTCCTCACTCCTCCTTATCAGCTGTTTTTTGTTCTTTTATGTCCTTGGTTATATCCACCTATCCCTTTTTGAAGATGGAATTGAAAGGGATGAGTCAACACTTCTCGATCTTTCCAATTTCCGCGAAAATTATGTGTTCAGCGGCCAGGTCATCCAGATGCCTCTTCCTTCAAAAAAAGGGGCGAAGCTCCTTGTGGCAGTGCATAGGCTTCACACGATTTTGTCGGATAGGGAGGTGTCTGGGAAAATGCTCCTTTTTGTCCAGGGGGTAAGCCCCCAGTATATTTATCCGGGTGACCTTATTCGTTTTTCCGCCTCGTTGAAACCTTTCAGGAACTTCAAGACCCCAGGTGCCTTTGATCAGGAGGGTTATTGGAAGCTCAGAAAGGTTTTGGTTCGTGGATTCGTGAGGTCTCCCGTTTTTTTTGAGGTCCTGGGCCATGCAAAAAATTCTCCTTATCTTCCTTATCCCTTGTACCTGATCGAAAAAGCAAGATCTTATATATCTGGCAGGATGCGGGAATATCTTGGCCCATCCAGTTATCCAGTGGCCATGGCACTGGTTCTGGGTGAAAGGGCCTGGATGGACCCTGCCCAGAAGGAACTTTTTTCAAAGGCCGGGTTGGGGCATCTCATGGCAGTTTCAGGACTTCACATGGCGCTAATCGCCCTTTTTATCGGATACTCTTCACGCAGACTGCTCCTCTTGTCTCAACGCATTGCATTACGGATCAATGTGTACAAGGTGTCTGTTTCGTTGGCTGCCCTGGGAACCCTGATCTATGCGGGCCTTGCAGGATTTTCCCCGTCCGCGGTAAGGGCCACTGTAATGATATTGGCATTTTGTATGGCGTTTATGTGGGACAGGAAGCAGACTTCCTTGAATTCCCTTGCGATTTCGGCCTGGATACTCCTGGTGATAAAGCCGCTGTATATCTTCGATGTCTCTTTTCAGCTCTCTTTTGTATCGGTCTTATTCCTGATATTGGCCATTCCCTTTTTTCAATACATTAATGGGCATGGAGTTGGTCCAGACAAAAAAAAATTGAAGCGCTCCTTTCAGCTGATTGCAGTCACTATTGTTGCGACAGGAGCCACTCTTCCCCTGATATCATTATATTTTCAGCGGGTCTCCCTGATATCTCTTCCCATGAACTTTTGCTTTACGCCTGTTTTTTCCTTCCTTGTTATTCCCTTTTTACTGGGTGGTGTGACAATGCTTCCCGTCTCGGATTCCGTGGCGTCCCTTTTCTTAAAGATTTCCAACGAATTACTTGATTGGACCATGTATTCGATAGGATTTATCGGCCAATTTGACTGGGTATCCGCGTGGGTTTCGAGAAAAGAGGCCATGATACTGTTTTCCATTTATTTTCTCTTGGGAGGAATGCTTGTTTTTTTTTTTACCGCAAAAAAAAGATGGCCTGCTCCATTCTCGCCGTGTCACTGGTGTGGTTTTTAGGGTGTTCGGTCATGGATAGATTGGGACAAAAAGGTGAAAATCTTAAGCTCCACGTGCTGGACGTGGGGCAAGGGACCTCTCAAGTGGTCGAATTTCCAGGCGGAAAGATAATGGTAGTGGATGGAGGAGGGCTTTCAGGATCAAGTTTTGACGTGGGGCAAATGGTGGTAGCTCCATTCATAAGGAGTCTCGGGTACAGAAAAATCGACATGCTGGTGCTATCCCATCCCGAATATGATCATGCCGGAGGACTCAAGGCCCTTATCAGGGAGTTCAGGGTAAAAAAATTCCTTACAAATAGTGATAAAAAACCCTATGCTGTTTTCTGGAGAGATCTGATGAACGAGTGTAAAAGGAAAGGGATAGCCAGGGAAACTATTACGGAAAGAAGAACTGTTAACATAAACGGGGCGGAGGTCACCTTTATCCCATCTGACAAGTGTCCAGATGCGAGCAGTTTCAATGGAAGATCCTTGGTTGTGGCCATAAGCTACTTGGGAAAAAAAATCATGCTTACCGGTGATATAGACAAGGACCGGGAAAGGTGTCTGTTAAGGAGCGGGGTATCAGAGGCAGATATATTGGTGGTCCCGCATCATGGGAGCAAGAGTTCAAGTTCCATAGAGTTTATTGAAAGACTTGATCCAACACTTGCCATAATAACTTCTGGATGGAGAAATTTTCTGGGATTACCTAATAGCGAGATAGTGGCAAGATATGAGCGCAACAAGATCACTGTCCTTAGAACGGATCAGCAGGGGACGATTACCGTGTCTGTTGGAAGGAAGAAGAGCGTCTATGACACCTTTGAAGAAGAGGACGAGATAATTTTTTAAGATGTTGACAAACGGTCGTAACATACAAAGGGAGATAAAGGCGGCAATGCGTAGGGCGCTGATATCCATTGCGCTTAATCTATTCCTTTGTATTGGCAAGGCAATAGCTGGAATCGCATCAAACAGTAACGCCCTGATAGGTGACGCGATCCATTCGGCTACTGATGTATTGGGTTCCGGGGCGGTGTTTGTCGGGCTTTTAGCTGCCGGAAGGAAACACCCTTCATTTCCATACGGACTTTACAAGGCAGAAACCGTGGCCTCCTTGGTAACATCGATTTTTATACTTGTGGCCGGATATGAAATCGCGAGAAGGGCCATTCTAGGCCCAGAAACAACGGTGGACGTGTGGTTGGCAATACCAGTGGCGGCGACTTGTTTTGTGATCACCATCGGATTTGGCCTGTATCAGATTTCCATGGGGAAAAAGTTGAATTCACCGGCTTTGATATCTGACGGAAAGGATTATCTGGCTGATGCAATGTCCACGGGTGTGGTGCTGGGTGGGTTTTTGGGCACATTGTTTGGCCTCAAGCTGGATCGATGGGCCGCGGCAATAGTGTCACTTTTCGTTTTTCGCTCTGGAGGCCAGGTCTTGTTGTCTGCCCTGAAAGATCTTCTTGACACATCCATAGACCGGGAGACTGAACGTGCAATCATTAAGTTTGTGGAAAGTCATCCCAAGGTGGTGCGGGTAGAAAGATGTCTGAGCCGCATAACCGGAGGAAGATTTATTATCGATCTCGATGTTGTGATGAACACTCCTCATCACCGGGTTGCGGACCAGGTGTGTGATCATCTCGAGGAAGAGATCATAAAGTCGTTCCCCAAGGTTATCATGGCAAGGATAAGGCCCCATTATGGTCGTTCCCACAGTTTCAGATCAGTCACCCCGGTAATGTCCACTGATGGAGAGGTGGCGGATCATGTGAGCAAGGCCCCCTTTTTTATGGTTGAGGTCAAGGATGGTGAAAATGGAAGGGTAATCTCCAGGGAGTTTGTCGAAAATCCACACCTTGATTGTGACAGGCGACGAGGGCTCTTGGTCGGGCAGTTTTTATTGTCCCTTAAACCTGATCGGCTCAATGTAAAAAAGGACAAAGACAGTACCGTATTTGCGCTCTTAAAAGAGGTGGGAGTCGAGATAAGAGAGATAGACCAGGGTGACCATGGAGAAAGATCCGTTACCAGGAAAGCGCAGTTAAGGGAATAAGCCCGGATTATTAGTGGTCAGCGGTTTGGTTTTATTGATTAAAGGCAACCTCTACCACGAATTTACCATTTGGCGTATCAAAGGGTATCGCAAGGCAAGGGCCGTTGTGTATGTGGGTTATCGAGTGGTTCTTCCCTGAAACAATTGTCGGAGTGCCTGCCTGGAGGGAGATGTTCTCGGCTTCAAGTCTCCTCCTCGCATCACCACAAATCATATTTGTAAGCTCACCTACGGCATCTTTTACTTCATCATTGATTTCGTTTACAGGCATTCCAAAAAGGTTTGAGACTATAGCCTTTATACAATCTTCAGAAAAGGAAATGGACATAGAACCTTGTGCCTGCCCGGTGATGCCTATAATACCTGACACGTCTCCTATCGCTACTGCGTTTTTTTTGAGAAAAGGTTTACCCGGCTTAGGCTCCACCATTGCCATGGTTTTAAGTACGTTGATTGCAGCTTCAAGAAACGGGTTTATAATCTTGGCGTCCAACTTTAGTCCTCCCGGGATATAAATCTAAATATGGCAATACAATCTGGTTTATGACTATAAAAGTTATTTTTATTATATTATTTTTCCATCTGTAGCCTAGTTGAAAAGTTATTATTAAAAAAATCTCGTTATGTTTAGGCGCCCTGTAGCACAAAAAAGCCAGGGGGGTCTGGTTGCTCAGGGTTTATAACAAGGGCTTAAGCCATTGCCAGACCTCTTCATAAAGTCTATCCGTCTCTTCCTGGGTAAGTCCTGCCCCCATGGCCACCTTTCTTGCGTGTTCAGGAGTCATGAAATCTCCTGGACTGTGTCCATCTGAGTTCACTATTAAACGTGCCCCTGTCTTTTGGGCCATCCGGAGCACGTGGCCATTGGTGAGACTGTGCCCTTTTCGGCCTGAAAGCTCCAGGAATATACCCTTTTCAGAGGCTATTTCTGCCTCTTCTTCTGTTATAAAGCCTGGATGGGCCAATATGTCTATTTCAGCATTAAGTGCGGCTATATTGGTTCCCGGTCTGACAGGTTCGACTACAGTCTCCCCGTGGCAAACGATTACCTTGGCTCCAAGATCCCGTGCCTGCCGTGCCAAGGGCCCTATCTCCTCGAGGGGTACATGGGTGAGCTCTATTCCTGGCACAAGTTTGGTGGAGCTGTGCGGGTTTATGGATTCAGCAGCCTTTATTAATCTCGGGAGAATAAGGTCGATATTGGAGGCATCAGCATGGTCGGTTATGGCGACTGCTTTATAACCAAGTATTTCCACCCTTCGTACCAACTCGGAGGGAATGAGTTCTCCATCGCTGAAAAGGCAGTGGCAGTGAAGATCAAACATCAGCATAGTAGGCTCACATCTTGTATTTAAAGGCTTCTGGATCAAGTTTTTCCAGTATTTCAGCCCATTTTTTCTTTTCTTCTGGTATCTCCTCTTCGATCATCACCGGTTCCTTCACTGGAAGCGTTTTTTCAAACACCGATTCATTGACATATATCTCAGCATTTGCCCTTAAGGCAATTGCCACGGCGTCACTCGGCCTGGAATCCACTGTGATCCTTTTTTCACCCTGAACGAGGGTGATTCTGGCGTAATAGGTGTTATCAGTCAGGTCTGAAACCTCGACCTTTTCCACTTTTACATTAAGTGCCTTCAACATGTTAACGGCAAGATCATGTGTCATGGGGCGTTCAAATTCTATTTTTTCCATTTCTGTCGCAATGGCAGTCGCCTCCAAAAGACCTATCCAGATAGGGAGTGATCTTTCCCCATCTATCTCCTTGAGTATCAGGATGGGGGAATTTGCATCTGTGTCAAGGGTTATGGCATGTACGTTCATTTTAATGAAAGACATGGTTGCTCCTGGTTGATTATGTTTCTCAATTTATCTTTATATAGTTACAACATATCTCTGTGGCAATACCTATGCAGCTTTTGCGTTAAGGCACGATTGCCCCGATTCAAGAGCGCTCTGTTCAATGTCTGGAATTCCTCTTAGGGAATGGTGACATGCACGCTCTATCGTTACCATTACGAATTTTCCAATAAGATGAGCAGGGCCGGGGAAATTGACAACGTGATTTCCGCGGGTATGTCCTGTAAGCTCGTTTTCATTGGCCTTGCTTTTTCCTTCTACCAACACCTCAACTTTGTTCCCCTCAAGGAGCCTGTATCTGTTGAGACCGATTTCGTTTTGAAGTTCAAGCACACGGGTCAGTCTTTCAGACTTTGTTTCCTCATCCACATCGTCTTCCATTTGAGATGCCTTGGTGTATGGCCTGGAGGAGTACTTGAAAGCAAAGATCTGGTCAAACTCCACCTCTTTCAAAAGTGAGAGGGTGTGCTTGAAATCCTCGTCGGTCTCCCCTGGAAATCCCACAATGATATCTGTGGTCAAGGTTATTTCCGGGCAGATTTTTTTCAATTCATCCACCTTCCTGAGATAATCATCCCGGGTATAGCGTCTGTTCATGAGTTTCAGTACCCTGGATGAGCCGGACTGGACGGGCAGATGAAGGTGTTCACACAAGGGTTCAAGTTCTGCGAAACAGTGCATTACCTCGGTTGAAAGGTCCTTGGGATGGCTTGTTGTGTAGCGAAGCCGTTTAAGTCCCTCGACCTTTGAAGCCATGTGCAGAAGCTCGGCAAAGGATGGATATTCTTTGTTCTTGTTACCGTAAGAGTTGACGTTCTGGCCTAAAAGTGTCACATCCTTCGCGCCCTCTGCAACCACCGCCCTTATTTCAGCAATGATCTCTTCTGGAGGACGGCTTATCTCCCTGCCCCTAACGTAGGGGACTATGCAATAGGTGCAGAAATTGTCACAACCCTGCATTATGGTTACAAAGGCCCTGACAGGGTTCTTCTCCGGAAGAGGAGCATCTATATACGGAATCTGAAAGTCCCTGATGAGATCTATTGCCAGGGAACGTGTCCTGCTTTCTTCAGCCTTTTTTATCAGCTCAGGAAGGTCGTAAAGTCCCTGGGGGCCGAATACAAAATCCACGTGGGGGGCCCGTTTAAGTAATCTCTCTCCTTCCTGTTGGGCTACACATCCCCCAATCCCTATAATGAGATTTGGGTTTTTCTGTTTTAGTTTGCGGTAACGTCCTGCAAGACTGTAGACCTTGTTTTCTGCCTTTTCGCGGATTGAACATGTATTTATGAGGATGAGGTCGGCATCTTCCGGCCGTTCGGTGAGTAGATATCTGTTATGAAGCAACTGCGCCATTCTCTGGGAATCGTATTCATTCATCTGGCAGCCGAAGGTGGCTATAAATAGCTTCTTTTTTCGTATGCTATCCTTTGTAAGTTCCATTTCTTTTTGAATACCTCTAGTCTAGCCTGAATTCAATTTTTTTCACCAACCGCATACATCAGCCTTGCCTTTGCAATCAGGTGGTCCGCTATTGCATTAAAATACCTTGTTCTTGCCTTTGTCAAAAGTGCCTCGGCATCCAATACGTCCGTCGAGGTCGCAAGGTGTTCCCGGTAACGCTCCGTGTTAAGGCGAAAATTTTCTTCGGCCTGGTCAACGCCTCTTTTCGCTACTTTTATCACTTCCCTGGCTTCGATCAATCTCAACCAGGCCTCTTTGACCTCAATGGCCACATTGTCCCTTACTTCCTGAAGGGCAAGGCGGGCCCTGGCCACATCGGTTGCAGCTGCCTTTACCCTGTCCCTTGTCTTGCCCCAGGCCCAAAGTTCCCATGAGGCCTGGAGCGAGAGCTGAGCCATGTCGTGATCACCAAACGGGTTGTCAGATACATCCGGTGTGATCCCTCTTTTTTCATAATTCGCCACAAGGTCAATCTGTGGGAAAAAATTGGCTCTAACGGTCTCAAGCTCTCTTCGACTCTTTTTCACCGCCAAAAGTCCAGCCTGGATCTCCGGACGCATTCTCTGGGCCTTTTCTTGCAGGGTGGCAAGATCAGCTTTGTAAGGTTCATAGATTAATTTGCCTGCCAGGCGCACATCTTCCTCGAGGTTCCGTCTCAAAATCTTGTTGAGCTTGGCCTTTGAAATGGCCACGTTGTGTCTTGCGGAAATGAGATTCTGTCTTGCCTCGGCGAGTTCCACCTCGCTTTGGAGAAGCTCGTTTTTTGCTATCAAGCCTACATCATAAAAACCTTTCGCCACCCTGAGGTGAGACTCGAGCCTTTTTACAGAGGCTGCCATTTCTTCCTCTATCTTTTCTGCCTTGAGCAGTGTGTAATAAGTTTCTTTTACCAGGCGTATTATATCAGATTCAACCCGCTCAAGCTCCTTTTCTGTCAGGTTCACATCGAGCTTTGCTACCTTGAAGCGGTTCCACAAGGCACCCCCTTTGAATATCGGTTGGGCGAGGATGACATTCCACGAGTAGTTGTCGTGGGAGCTGATCCTGGTCGAACGGCCAAATATCGTTATGCTGTTTGCGTCTCTTCTTCCTGTATATGAATATTGGGTGGAAACCGTCGGCAGCATCTCCTTTAACGTGGCCCTGGCCAGTGCCTGGGTACTGTTGACTCCAAGTCCTGCCTGGAGTAACGCAAGATTTTTTTCAAGGGCGATCTCAATGCATTTTTCAAGGTCTAGCACCACCGGAGGCGAGGCTTTCGCGTTATCTACTCCGAATGTTGAAATACCAGAGAAGATGAGAAAGAGGAATGCGAAAAATGATATTTTTGTTTTTTTATTTAAACAGAAAAATGACATAATAGGGATAGGTTATGTTTTAAATTTTATGTATCACCTAAAGGATTTACAAATGATGCGACTTCGTTAAGTATCTGTTTGAGATCATCAATGCTTTCCGGTACCGCCTTGATCTCAACTATGCCCGCCTCTGTATCCAGTGTAGTCAAAATAAATTCATTGTCATAGGCCTCAAGTATAAATCTCAAAAAAAACACTGACTTTGGCTCAATTTTAACAATAACCCTGTGAAGCCATTCATCTGTTTTGATATCTACCAGAATCTGTTTGCCATCCATAAAGATGCATCTTAACAGGAGTGGTGCAAATTGACAGCACCTTTGCCGCCTATTAGTTTGACTCGCCATGAAGTCTTTAATTCTAGAGCAGTACTGGAGTTTGCCCTCTTTGGATTTCAATGAAGTAGAGCGTCTAGCCCGTGCTTCAGGGCTTCCTCTTTTCATTGCCTGCCTGCTGTTTCAACGGGGAATCAGGACCCGCGACGGAGTGGCACGGCATCTCACCCCGCGTCTTTCCAGCCTTAACGATCCTTTTCTGATGGCGGACATGGCAAAGGCGGTTGAACGATTGCGATCTGCAGTTGTAGCCGGTGAAAAAATTGCGATCTTCGGGGACTATGATGCGGATGGGGTAACTGGCAGCGCTCTGGTATATCTTTTTTTGAAAGACCTCGGTCTGTCCCCAGTGGTCTATATACCCCATAGGGAAACAGAGGGATATGGGCTCAATCCCGATGCTGTAAAGAAACTTTCCAGTGAAGGTTGTTCCCTTGTAGTAACGGTGGACTGCGGTATCTCGTGCCATGAAGAGATAAAACTTGCTTCGCAACTGGGCATGGATGTCATTGTCACGGATCATCATGAACCACCTCCAGTTCTGCCCCCCGCCCTTGCAGTCGTAAACCCGAAGCGTGTTGACTGCCCTTTTCCATTCAAGGGATTGGCTGGAGTGGGAGTGGCCTTCAACCTTGTTCGCGGATTGCGCTCCGTTCTTTATCAGCAGGGTTTCTGGAGCGGAACTGATGTGCCAAATCTCAAAAATTATCTCGACCTTGTTGCTCTTGGCACCGTGGCTGACATGGTGCCCTTGCTGGAAGATAATCGTATATTGGTAAAGACCGGTCTTGAAGTCCTGGAGTATTCCATGCGTCCAGGTATCAGGGCCCTTAAGAAGATTTGCCAACTTGGGTCCAATATATCCACACAGGATATTGGTTTTCGCCTTGCCCCACGGCTCAACGCAGCAGGCAGAATGGCGGAGGCAGAAGAAGCCTTCAAACTGCTTGTGACTCCCAGCCCGGAAGAGGCGGAAAGCCTGGCCAGCCGTCTTCACCAGCTCAATCAGGAGCGGCAGTCAGAAGAGGCAAAAATTTTGAGACATGCCCTCAAACAGGCCAAGGAAACAGGTCCCAGGGATTCGTATGTGCTTTACAGTGATGAGTGGAAGAGGGGAGTGGTAGGGATCGTGGCCTCAAAGATGGTGGAACAACTGAAAAGACCTGTGATCCTTTTGGCTGTAGATGGTGACATGGCCTATGGCTCAGGCAGGGGGCCGGATCTGATTAATTTGTACGAGGTTTTGTGTGAGTGCCGCGATCACCTGACAGGGTTTGGAGGGCACAAGGCAGCCGCGGGTCTCAGGCTTCCAGTAAAGGAAATAGGGGCCTTTCAGGCCGCATTTGAAGCGTCCGTGAAAAAGGCCGTCGGGGATGGGGATTTTAGGCCTGTCCTGAGGGTTGATTTCGCCACTCCCCTTGAACAGTTGTTTGATCCTGGCGTGCACAAGTTGTTCGACCTTTTGGAACCGTTTGGAGCAGAATATCCTGAACCGCTTCTGGCTGTTGAAAGGTTCAGGGTCCGCTATCAGAAGATAGTGGGAAAAGGCCATCTCAAGTTGACCCTGGTTCCCCAGGAGTATAATGGAAACGGCCTGGGATGCGGGGTTGAACTAGTGGGATGGGGACATGGTGACAAAATAAACCTTCCCTGGGAACGGATGGAGATCGTCTGCAGACCTTTTATGAGTGAATATCAAGGGCAAAGACGATTTACCCTCCAGCTCAAAGACGCAAGATTCCTTGCAAATGAAAATTTGGACTCTACAAACACATTGATGTGAAAGAAATGGTTATACCGTATATTATGGCTTTCCCCCGCTTTACGGAAGGCCGCAAGGTTCCGTAAAGTTATATCTGAAGGACCATCTCTTTTGTTTAGTGTCCGGACTATGCTGCGCTTTTATATTTCCTCGTGTCTTGCTATAAAAGAGGACGTTGTTTTTAAGTGTGTTCGAGGATTAGTCTTTATCTAGTAGCTGGGTAGTATTTTCATCGTCCTGGAAAAAGGCCATTTTCCATATGAGATTGTTAAGCCTGACTGTTCAAGGATTCAAATCATTCCCCATTAGGACAAAGCTCGCTTTTCCGTCTGGGATTTGTGCGATCGTGGGACCCAATGGCTGTGGCAAATCCAACATAGTCGATGCCATTCGGTGGGTTTTGGGTGAACAGAGTCCCAAGATGCTCAGGGCGAAGGGCATGGAAGATGTGATTTATGGAGGCGGAAACGGCAAGGGCGTGAAATATGCCGAGGTGCGCCTGGTAATGGAAAATGATGGTTCCCTTCAGCTTGATGAGTTCAAGGACATACCCCAGATCGAGATAATAAGAAGACTTCACAGGTCAGGAGAAAGTGAATATCGGCTCAATGGAAAGGCGTGTCGTTTAAAAGACATACATTATCTTTTCATGGATACAGGGGCCGGCACTAGGGCCTACTCGATAGTGGACCAGGGACAGATAAATGTCTATGTGGAGATGGGGCCCCAGGATAGGCGTCATATCCTGGAAGAGGTCGCTGGAATTTCCCGTTACAAGGCAAGGCGTGCCGAGGCTGTCAAACGAATGTCCCAGACCAGGCAAAACCTTGAAAGACTTGAAGACCTTTTCTCTGAGATCGAAAGGCAAAAGAACAGTCTTTCAGTGCAGGCGGAGAAGACCAGAAAATATCTTTCACTGAGAAAAGAAGAAGAGACGCTTGAAAAGGGCCTTCTTGCCCACAAATGGGTGGTTTCCTTTGAAAACAGCGAAAAACTGGAGGATGAGCAAAGGGAGTTAGAGGAAAGGAAGACGGAGCTTGAGGCAAGAATAGGTGGAATACAGGGAGAAATAGATACCGCCGAGTTTGATCTCATAGAAGTGGAAGAGGTCCTTTCTAAAGTGAGAAAGGCTGTATCTGAGGCTGAGAGCAGGCTTGGTGAGCTTAAGGATGAACGCAATCAGAGGGAAAAGGAGCTGATTAGGCTAAAGGATCGTTTCAATTCCAGTTCAAATGCCATAAGAGAGCTCGAAGCAAGGGAAAAGGGGGCGGCAAGACGCGAGGAGGCAATTAAACAGGAGCTCGTCCAGCTTAAACGCGCTGAAAAAGAACATGAGGAGCTTATTGCGGAAGGTGAGGATGGGCTTGAGGAAATAGAGAAAAATCGCAGGGAGTTGAGAGGGTTTATTGAGAAGGCAAAGGTGGAAGTGGTGGATGGAGCCGCTCAGCTCGCCAGACTTGAAAGTGAGTATAATGTCCTTGAGCGTCAGAATAAAAAATTGCGTATCATAGTCCAGAGACGGCAGGAGGAAATAGACAGATTTGAAAGGGACATAGGTGAGTGGGAAAAAGATCTTTCAGGGATTCGGGAAAAGATAGCCAGCAGTAAATCCGCCATTGAAGAAACGGAAAAAAGTCTAGAGGAGGCTTCAACTGCGAAAGAGGATCTTAAACAGGATAAAAGGGCCTTATACGCAAAGAAAGAAAAACTTTTGTCGAATAAGGCCCGTTTGACCGCTGTTGTTTCCGGGCTTAAGGAGCTTGAGGCGTCTGGGGAGGGGTTTAGCAGTTTCACTTCCAAGATAATGTCCTCGAATGTTCCATTGCTGGGTATAGTTGCGGATTTTTTGGAGGTCGAGCCGGGTATGGAGAACTTGGTGGAATTTGCCCTTGGTTCCCTGGTCGATTCAGCGGTCGTAAGAAAGGAACACCTTTCCGATGTAAAAATTTTTTTTAAAGACGAAGGCGAAGAAAGTGGACATGTAGTTTTTGTGGATGAGGACATCTCTTCACCGACTAAGATTCCATCCACGGTCCCAGATGACTCCCTTTTAAGATATGTGAGAATAAAACCCCCGCTTTCCGGTGCCTTGTTGTCCCATCTGTCCTGCTGGAGGGTTTCAGACACGCTTCAACAAGGGCTGTTGTATCTGACAAGCTCACAGGACAGCCCCTTTTTGATAACCCGTGAGGGAGACGTGATTACCCCTTGGCATGAAGTAATATTCAAAAACAGGGAGGGAAATAGGGAAGGGGTACTGACCAGAAGGGCTAAGATAGATCGCCTCAGCAAGGAGATTCAGCAACTGGACAATGAGCTGAAGACAATATCTCAACAGGAAGAGGCAATAAAAAGAGTCCTTTCGGAGGTTATCAAAAAGGTTGATGACTTTTCCAGGAAGAGAGATCGGTTGAGAAATGAATTGCGTCAGCTCGTAAGGGAGGAAGACAGGCTTTCATCCAAAATAAATTCTGGAAAAGAGAGGCTCGAGAGGGCGAAATACGAACTGGAGGAGTCCGTACACGAACTTGCATCCACAGATAAACGGGCAGGGGAACTGGAAAACGAGATACACAAGGCAAGGCAGGTCAAGTGTGAGGCAGAGGCCAAGGTAAAGGGACGGGAAGAAGCACTAAGGCAACAGGACCAGGTCTACAATTACAGGCGCAAGGCACTGGAAGAAAACCGCATGAAACTAGCCAGGATCAAGGCGCAGATCGAAGCAAGAGACGAAGAACTGACAACAATTTTTAAAAGACGTGAAAGGCTTAAAAGGGATAAGGAAAGAATGGCCCGGGACAAGGCGGGGTTTGAGGCGTCGCTTAAGGGACTCAGTGAGGCCATTTCCAACGTGCAGCTCAAAATCAACAGCCAAGAGGATGCCATTGCGAGGGCCTATCAACGCATGGAAGCCAAAGAAGAAAGATATCTTGAGATCCGTGGCAAAATTAACGGGTTACAGGATGAGTCGAAAAAACTCCAGATTGCCCTGAAAAAGTGTGAGGAAAGGCTTCACAAGATCGAGTTGAAACTTTCCAACGTGGACCATGAAAAGAAATATTTGGCCCAAAGGGCCATGGAACTTTTCCAGGCAGACATCCAGGCTGAATACAGCCAATGGCTCAAAACTGATTTTTTGCCCGATCCGGCGAGAAAAAAGCTTAAGAAACTGAAAAGGCAGATCGAGGCCCTTGGACCGGTTAATCTCACCGCGGTTGAAGAATACGAGGCCTTGGAAGAGAGGCTGAGATTTCTGTCTGAACAGCGTGAGGACCTGATTAATTCGATAGAAGATCTCGAAAAGGCAATAGGCCGGATCAACAGGACCTGCAGAAGCCGCATGAGAGAAGCTCTAAATGAATTAAACGAGAAATTGTCCGAGGTCTTTCCCCTACTTTTTGAAGGAGGTTCAGCCCAGCTTTCTCTCACCGAGGGAGACGATGTTCTAGAAGCAGGCGTAGATTACATGATAAGGTTGCCTGGAAAACAGGTACAACATCTCAATCTGTTATCCGGCGGGGAAAAGGCCCTTGCCGCCCTGGCCCTAATGTTTGCCATATACCTTATCAAACCGAGTCCCTTTTGCCTTCTGGACGAGGTGGACGCACCTCTTGATGAGGCGAATACAATCAGGTTCAATCGACTGATAAGGAAAATATCTGAACGATCCCAGGTGATCCTGATAACACATAATCAGAAGGTCATGGAGGTCGCGGACAGTCTTTACGGTATTACCATGGAAAAGAAGGGGATTTCCAAGCTGGTATCGGTCGATCTTGTAGCGGGATAGAGCGGGGTGGATTTCTTTTAAAATTCTCTTTGTTACCGGGTCGGAACCGGTTATTTTCATGCCCTGCAGGCTTTGAAGCCTGTGGTCTGAGATCAACCTTTAGGACGTCCAGGTGTTTGCCGCCTTGCTACTTGTGCAAAGTCGGCAGCTGCATAATCCGGGCTAAAAGGAAAAATATATGGCTGAGCTGAAACATTCCATTGGTTACCTGTACCTACAAGAGACAAAATTTGACAGATCCATCTTAGAAGCCAGGTCACGCCCCAGAATCACGCCCTGTGAACCTTTCAAGCGGTATCCCGAGGCTGAGAAGGTTCTGCTTTCCAGGAGATGGGATGGGAAAGAGAGCAATTTATGGCAGATTTTACAAAAAAGGAGAACCCAAAGGACCTATGCGCCCTCAGAGATCACTTTAACGGATTTATCCTTGCTGCTTTGGGCCTGCCAGGGAGTTACAGCACAGGCGGGTCCCTATTATCTTAGAACAGCTCCCTCCGCAGGGGCCCTTTATCCTGTTGAAACCTATGTGGCAACCAGTAGAGTGAAGGGGGTGGAGCCAGGTTTACTGCATTTTGACGTCAGGGGATTTCAGCTCGAGAGGCTTTCAAGCGGGCCCGCAGTCCACGATATTTCAAACAGTGCCCTGGGGCAGAGGTTTTTGGCAAAGGCCGCTGTGGTCTTTGTATGGACTGCCATATTGAGAAGGAACATGAGCAAGTATGGCCACAGGGGGCTCAGATACATCTTTCTGGATGCGGGACATATCTGTCAGAATCTTCTCTTGGCCGCCGAGGCACTGGATTTCGGCGCATGTCCCGTGGCGGCCTTTTTTGACAACGAGATAAATGCCTTACTTGGGGTGGACGGAGAAGAAGAAACAGCGATTTACATGGCAGCTGTAGGGCCAAAAGGCCAGGGGATTTAAACGCCGGGGCTACGCTGCTGTAATACTACAATGCCCCGATAAACGAAGGGTGGTTTATCGCATAAGATGGATAACAGCGCTAAAAACGTTAAATTGAGACGTCACCTGGGATTTTGGTCCATGGTGGCCTATGGCGTAGGCGACATACTAGGTGCGGGCATCTACGCCCTCGTCGGGAAAATAGCAGGTATCGCCGGCCAATACTGCTGGATAAGCTTTATGGTAGCCCTGATAGTGGCCTCTTTTACCGCCCTAAGCTATGCAGAGTTGGGAAGCCGTTTTCCCAAGAGTGGTGGAGAGGCTACCTTTTGCAAGGAGGGTTTCAGACGAGATCACATATCCTTTCTAATCGGGTGGCTGGTGCTTTTTTCAGGTATCGTGTCTATGGCCACCATTTCGAAGGCCTTTTCTGGTTACCTGTTGCCGTTTTTGCCTGACGTGCCGCAGGGACTTGTGATAACAGCGTTCCTACTTGTGCTAACCATAATAAATTTTGTGGGTATTAGAGAGGCATCTTCTGCGAATATCGTTTGCACGCTTATAGAGGTTGGAGGCCTTATTGTCGTAATAGGTGCGGGTGTAGCATATTTGTGGAGCCACGGAGTCATTGCCGAGGCCTCCTACGGTGGTGAGCCTTTTTCTTTTCCCATAGTTCTCCAGGCAGGTGCCCTGGCTTTTTTTGCCTTCATAGGGTTTGAAGACATGGTGAATGTTGCTGAAGAGGTGGAGGCCCCGGAACATACCCTTCCAAAGGCGATCATAGTTGCCCTGATTTTTTCCTCCCTGCTTTACATGATGATCTCAGTTGTGGCTGTCCGGGTAGTGGCCCCGTCAGAGTTGGCCTCTTCAACAGCCCCTCTGCTGGAAGTGGTGAAAAAAGGGGCAGCATGGTTCCCAGTGGGTATTTTTACTGCCATTGCGCTTTTTGCGGTTTCAAATACATCCCTGCTTAATTTTATTACTGGTTCAAGATTGATTTACGGCATGGCCAGCCAGGGGCTTCTTCCAGCTGTTTTAGGGAAGATACATCCCAAACGCAGGACGCCGCATGTGGCAATCATGCTGGTTTTCCTGGTAACCCTGATCCTTGCCCTTTCGGGATCTCTCACATTTCTCGCAGGTACCACCAGCACCTTGATTTTAATAGTGTTTATTGCAGTCAATTCTTCTCTGGTATTCGTGAAGATGCGCAGGGAACAAGGAAGACCGAGATTTTCGGTGCCCATGTTGATACCTGTTATGGGAGTGTTGACAAGCCTTGGTCTCATTTTTTTTGTACCGAGAAGATCCATGGTAGCAACTGGAGTCATTCTGCTATTCGGTTTAGCGTTACTGGGGATTTATCGAAAATTTGGTAAAATCGGCAGTCCCTTGCGGCCTTAAACCCAAATTGTGCAGCTCGCAAGTTTGTTGAAGATTCAAGGCGGAGGAGGTGCAGACGTACTCTTTGATACTTCAACCCCCAGACAACACCCGAGATTCGGTAAAATTGCGAGCCCCTTGTGGCTTCAAATGCTGAACATTTTTGAGCTGAATTGGCTTCACCTTACCGTGAAAATACACACTGCGGCGCTGTATTTTCATGCCTTAGGGGTGCGGCACGGATGTACGGGCCGCATGAAGGTTTGGGTTAAATGCAAGAAAAACAGCGTTAGGTTGACGCACCAGTGGGGTGAAAGTTTTTTGATCTAATTTCCAGAGGTTCTCTTTTGTTTTTGCCCACAAAATGGTATGTAAGAAGCCTTCTGGACAAAAGAAATAACTTGTACGTGGATGGTATAGATTATGATAACGTTATTGGATTATGGCGCAGGTAATGTAAGAAGCGTTATAAACGGCATTGAAAGTCTGGGAGAGACGGTAAGATTCGTTAAAACCCCGGAGGATATCCTTTCCGCTGAAAAACTGATCTTCCCTGGGGTTGGCAATTTTGGCAGCATGATGCAAATCCTCAATGAAAAGGGATTTGTCAAACCTCTCAAGGAGTATCTTGATTCAAACAGACCATTTTGGGGGATATGTCTGGGGTTGCAGGCACTTTTTGACAAGAGCGAAGAGGCCCCAGAAGTCCAGGGACTTGGCTTCATACCCGGTGTAGTGAAGCGTTTTTCCCATGATCTTTCCGTGCCGCATATAGGTTGGAATGGATTGAATTTTCAAAAACCCTCGATGATCTTCAATGGCATAAGGGGGGATGAAAAGTTTTACTTTGTCCATTCCTTCCATGTGGTGCCTGAGGACGATTCTGTGGTGCTTACCACCACGGACTATGGGTATAAATTCGTAAGCAGTATCCAAAAGGGTAACGTAATTGCTACCCAGTTCCACCCGGAAAAGAGCGGTAAGGCAGGGCTGAAGCTCCTTGAAAATTTTATAGAGGGAAAAGAACGGGTATTGCCCAAAGGGGGATGCGCAGGCAAGACCCGCCTTGCAAAAAGGATTATAGCCTGCCTGGATGTTCGGGCCAACGATCATGGAGATCTGGTTGTAACAAAGGGCGATCAGTACGATGTCAGGGAAAACGGAAATGTAAGGAACCTCGGTAAGCCAGTGGAGCTGGCAAGGAGATATTACGAGGAAGGTGCTGATGAAATTACATTTCTTAATATAACGGGGTTCAGGGATTTCCCTCTCAAAGACATGCCCATGCTGGAAGTCCTTAGGGAGACTTCTAAAAATGTTTTTGTACCCCTCACCATCGGTGGAGGGATCAGAGATTATGTTGACAAGGATGGTAGGAAATATTCTTCCCTTGAGGTTGCGTCTGAATATTTCAGATCTGGTGCAGACAAGGTTTCCATAGGAAGTGATGCCGTACTCATAGTGGAGGAGTTTTTGAGAACAGGGAAGAAGAGTGGCAGAAGTTCCATAGAGACGATATCACGGGTCTATGGCAATCAGGCCGTGGTGATATCCATTGATCCCAGAAGGGTATATGTGGCCTCGCCCGAAGAAGTGAACCACAAGGTGATAAAAACCGAGATCCCTGGTCCAGGTGGAGAAGGCTACTGCTGGTTTCAGTGCACCATAAAGGGCGGAAGGGAAGGACGAGACGTGGATGCCATTACCCTGGCACAGGCATGTGAGGAACTTGGGGCCGGAGAAATACTCCTCAACTGTATAGACAGGGATGGAACAAACCTTGGTTTTGACATAGAACTGATCAGCGCCGTTGAGAAAGCGGTTTCCATACCGGTTATAGCATCCAGTGGGGCAGGGTCTGTTGAACATTTTCTCGAGGTATTTTCAAAGACTGATGTAGAGGCGGCCCTTGCGGCTGGCATCTTTCATAGAAAGGAAGTGCCAATAGGTGAAGTGAAAAGATACCTTATGGACAAGGGTATAGAAATAAGGCCGTAGCACAAGGTGACTGGCCGTGAAAAAAAGCGTGTTCATTACGGGTAATAGCAGTGGACTGGGACTTGGACTTTCGGAAGAGTATCTCGAAAGGGGATGGAGGGTATTTGGGCTCAGTCGGCGGGGGGTAAGGAATCTTTCTGGTGATATAAAGGATGTGAGGTGTGATCTTGCCCAACTCGATTCCATAGGTGAAGCCCTTTCGGAACTCTTTGCAGATACCAGGAAACTGGACCTTGTGTTTCTTAATGCAGGCATATTGGGCAGGATAAGGGAGATACACAAGACTCCTGTCAGGGATATCCAGCTTGTTATGGATGTCAATGTATGGGCAAATAAGATCATCATGGATTGGTTCATTGAAAACGAGATATGCATTGATCAAATAGTTCTTATCTCGTCAGGCGCCTCGGTGAATGGAAATAAGGGATGGTCTGCCTATGCCCTTTCAAAGGCTACTCTTAATATGCTGGCCAGATTATACAGTCACGAATTCGGAGAAACCCATTTGACAGTGTTGGCCCCGGGTCTAGTACACACAGCCATGCAGGATTATCTCTGCACTGAGGTGGATACTGCCTTATTCCCTTCGATTAACAAATTAAAGGATGCGATGGACACCCCAAGGATGCCAAGTCCTAAGGAAGCAGCAAAGGTCATAGCGGATGCTGTCCCAAGGCTCAAGGGCTATCCAAGTGGTGGTTTCGTAGATTTACGGACTATGTAAAAGGTGTGAGGTTCTGTCTTCCTTGACAGGGGCTGAAACAGGCATCAGATTAAAAAAATGATGAAATTATCAGATAATAAGACTGAAAAAAAACACAAATGTCCCCAATGCGGGAAACTGACTAAGTATGATGGAAATCCTTACAGGCCATTTTGTAGCAAGCGGTGCAAAATGGTTGATCTGGGGGCGTGGCTTAGGGAAGAATACTCGATATCTAGCCCTCTTTATTCCATGGACGAGTCTGTTCCGGATGACAAATAAAAAAAGAAGGGGATAGGAGCAAATGGAAGAATTACGCAATATTCCTGAATATGATGTAATAATCCTGGGAACGGGACCAGCAGGCCTTCAAGCCGCGATACACGCTGCAAGGAAAAGGGCAAAGGTATTGGTCCTTGGGAGGGCTGAATCTAGTAGTCTCTATAAGGCCCATATCGAGAACTATTGTTGTGTAAGTGGTGTCAAAACAGGAGAAGAACTTATCAACGTGGGGATAGAGCAGGCCAAGGGCTTTGGTGCCACTTTTATTGAAGAGGACGTGGTCAAGACAGAGGCAAAGGGAGACTTTTTTTCTGTAACCACTGAGAGTGGAGAGCTATACGACGCCTATGCCCTTATCATGGCCACTGGTATTTCCAGAAAGGGATTGGGTGTTCCAAAGGAGAAGGAACTGGTTGGAAAAGGTATAAGCTACTGCGTGGATTGTGACGCAAATTTCTACCGTAATGCCAAGGTGGCGGTTACAGGTAATGGTAGTGGCGCGGCCCACGGGGCTGTCACCCTTGGAAAGATTGCAGATCAGGTCACCTTGATAACCAACGAACTAAAGGTAAGCCCAGCCCTGAAAGAAGAGTTGAACAAGGACAATATCACCATAATCCAGGGTGGCAAAGTTACTGGACTTGAAGGCGATGACAAACTTGAGGCCGTGATCCTCGCGGATGGTACACGGCTCGAGGTGGACGGCCTTTTTATAGAAAAGGGTGCCAAGGGCGCCATGGAGCTGGCAGCTTTTCTAGGGGTGGCCCTTGATCCCGAAAAGTTTACCTTCATAGTCACAGACAAGAACCAGGCCACCAATGTGCCGGGAATCTATGCTGCCGGTGATATATGTGGTCCTCCATTCCAGATGGCAAAGGCGGTTGGCGAAGGGTGTATAGCAGGTCTTTCTGCAGCAACCTACGCCCTTAGGCAAAGAAGAGAAGGGAAAAAGAAGGAAAATGATTCTTGAGTCGTATACTGTAGGATCCCTGGCGGTCAAGGCTTATATTCTCGGATGCCCTGAAACAGGGGAGGCAGCAGTAGTCGATCCTGCAGGTAGCGAAGAGATGCTGGTAGAAGAGATAAAAAAGAAAGGGTTGCGACTTCGCTATATCCTCAATACCCATGGACATCCAGATCATACTTCCGGGAATGAAAGAATGAAGGAGCTGACTGGGGCCCCGGTACTCATGCATCAGGCCGATGATTTGTTGTTTCGAGATCCCCAGGTGTCAGCCATGTTCCTTGCATGGGGTTTCAAGCCAGCTCCAGCCGCAGACCAGCATATAGCCCACGGGGACATCATAAAAATAGGTAGTCTCTCATTTGAGGTGATACATACCCCAGGACATTCCCCTGGTTCAGTATGTTTTTATGGACATAATCTTATCTTGACAGGGGACACCATTTTTGTGGGCGCGGCCGGGAGAACAGACCTTCCCGGAGGGTCATTTGATACCATGATAGAGTCCATCAAAAATCGCATTCTCCCCCTGCCTGATGAAACAATCGTACTGCCTGGTCACGATTATGGCCCTTCTCCTACCTCCACCCTCGGTAGGGAAAAAGAGACTAATCCATACCTTAGGGAGTATTGCAGGGGCTGAGCCCGGCTTTCAAATGTCAAGAGGAAGTCGCAAACTATCAGCCCACCCAGTCGTCCATCAAAATGGCCCTGGCGACAGACGAAAGAAGAAAATTTCGTCAATGACGGAATTGAAGGCGGCGGAGCTTTTTAAAAAGGCAAATTTCGACTGTGCTCCAGGTCTTCCTATAGGGGCAGTATGGGAGCAGCTGATCCAGGCTGTAAAAGAGCACCAGGTCGTGATTGTCACTGGAGAGACCGGTTCTGGGAAAACCACCCAGCTTCCAAAAGTATGCGTACTGGCGGGCAGGGGAAGAAAGGGAAGGATTGTCTGCACACAGCCCAGAAGGGTTGCCGCTATCACTGTAGCTGAACGTCTGGCAGATGAACTGGGACCCGTTGGCAAGGATCTGGTTGGTTATGGTGTGAGATTCAAGCACTTCACAGGTCCGCTGACCAGGATAAAATATGTGACAGACGGTCTCCTTCTTGCTGAAGTGCAGCGGGACAGGATTTTGAAGGCCTATGATACGGTAATAGTCGATGAGGCCCATGAAAGAAGTCTCAATATTGATTTTCTCCTGGGGATATTGAGGCAGATTTTGCCTAGACGACCTGATCTCAAGGTCATCATCACCTCTGCCACCATGGATACCGCCAAATTCAGCCAAGCCTTTGGCAACGTGCCTGTTTTCGAGGTGTCTGGCCGTTCATATCCTGTTGAGATAAGATACCGGGATATGGAGGGAGAAAATCCCGATGCCTCGATAGTGGACATGGCTGTTTCCGCCATAGCCGAGATAAAGGAAGAGGACAGCCTAGGTGACATATTGCTGTTTCTTCCCACTGAAAGGGATATACGTGAGACTGTAAGGATATTGAAGGATATGTACCACGATGAGTGCAATGTCCTTCCAATGTATGGCAGACTTTCGGCATCGGATCAGAGAAAGATTTTTCTTCCATCCCATCGGCCCAAGATAGTGGTTTCCACCAATGTTGCAGAGACTTCGGTCACGGTGCCAGGCATCAAATATGTGGTGGATTCAGGCCTTGCAAGAATTGCGCGCTACAATGTTCGGTCAAGGACAAAGGCTCTTCCTGTAAGTCCTATATCACGAGCCAGCGCTGATCAAAGGGCTGGAAGGGCAGGCAGGGTCCAGGCCGGCGTATGTATACGTCTTTACAATGAGGAAGATTATCTTGCCAGGCAACCTTTTACTCCCCCTGAAATTCTTCGCTCAAATCTCGCAGAGGTAATACTCCGTCTTCTTGCCATGAAGTGCGGACCAGTGGAAAGATTTCCATTTGTGGATCCGCCTTCATCCAAGGCAATCAGGGAAGGATTCAACACCCTGAAAGAGCTGGGTGCCATCGATGCCAAAGGTGAGCTCACCAAGTATGGCCGTCTCATGTCCAAACTGCCCCTGGATCCACGAATATCCAGGATGTTTATTCAGGCACGTTATGAGAATGCCCTTAATGAGGTAGCGATAATTGCTTCGGCCCTGAGTATTCAGGATCCAAGGGAGCGTCCTGCCGAAAAAGAGGTCAAGGCGGACCAGGCACATGCGATTTTCAAGGACAGTCAATCGGACTTTATCACTTTTCTCAACATCTGGAACGCGTATCACAGGGAAAAGGAAAAAGGGGCCAGCCGTAACAGGTTGCGAAAATTTTGTAGAGAACATTTCCTTTCCTTTTACCGCATGGAGGAGTGGCAGGATATATATGAGCAGATCATCACGATTCTCGATGAGAACGGAAACTTTCCTTTAAATCCTGCTCCAGCCAAATACGAGCAGATTCATCGCTCAATACTCGCTGGGTTTTTAGGGCATATCGCAATCAAAAGGGAAGGGGCGGGGTATCTTGCCGCAAGGGGAAAAGAAATTTTCATCCATCCAGGCTCTTCAATATACAAAAAGAGACCAAGGTGGATCATGGCTGCTGAATTCGTGCAGACCTCCCAATTATTCGCGAGGATAGTGGCATCAATTGATCCCGCATGGGCAGAAGACATTGGTCAATCACTGTGCAAGTATTCTTATTCTGAACCTCACTGGGACAAAAACAGGGGCGAGGTGATGGCGTGGCAACGTGTGACGCTTTTTGGCCTTCCGGTAGTTGAGCGCAGAAAGGTACGATATGGACCCGTAGATCCAGATGAGGCACGAGAGGTTTTTATCAGACAAGGGCTTGTCCCTGGTGAACTCAGGAGAAAAATTCCTTTTCTGGTCCATAACAGGAGATTGATTGAAGACGTTTTAAAACTTGAAGAGCGTACCAGGCGGCGTGATATTCTGATTGACGAGGAAAGTATCTATCATTTCTATGACAGAGGGCTAGAGGTACTTGAAAAAACGCTTGCCTCCACAAAAAGATCTGGTGGCTATAAGAGAATTTTCAATGAGATTTCCTTGCTAAAGGCCCTCAAGGAACATAGAGACGATTCCCACCTTCGCCTTACCAAAGAGTATCTTTTGAAGGATGCCGTTTCCAAGGAGGAATTGCTCCTTTTCCCTGGTCATTTGACAATTGACGGCATGGAGATACCTCTTTCATACAGGTTCCAGCCAGGGGACGACAAGGATGGGGTTACGGCTACAATCCCCATGGAATCCCTGGAAATGTTGGATGAAAGGGTCTTTGAATGGTTGGTACCGGGCCTAATAGAGGAAAAGATAACCCATATTCTAAAGGCTCTTCCCAAAAAGATTCGTAAAAAACTGGTCCCGATCCCTAAAACCGCCAAAGAGATCTGCGGGTTGATCGACTCAAAGGAGCAGGGGCTTGTAGTAGTGCTGGGTCGGCTTCTTTGGGAGCATTACGGGGTCAAGGTAGAACAGGATATGTGGCCATCACTCGAGGACCTACCACCTCACCTGTCAATGAGAATTGAAGTGGTTGATCAGAGGGGCAAGGTAATTACATCTGGACGAAACTTAAGGCGCATCAAGAGTAAATTTGAAAGGGCGTCTTCCCTTTTTGATGAACAAGATCCGGCACTTGTTGCTGCCCGGGAAAAGTGGGAAAGGGCGGGGCTGAAGAAAGTAAGCGATCTTCCGGAATTTCCAGCGAAGATTAGTGTTCGTTTGACCGGTCGAAATCATGCAATAAATTTGTTTCCGGCGATTGTCGCTGAGAAAGATGATTTATGTGCGATCAGGTTGTTGCTTAGCAATAAAAAGGCTGTTCATGAGTCATCAAAGGGTATTCAGCTACTCATAGCAAATGAATTGAATGATGAATTCAAATACCTGCACCGGAATTGTCTTCCCCAGGGATTAAAAAATGAGTCATATTTTTACCTGGGAGGAAAGGATTCTTTCAAAGAGTCCCTATTTGCCTTCTTGAGAAGGGAACTCATTGGATATTGGGATCGTGTGCCCTCAAGACAGGCCATAGTGGAGAGGGCCTCTAAATTAAGAGGTACTATTTATAAAAAGGCATTGCCAATTATCGACCAGGTCAAGACCATAATCGTGTTGTTTGTCCAGGTCCAAGAGGAAATAGCAAAAATTGCCAGATCCACAAAATCCCTGGCGACGGGGAATTCTTTGACACGAGAACTGGAAGACGAGCTCAAGAGACTGGTACCCGGCGATTTTCCATTATCATACAGTAAGGACAGTCTTGTACATCTACCCAGGTATCTCAAGGCTCTAAAGATACGGGTCCAAAGGGCGGGTGCCGATCCATCCAAGGACAGGACAAAAAAGAAACAAATAGAACCTTTTTTGGATCTGCTTGGACAGGTTCATCAAAGAACGCAAGGTCTGGAGCCAGATATCACGATGGATGAATCTATAAAAAGATTCAGTATGCTTCTGGAGGAATTTCGGGTCTCCGTTTTTGCTCCGGAACTCGGTACGGTATGTCCCGTGTCGCAGAAACGTGTTCTCAAGGCATGGGATGAATTGGCCTTGGAATTGTCATGCCACGGTGTATGACAAGATTAATAGATAGAACCGGACTTACCGATAACACTCTTGAGGCGAAGAGTTTTTGCAGGGAGCAAAAAAGGGACTGGTTGCGGCTCATCTTGAAGGTCTTGTACGACCGGCAAAAGATTGACAACCGGTCCATCAGAAAAGGATTTCAGAAGAAAGGCTCTGTAGATGGATATTGGAACAATAGTTGGACTTGTAGTTGGTATCGTCTTAATATTGACTGCTATTTTCCTCGGTGGAAGTCTTACCGCCTTTATTGACGTACCTTCTATTCTCATTGTTTTTGGCGGAACCATTGCCACTACATTTATACGTTTCACCCTTCCGGATGTCATCAACAGTATCAGTGTCGCCATGAAGGCCTTTTTTGCAAAACCTCAGGCACCTGAAGAGATTATCCAGGAGCTGGTGACCCTTTCCAACATAGCAAGGAAAGAAGGGCTTCTTAAACTGGAAAAACAGCCGATTTCGGATCCTTTCCTGAAGAAGGCCATTATGTATTGCGTTGATGGGCATGAAGCGGACTTTATCCAGGAAGTCCTGGACAAAGAGATTGAATTGACCATTGAACGACATGGCCTTGGACAGGGTATTTTTTCAGCAATGGGAGATGCTGCCCCAGCTTTTGGAATGATCGGTACACTGGTAGGTCTGGTAAACATGCTTGGCAACATGAAAGACCCTGCGAGTATCGGTCCAGCCATGGCTGTGGCTCTTTTGACAACACTCTACGGTGCCATTATAGCGAATTTGTTCGTGCTCCCGATCTCTGATAAACTTAAAAGGAGGAGCCAGGAAGAAGAGTTGAACAAGAGACTGGTGGTAGAAGGGGTACTTGGCCTTCAAAAGGGTCTTAATCCCAGGGTGCTTGAGGAGTTGTTAAAAACCTTTTTGCCCCCGAAAAAAAGAGGCTCTGAGGAGTAATCACTTATGGGGAAAAAATGTGAATGTCCTAAAGGGGCTCCCATGTGGAT
>CAZUIH010000013.1:0-32953 GCA_964620365.1 uncultured Desulfobacterales bacterium | reverse complement strand
AATATAAGCTATCATAGAGTAAATTTAAAAGGCAACGGGTGCGTTGTCCGGTCAATGAGGCGTCCGGTAACGGATGTTACCCCGCTGGTAGAGCTTGTTAAAGGATCAGGCGCCCACGGAAGGATTACCTGGACTGCCCTGGACTTGTTTGATACGGTCACCGTAAAAAAAGGTTCATCCCCAAGATGGCTTGCGACACTCCTGTAAAGGGTCCTGGGGGTGGAGCCACTATTTTCCCTTCGCCATGTTCCGGACGATTCCTGGCAGCGTAGTCTTTGTATCCATCCGATGGACCCTCTACTGAGAGACCGCTGGAAGCGGCTGCCAGACATCAAGGGATTAGTATATATTAGGACCCCACCAGCAAGTCCACTCCGGTCCTCTATGAGCTGGATGAGGAGTTTTTTATAGGGAGATGCAAGGTCCTTACGAGAAGCCATGAGGATAAATGTGTTGTGATTGGTGCCGGGAACACGCTTCACGAGTCCCTGGCTGCCCATGAGATCCTTAAAAAATAGGGCATTTTGATTGCGGTTATTGATCTATATAGTATAAAGCCATTTGACAAAGGTACTATTGTTGAAGTCTCAAAAAGTACAAAGGGTATTATAACCGTTGAAGACCACTACGAAGATGGCGGGCTAGGTGAGACTGTAAAAGGTGCTCTCAGTGAAGTGGATATCCCTGTATATTCTATTGCTGTGACCAAGATGCCCAGAAGCGGACAGCCTGAGGAGCTTCTCGATTATGAGGGCATATCAAGAAAGAAAATTGTAGAAAGGGTCAAAGAACTCTTGTGATGCTTTTTGTTGGTGTAGTCGGATCATGAAGAACTTGATGCGCAAATTGAAGGCTGTTTCAGACCCTACGCGATTTAAGCTTCTCAAACTCCTTCAGGAGGGGACCTTTTGTGTTTGCGAGCTTACAGCCACGTTTGGCCTCGCACAGCCCACCATATCCCGACATCTCAGAACCCTTGAGGACGCAGGGCTTGTAATCTCTACCAGGTATGGGCAGAGGATGGATTACAGCCTTGTGCCCGATCCCGCTGACGGGGAGACAAGGGAATTGCTGGAACTCGTAAAAAAGTGGCAGGAGGACAATCCTGAAATCATACAGCTCCGCAGGCAGCTTGAAAAAAATAGGGTCTGTTGCTGATCGAAACCACAACTTCCTGTTTGATACCCTGTCGGTTTTATCTAGTCATTGCGTCGACTAACAATCCTCATGTCGCGCGATTCCGTCTATTCCCTGCGGTTTCAAATGCTGGGAAAATATTCCGGAAAAATCGTTCATTTTTACGCCTTACCCATGTGCCAGTGTTGTCGTGCTTGACAGTATATTTATATATAGCTATATAACTATATAAGAGGGCCTTTATGAAAAAAGTACTTTTTTTATGCACACAGAACGCGTGTCGCAGCCAGATGGCAGAGGGAATAGTCAATAATGAATTGAAAGGAAAGGTCCGGGCCTTTTCTGCCGGCACGGCGCCGGCCACTGTCCATCCCATGGCGATAAGGGTGATGGCAGAGCTGGGAATAGACATTTCGGCAAATCGCTCAAAGCATGTGGACGATTTCAAGGATGAATCCTTTGACCTGGTGGTTACCCTTTGTAGCGGAGCTGCGGAGTCGTGTCCTGTGATAGCGGGGCAGGGGGTAAGGGGTCACAGGGGATTTGATGATCCGGCAAAAGAAGAGGGTGACGAGGAAAGAAGGCTCGATGCGTTCAGAAGAGTTAGGGATGAGATGAGAAGTGAGCTTGTGAGATTTGTGATGGCGCAACTGGATATTGGAGAATAGTTATCTTGCTCAAGATTTTCACCCTGATCGCAGACATTATAGTCTACAAATGGCTGGGGCTCGCCCCAGAGGCGCACCTCACCCAGGCATTGCATTTTTTTATAGAGGATACCTCCAAGATATTTTTCCTCCTTGCAGCCATCGTCTTTTTTGTGGCCATCATAAGAAGCTTTTTTCCACCTGAGCGCACCAGAAAATTTTTAAGCAACAAGAAGCTGGTTGTCGGCCATGTCCTGGCCGCTTTACTCGGTGTGGTCACACCTTTTTGCTCCTGTTCTGCCTGTCCTCTTTTTATCGGTTTTATCGAGGCTGGCATCCCCCTGGGAGTCACCTTCAGCTTTTTGATTTCATCCCCAATGGTGAACGAGGTGGCCCTCATACTCCTTTTGGGGCTCTTTGGCTGGAAGATAGCTGCCATCTATCTTTTTACGGGTCTTGCGGTAGCCATAGTTGCTGGCATCGTCATAGGAAAGCTGAATATGGAGCGTTTTGTTGCTGATTATGTCTGGCAGATAAGGATGGGAGAGGCCGAGATACCTGAAATGACCTGGCCGGAAAGGATTGAGTACGCCAAGGGCTATGTCAAGGACATCTTTAAAAAGATCTGGATCTATGTGCTTGGTGGCATCGCTGTGGGGGCCTTTGTCCACGGCTATGTGCCCCAGAATTTTCTGCTTGCCTATGCGGGGCCATCCAATCCACTGGCTGTTCCTTTGGCGGTGATACTTGGCGTTCCCCTTTACTCCAATGCGGCAGGTGTTATCCCAATAGTCAAGGCACTCATGGCCAAGGGGCTTCCCCTGGGTACAACCCTGGCCTTCATGATGGCGGTAACTGCCCTATCTCTTCCTGAAATGGTTATCTTGAGCCAGGTTTTGAAGAAACAGCTGATAGCCACCTTTGTCGGGATTGTAGGGATGACCATCATAATGGTTGGATATCTTTTTAATTTTCTGATCTGATGGATGGAAGGCCTTAAGGAGGATCGGTGATGTCTGACCTCATTTGTTACTGATTTGGATATACGCGGGAGGACATAATGCATGATGTCAAAGAGCATGGCAACTCGCTGATCCTTGAGAGTATAATAGATGAGAAGAAAGGCGGAAGATGTCGGTGCAAGGTAAAAAATCCAAAAGGGCGCTGATGCCTATCTGATGTCCGCCAGGTGGTGAGAGAATTTTTTGAAGAAAAAGGAAATGATTAAGGAGATACAGGAATGATGAAGATAGAAATCCTAGGCCCTGGATGTCCCAGGTGTAAATCCCTTGAGGAAAATGCGAGAAAGGCAGCCCAGGAGCTCGGAATAGACGCTGAAATTGAAAAGGTCACCGAGATGGGAAAGATAGTCGGTTACGGCGTCATGACTACTCCTGGTATAGTGGTGAACGGTAAGTTGAAGGGGTCGGGAAAACTCTTTACAGTGGAAGAGATCAAGGCCTTTCTGGCAGAAGGGTAGGTTGGGAAAGGAGCCCATGTTTTGAGAGTTTTTATACCCATTATTCTGGCATGTTGGGTAATAGTTGCCTGTTATCCTTCAAAGGTCCTTGGCAAGGACGTCCTCGATCTCGACCTTGCCATAAAAGAGGCCCTTGAAAACAGTCCCCTTCTTCTCTCGAGCAGACACGAAGAGGAAGCATCTTTAGAGGCCAAAAGGGGGGCAAAGGGCAGTTTTCTCCCCCAAATCGAGGCGTACGCGGACTATTCTAGACTGAGTGACCCTGCTGTCATAGTGCCGATAAAAAGTTTCAACGGGACTCCGCCCGCCTTCAGCAGGGATCAGTACAGGGCCGGTATGAGGATAAGAATTCCCCTGTATCATGGAGGCCGTTTAAGGTCACAATTGACTATTGCCGAGTTTTCAAGGGCTGTGGCCCAGGCGGATGTTCGTTTTACAACCCAGGAGCTCATTGCCAATGTCACCAACACCTATAACCGGATTCTCCATGTCAGGTCCCTTATATCAGCACAGGAGGAAATCCTTTCCGCACTGGAAAAGGCGAGGGATGACACTAAAAGACGGCTTGAGGTGGGAAGGGTTGCCCCTGTAGACCTGTTGAGAATAGAGACCCAGGTCGCAGAGCAGCGGCAGGCATTGATCGAGAGCCGCGAAGATGAAAAAAGGTTGAAACAGACGCTTGCCATGCTTTTGGGCAGGGATCCCATGGCAGACCTGGAGATTGTGGGTGAACTGTCCAGACCCGATACATCCTTTCTGGAAAGGGAGGGGCTGCGTATCGATGAAATTGTTGAAAAACGTCCTGACGTAATACGTGCCAAGAAAGAGGTGAAACTGGCGAAGACCAGGGTGAGGCTGGCAAAGGGGCTTCATCTTCCTTCCATAGATATCGTTGGGGATTATGGAAGGCGAGCTGGCAGCGGCCTTTATGAGGATGAAGAGGTCTGGTCAGCAGGCATGACCCTAAGCATTAATGTCTTCAGCGGTGGGGTCATCTCGGCCCGGGTAAATGAGGCAGAGGCAAAGCTCCTTTCTGCAAGGGAAAGGCTTAGATGGGCCAGACTGAATGGAAAGACCGAGGTTCTTCACGCCTTGTCCTCGTTCCGGGAGGCTGAACATCGTTATGAGGTGGCCCGTTCAGCCACGTTGGCAGCTAAGGAGACCTTCCGAATAGAGGATTTGAAATACCGTTCAGGGGCCGGTACGGTAACAGATGCCCTCCTTGCCCACTCCGCATGGCTCAAGGCCCGGGCCAACGAGCTTTCCGCCATGTACGATATGAAAAAGGCGGTTGTGGATTACCTGCTGGCCTCAGGATCGATTGGCGCTGGTCTTGATTCGTCCCGTTCGGCAAGGAATTTAGAGGATAAAAATTAGATTTTTGTTCAAGTATAAGGCGCGAGGAGACAAAAAAAGCGCAGCATACTCCCTCTATGTGAGTTTTTACCGACAAGCAACGCTGCCATCGGCCAAAAGGACAATTTTCAAGAGGTTCCCCTAATTATTTTGGACAGTAAGAGGTCTTGGAAGATGTTAAAAAAAATCATTGGAATAATACTAGTCCTGATACTGATTGCTGGCGGTGTCATGGTTGTCAGACATAAAAAGGCCAGTCTTGAAAATATGCCGCTGCCGGAAAAAAACGAAATGGCCGTAGAGGTCGTAAGACCCGTTTATGGGAAATTTTACGAGAAAAAGCGTTTTCTTGGCACTCTCTTTCCAAAGATCTCTGCTGATATTTCCCCGAGATTGACCGGGCATCTTTTGGAGGTGCGGGTGAGGCAAGGGGATGTGGTAAAGGAGGGAGATCTTCTTGCCCTTCTGGATGACAGGCTTGAAAGAGACAAGGTTTCCGAGTTGAAGGCCTCCCTTGCCGCTGCAAAGACCAATCTGGCAACCATGGAAAACATATATGAAAGAGACAGGAAACTCTTTGAAGCCAAGGCCCTCAGCCAAGAGGCACTTGACCGTTCGCTATCCCTTAGAGACAGCGCAAGAGCGCAGGTAATCGCCCTTGAAAAGGGACTTCATACGGCGGAAATCAACCTCTCCTATACAAGACTCCTTGCTCCTTTTTCGGGAGTTGTCACAGGGCGCTTTGCCGACCCGGGCGAGCTGGCCGTCCCAGGGAAACCTGTGCTTTCCCTGGAGGCGGTTGAAAAGGGGTACTTTGTGTCTGTGCGGGTTCCCCAGGCGCTCTTCCCAAGGCTTGAGACCGGTGACAGGGTATTTGTGTACGGAGGAGAGGGTGGAACCAGATCAATCCTGGAAGGTACCATAAGCAGGATACATCCGGCCGTGAGAGCGGGTACCCTTGTCACTGTGGAGATTGACTTCAACGAAAGGCCCTTTGGTCTTCCATCCGGCGCCACACTGGAGGTCGAGCTGGTGACAGGGGAAGTGGAAGGGTGGAAGGTACCTGTCCGCGCTCTTTTGGAAGATGTTGATACCTCATATCTTTATCTGGTGGATGACAAAAATAGTGTTCACATAAAAAAGGTCGAGATAGTTGCAAAGGGGGCTGATGGGGCGGTTATCAAGAGTGGACTCGATAAAGATTCATTGGTGATAGTTGCCCAGGAAAGCGGACTTTTGAGACTTCATGAAGGCCAAAGGGTCAAGCCGAGAAAGATGGCCCTGCATGAATAATCAGCCCATCTTGCATTTTTCTGGGGGAGCGTGGGCTGTTCAGGACCGTTTCCATGGCCGTACATGTATGAGCTTAAAATTTTGATTGTGGGACCCTGTTTTCATGATTTTGTGTCGGCCTTTGGGCTGGGACAGCGTGAAGGTTCATGACTTAACATTATGGAAAATAGCAAAAAAATTGTCGAAAGATATCTGAAAAAACCACACTTGATAATTTCCCTGGTTTTCGTTGCGGCAGCCTTGGGGTTGATAGGTTTCAGGTCCATGCCCCTTAACCTGTTCCCTGACGCCAACTATCCCGTGATTTCGGTCTTGATTCAGTGGCCAGGCGCCTCGGCATCAGATGTGGAGGACAAACTGACCCGTGCGGTGGAAAAGGAACTGGCCACCATCGACCTCGTCAGGAAGGTGAAATCGGTAAGCCAGGACGAGATGGCGGCAATAAGTGTGGAATTTGAATATGGTAAAGGGCTTGATGCCGCAGCCACCGATGTAGCCAATTGTTTGAAAAGGATAGAGGCCAGGCTGCCGTCAGACATACTCCAGCCCGAGATTTTCCGGGTGAGCGATGCCACTGCCCCTGTATTTACCCTGGCCCTCACACCGAAAAAGACATCCCATCTGGACTTGGCCAAGGTAAGACAACTGGCTGACAACGAAATCAAAGAAGATCTTTTGCGTGTACCCGGTATCGCGAATGTAGAGGTCTTTGGCGGTTATTTCCCGGAACTGTATGTGGAGATCGACCCGGTTAAGCTGAACAGTTACAACCTGTCCCTAGAAAAGGTGATCCTGGCCCTGAGGAGCCAGAACATCAACATCCCAGCAGGCATGATAGTCAGGAGAAACAGCCAGTTTCTGATCAAGACAGCGGGGGAGCGGTTGAAAAAGGAGGAATTGTCTTCGATTGTCGTGGCTCATGAGCAGGACGACGGTGGGGGAGAGGTGCATCTTGGCGATATCGCATCGATAAAGACCTGGTATAGGGAGCGGCAGTCACTATTCAGGGGAAATGGAAAGGATGCCATAGGCATCAATATATTGAGGCCTGAAAGCGGCCATGTGACCACTACAATAGATGCGGTTGAAAAGGCCCTTCCCGCCATCAAGGCGAAATATCCTGAAATTTCCTTTGAGATAGCAGATACCCAGAGGGATATAATATCCACGAGCATAGAGAATATGGTGGATGCCCTCAGGGATGCCATCATCCTTACCGTGGGCGTGATCTTTCTGATCCTGGCAAACGCGAGGATATCGATACTGGCGGCAATTTCCATTCCCTTTACCTTTTTTCTCACCTTTGCCGCCATGTATCTTTTTGGATATGAACTCAATATCGTGACGATGACCGCGGTCATCGTGGCGGTTGGTCTCCTCCTAGATGATGCCATCGTGGTAATCGAAAACATAGAACGCCACTATCAGAAACTGGGAAAGCCCGTTTACCGGGCAGTTGTGGACGGGCTCAACGAGATCTTCCTGGCGGACTGGGCCGGTACCTTTACCACGGTTATAGTCCTTGTCCCGATAATGTTCATTGGAGGTTATGTCCAGAAGATACTGAGGCAGTTTACCGTGGTTCTCTCCTTTGCCCTTGTCTCAAGCTTTATCGTGTCTGTCACGTTGATACCTCTTCTTGCTCCATATCTGGTAAGGGGAAGCCAGAAACAGAATGTGGTTGAGAAGTTCGTCTCCCTCTTTGGAAGGTATGTGATCGATCCTGTAAGGGATTTCTTTGCAGGATTGATTCACACTGCCTTGCGGCACAAGCTGCTGTTTATTCTTCCGGTCATTGCCCTGTTCATAGTGAGCATGAAGGTGGTGCTGCCGCTTGCCGGCCGGGACCTCATGCCTCCCATGGATACAGGCATAGTGAAGATTGCCTACGAGGCAGAGTCCGATTCATCCCTCCTTCGCGCAGAGGAGATAACCAGGCAGATTGAAGCAATTTTAATGGATATGGAAGGTGTCCGAAGCATCTCCACCACAGTGGGATCAGAGCCAGGTGTGATCAGTTTTGGAACAGGGCGTATTCCCCAGCAGGGGCTGATCACTGTCCACTTTATAGACCGTTTCCACAGAAAAAAGAGTATTTGGGACATTGAAAACGAAATAAGGAGGCAGGCGGCCTCCATCGCCGGACTCAAGGCCATTGATGTCTTTGATTTCGGGGCCACTCCACTTTCTTCCATCGCAGCCCCTGTGGACATCATGATTTCAGGGCCTGATCCCAAGGTGCTGGATGTGCTGGCCGATGAAGTGGTGGACAGGCTGCAAAAGGTAAGGGGACTTACCTCGGTCAGCCGTTCATGGACCATGGACAAGACGGAAATGCTCCTTGACATCGATCTTGAGAAGGCTAGCCGTTACGGGCTTGGCCCAGTGGAAATAAGCAGGGAGCTTTCCCTTGCGATCAACGGGGGCGCCGCCTCGGTCTTGAGGGTGCCTGGCCAGGATGGCTACCTGATAAAGGTGCGGTATCCTGAAAGTGCGCGGGACAGTGTAGAGGATATCATGGCCATGAATATCCCCACAGCGATTGGGCCTGTACCCGTCGGCGAGCTTGCCAAGATTCGCAGGGTGAGAACCAGGACACGATTTACCAGACAGGACCTGGAACCAACAGTGGATGTGTATGGCTACCGGGCAACCACTGCCATAACCCACTTGCAGGATGGCATAGAAAAGGCCCTTGCCGGGCTTGAACTACCTCCTGGCTACAGACTGAGCCATGAAGGTGAAGTGAAAAATATGGCAGAGGCCGGAGAGCGTCTCAAAAAAGGTCTTGTGTTGGCTGTGATACTCCTGTTTTTCACCCTGGTACCTATTTTCCGTTCCTGGATAAATCCGGTAACCATCATGACAGCAATCCCCCTGGCCATGATCGGCTGGGCATGGGGCCTTCTCCTCTTGGACCGTCATGGCTGCATGCCAGCCAACATGGGGATGATACTTCTTGCCGGAATAGTTGTTAACAATTCAATTCTCCTCATAGATTTCATAGAACAGGCCAGGGCCACGGGTGCAGGGCTAAAGGAGGCCATCGAGCAGGCCGTGAGGGTAAGGACGAGGCCTATCCTCATGACTGCGGCAAGTACCATCGTCGGCCTGCTTCCCATAGCTGCCGAAAGGGCGATAGGGCTTGAAAGGCTTTCTCCTCTGGCAGTAGTCGCCATCGGGGGGTTAATCGTGGCCACCTTTCTGACCCTCATATACGTGCCTATTTTCTACAGCCTTTTGGACGGGATACGCCAAAAGGGACGGAAGTGGCTTGAAAACAGAAGACATGTGGGCAATCGTGACACAACCACGGTTGTGTGATCCTGGGTTTTATGGCCGGCTCGTCTGTCTTCCTGCACCACAAGACAATAGTCTTTGTTATCCCGGGTTATGAATTTGTCGAGCTTATATGCCGGAAATCAGTTATTCAGCGTCAAGGATGCCTTCCTTTAGCATCTTTTTCAGGATTTTTTTGTGCATCGCGTCATTCTCGGCAAATCCTGTGACATCGGTGACCTTTTTCCATATATCCCTTTCCCTCATCAAGTCATGACATGAGGCGCATGCATTTATACGCACTATCCTTTCCAGCTCCTCCTTGTTGAAGGGTCTTGCACCATAGTGGCTCGTGGCCTGTAACTGGCGGCCTTCCTCGTCTACTATCCTTTCAAGCTCAAAGGGGATGTCTAATCCATTGGCCTTTGAATCGTATATCCCGGTCCCAAGTCCAAGGGCCTTCCTGTTAGAGTGGCAGTCCTCGCAGTTTCTTGCCTCTTTCGTTACCGTGTGGGGTTGAATGGGATTCGTGGCAATGCCTGAAAGACCGTCATAGGTGGTGAATACCTTGTTGTGGAATGTCGGTTTTCCATCTGGGGCGATCTGGGTGAAGATGGCCTGGCACCCGGGAACAAAGGGAGCCACCTTGCCTTCAGCGTTAATTCCAAGGGCTGGACTTTCCCATCTAAGGTATGATCTTGTTTCAAGCCATTCGAAGGCTGTGGCCCTGCGATTCGCCTTTTTACCAGCGAGGGATGGGTCCGTGGTGCGTCTGGCGTTTATCCAGTCTCCTGAACGTCTGCCCAAGTTTTGCTGGGCATGGCACCCGTAGCATTGCGGTGCCCAGCGTGCATGGCATGCGTAACATTCGAGCCTGTCGGTGTGTTTCCTTAGCCCCATGGCAGCCTTTGCTTTCTCTGTGCCATTCGAGACGATGTCCTTTACCTGTGGAATAGGGCGCTCTTTCCCGTCGGCCTTTGAGACGAGAATGATCTTTCCGTTCTTTTCAACAAGATTTTCAAGGGGGGCGCCCCACGAGGTTTCAAGCCTGCTATATGCTTCAGGGGTGCCGTGACAGTCCTGGCATTCTATCTCAACTGCCTGATCCTTTTTCCCATATATGTTTCCGTCTCCGTGGACGTCCTGTATCGTATGACAGTCAATGCAGTACATCCCTTTCTGATAATGCACGTCTGCTCTCAGGTGATTGTAATGCTTTCCATGGAGTTTTTTACCGCCTTTTTCACCGGCACTGCCCGACCAAGGGGAGCCATAGCCGTCGGATTCCATTGTCCCTATGAAACTTACCCCAGTCCTTCCTCCACGGTTGTGGCAGTGGATACATTGATATGGGGGGATGATGCGAGTGATTTTATGTTTCAGAGGGCGTCCCTTCTCATTCTTGGAAATGGCCTTGTCTCCACCTTCATACAAGCCTTCGTTGCTGTAAATGACATGGCATGCCGCACATCCGCTGGCCCGGTAGTCACCATCCTGTTCGTGGCCAGAGCTCCACAAGTGGCATCTCAGGCACTGATTCCTAAGGTAATCATCGACAGGATGATTTTGGGTTGTGACGGGCTTTGATGGATCATAAATAGGTATCTGTTTGAGACGGGGAAGTGCATTTTTCTCCCTGGGGACCTGGCCGTCGGAGTCCCTTATATCGTAGGTGGCGTAGAGAGAGTCCTTTGTATCCTGGGCAGCCCAGGTATAACGGGCACCGCTTATTATCCCTGCGCTGGTGGCATGTAATGATTTTTTTGACCTTGATACTATGTCATAGTGGCAAAGCCCACATGTGTTTTGCGCTATGCGGTAATCGGACGGGTTTTCGTACATCCCTTCATGGGCATCTTCCTTTGTTTTTCCGCTTGGCTTGCCCCGATGGCAGAACTCGCATGAAAGTTCTCGCATGGTTTCAACATCGGCAATGGGTTCGATTCCCTCGTGGCATCTGAGACACCCATGTGGATTGTCCTGGGCACCCTGGGAAGAGCCGGTGGTCGCAAAACATGAGAAAAAGACAAAAAAGACGGTCAATCCCGTGGCGAGGTTCTTTGTTAGCACGATACTCTCCCTTTTTTACTCGAATCCGGCCTGTGCAGTTGCCAGGTTTGTCAATTTTTCTGTTTTTTCAAGTACCTCAGGCAGTAAGGTGCGTTTGCATGTCTGAAGCATTCTAAACGGGCAGTTCAATGGAATAGCATGGAGTCTGACGTTACGCTGGGTTCCCCCATATGCGTTCATGTTCCTGTTTTATGCACTTTGACTGCACAACTTTCAGTCCCTTTTTTCTGGCCTTTTCAGCGGCCTCCCTGTTGGCCAGTCCTATCTGCATCCATATGACCTTGGCGCCTATTTCAATGGCATCATCCACTATTTCCGGAATGGCTTCTGGGCGCCTGAAGATATCAACCACATCTATATCTCCGGGAATATCTTTGAGGCTTGGATAGGAACGCGTGCCAAGGATTTCCTCTTTAGTCGGATTCACCGGGATGACCTCATATCCATGGTCGATCAGGTATCTTGCGACCCTGTTGCTGTCCCTTTCAGGTTTGTCTGAAAGCCCGACGATGGCAATCCTTTTCGAGTCGGAGAGTATCTCTTTTATCGTATCAGAAGGGGGGTTGGAATCAGCCATCTCGCACTGCGGTTTACTTTCTTTTGGTGGGACCATAGTATTTTACTCCTTTGGTTGATTTTTGGTGCATGGTGACATTTTTTTGAATCCGTTCGTGTCTATATTACAACTATGATAGCATAAAATGGCCTACAGGGTCATTGGAGTCGTGGACTTGAAAAGGTTTTTGTCTCCTCCTCGGTAGATGCAGTGAAAATAAATTTGCCGAAGTGGAGACCTCACCAGGACAGAATTTTTTATTTCACTCTCTTTTTTTTTTATCGTTTTGACTTAAGTCAAGGAATTTCCCTATAATCATCTATATCATTAGCATCAAAAAGAAGGAGAGATGATTTTGATGAAGTGGCAGCCAGAAGCAGAAAAGGCCATTTCCAGGGTACCCTTCTTCATCAGGAAGCGGGTCCGAAAGCGTGTAGAGGAAGAGGCTGAAAGGTGTGGTGAGACGGTGGTTACCATGAAACATGTCTCATCCTGTCAGAAACGCTTTATGCAGAATATGGAGCAGGAAGTCAATGGTTTTCACATCGAGACCTGTTTCGGCCATGATGGATGCCCAAATCATGCATTTGGCAACAGGGCCTTCGTGGATAGGCTCGAAGCCAGGGTGGCGCAGTTCAACCTGAAGGAGTTTTTGAAAAAGAACATCAATGGTCCCATAAAACTGCATCATGAATTGAGGATATCAATTTCATGCTGTCCCAACGCATGTTCCAGACCACAGATAGCAGATATAGGGCTTATTGGTGCTTCATATCCAGAGGTGACAGGCACGTCCTGTATCAGGTGTGATCAGTGTGTGTCCAAATGTAAGGAGGGGGCCATATCTTTCCAAGATGGCTCTGATCTTCCGGTTATAGACGGAAACAGGTGCCTGGGATGTGGGGCATGTATAAGTAGTTGTCCTTCAGGAACTTTAATTGAGGCAAAAAGTGGTTACAGGATTTTGGTAGGAGGCAAGCTGGGAAGACATCCGCAGCTTGCCACAGAGCTTCCTTCCCTTTTCCAGGAAGATGATGCCATCCGGATGGTTGTGGGGTGTGTTGAACACTTCATGGAACACGGAAAGGGAGGCGAGCGTTTTGGAAGTATTATTAACAGGACAGGTGTTGATCCGCTTTTAAAAAGGGCGGGATGAAATCGCCAATCGAAAGGAGAGTCATTATGTTTTGTTTTCAGTGTGAACAAACAGCAAAGGGTACTGGATGCACAGTCGTGGGTGTGTGTGGAAAACAGC
The DNA here is from genome assembly GCA_964620365.1 of uncultured Desulfobacterales bacterium. Taxonomy (GTDB): domain Bacteria; phylum Desulfobacterota; class Dissulfuribacteria; order Dissulfuribacterales; family S140-46; genus CAZUIH01. The sequence continues at coordinate 19,880 of CAZUIH010000013.1, read as the reverse complement.
CCGATGTTGCGGATCTTCAGGACCTTCTTCTCTATGCGCTCAAGGGGTTGTCCCTGGTTGCTGTTGAAGGGCGCAAGGTAGGTGTTGTCGACCGTGATGTAGACGTCTTTACGGTGGAAGCGCTTTTTTCCACACTTACGAATGTGAACTTTGATCCAGACCGTCTGGTTGAACTCATAAAGAAAACAGTCCAGCTGAGGGAGGCCCTCAAGGAAAAGGTGAAGAGCGCAGGTGGAAATGTGGATTTTCCAGAAGGGGCTGCTACATTCACCCCGGCTGATACCAAGGAAGAAATGATAAAGCAGGCAGAAAAGGTTGGTGTCAAGTCGGAGGAGATAGACCCGGATATCCTCTCTTTGAGGGAGACCCTGGTGTACGGCCTCAAGGGTATTGCGGCCTATGCTGATCATGCCCAGATCCTCGGAAAGGAAGATGAAAATGTCTATGGTTTTATTCATGAAGGACTTGCCGCGACCCTCGATAAGGATATCGGTCTGGAGGACTGGATTGGGCTTGTGCTGAAGTGCGGCGAGGTCAATCTGAGGACAATGGAGCTTCTGGATGAGGCCAATACCAGCGCCTATGGCCATCCCGTTCCCACCAAGGTGCCCCTTGGTGCAAAGAAGGGGAAGGCAATCCTAGTGTCCGGCCATGATCTCAAGGATATGGAGGAGATACTCAAACAAAGCGAGGGAAAGGGCATCTATGTATACACCCATGGTGAGATGCTGCCTACCCATGGCTATCCTGAGCTAAAGAAGTATCCCCACTTCTATGGTCACTTCGGTACTGCCTGGCAGAACCAGGCCAAGGAATTTCCTGATTTCCCAGGTCCGATCGTCATGACCACCAACTGTATCCAGAGGCCACAGGAATCCTATAAGGATCGTATTTATACTTCCGGTGTGGTCGCCTGGCCAGGAGTCAAACATATAAAGAACAGGGATTTCACTCCAGTGATAGAACAGGCCCTTAGCATGGATGGCTTTACCGAGGATACCGACAAGGGATCCGTAATGGTCGGTTTCGCAAGGAACACGGTTCTTTCAATAGCGGACAAGGTCATAGAGGCAGTCAAGAACAAGAAGATTCGTCACTTTTTTCTTGTTGCCGGGTGTGACGGTGCCAAGCCGGGTAGAAATTACTATACCGAGTTCGTGGAAAAGGTCCCGGAAGACTGCGTGGTGTTGACCCTGGCCTGTGGAAAATTCCGCTTTTTTGACAAAGATCTCGGAGAGATAGGCGGTATTCCAAGGCTTCTTGACGTAGGACAGTGTAACGATGCCTATTCGGCCATACAGATCGCCGTTGCCTTGGCTAAGGCCTTTGATTGCGACGTTAATGATCTGCCTCTTTCCATGATCCTCTCATGGTATGAACAGAAGGCGGTAGCCATACTTCTTACCCTTTTCCACCTGGGGATCAAGAATATAAGGCTGGGACCAAGCCTCCCTGCCTTTCTGACCCCCAATGTGCTGGATGTGTTGGTAAAGAATTATAATATTCAGCCCATTACTACACCTGACGAGGATCTCAAGGCTATTTTGGGATAAACTTCAATAATGAGCCCGAAAGGGGGCGGTGGCAGCCAACAAGGCTGTTGCCGTCTCCCTGAATTTTTTCTTTACATGGAGGATAATTTTAATGAAATGTCCGGGCCAAGACAGCCGTTACTGGAAGCCAGGTGCCATATTTGATGCGAAATGTCCAAAGTGTGGGACAGAGATTGAATTTTTCAAGGACGATACGAGGCGTACCTGTAAAAAATGTGGTGCGCAGGTGATGAATCCCGAGATGGATTTTGGCTGTGCCGCCTATTGTCCCTATGCAGAACAGTGTCTTGGTAATCTTCCTCCGGAATTGTCCTCTCAAAAGGAACAACTAGTTAAAGAACGGATGATCCAGGCGGTGAAAAAGACGCTTGGTAAGAACGCAGGGGCGGTAGCAAGGGCAGCGAGATTTTTCGAGGTTTTGGAAGAGATTGCCAAGAAGGAAGGGGCTGAGCTTGGAGTAGTCATAACGGCTTCAGCCGTGTGGTTGTTGAATAAAGAGGGGATTGGGGAAAGAACGGTCGAACTTTTGAAGGATGCAGGCGCTACAGACGAACTGATCTCTTCCGGTATGAAGATAGTTGAAGAATTGGAGAAGGTTTCTTCTCCAGGTGAAGGACTCAATGGCCTCAACTCCATGGTCGTCAGCGACGCAATTGGGATCGTCCTACTTGAGTTTGGCGAAAAGCAGAAAGAGTCGGGAGCAAAAGAAGTTCAGGCACGGATAAAGGATTCCATGGCTACCGATACAGGCAGGAACATGGCCAGAAGTCTGGTGACCGGATGACAAGGATAATGGGAAGTTTAAAGCCATAGAGAATTTTTGGGGTGATTGATATGAAAATGCTCAGAAAAATCATTGAAATAGATGAAGAACTTTGTAACGGCTGCGGTCAATGCGTACCAAGCTGTGCCGAAGGCGCGATTCAGATAATTGACGGCAAGGCCAGGCTCGTAGCAGAGAGATATTGCGACGGGCTAGGGGCATGTCTTGGAGAGTGTCCTACAGGAGCGCTGAAGATTGTGGAAAGGGAGGCTGAAGAGTTCGATGAAGAGGCAGTGGAAGAGTACCTAAGACAGCAAAAGATAAAGGAACAACAATCGTCTTCAACCCTGGCCTGCGGATGTCCTTCCGAGAGGGTGGAGCAGTTTACTCCCCTTACACCCTGCCAGCAGGCAAACTGTCCTGTGGAGCAGAAGGATTGTAAATCGGCGTTGTCTCACTGGCCCGTTCAGATACGGCTTGTACCTCCGTCAGCTCCCTTTCTAAAGGGGGCGGATCTGCTGGTTGCGGCAGATTGTACCCCTGTGGCATATCCGAGGTTCCACGAGGATCTTTTGAGGGGAAAGGTGGTGCTCCTGGGCTGCCCAAAATTTGATAACGCCCATGAATATGTTGCCAAGTTTAAAGAGATCTTTGAATCTGCCGACATAAGAAGTGTAACGAATCTCATAATGGAGGTTCCTTGCTGCTCAGCTCTTCCTGTCATTGTCCAGAAGGGGATGGAAGAGGCTGGAAAGGATGTGCCAATCCGCAACATAGTGGTCAGTACCAGAGGAGAACTTCTTACACCTTTAGAAAATCAATAATTTTTTCTTTAATATTATTCTTAGAAAGATATATAATTAAACTCAGATTAGAGGAATGACATTCCTGCTTCTTTGACAGGATTTGGGATAGCCCGAATTGGGAAGAGGCAATGGTGTCTGTTCCCAATTCGGGCAAATCCTGTTGGAGGCTGGGTGATATAGCGTTGGGAGTTATGACTATAGATTTTGTCACCTATAATCTGGGTCAAAATGAAAGGAGGAAGGGAAGGTATGTTCAGAAAAGAAACCAAGTTTTTATGTCTTGTGACAGCGGCCATTTGGTTGATTGCGTCATCACAGGCCTTCGCCAAGCCATCAAAGTGTGAAGAATGTCATGCAAAGATTACCCCGATGATGGTCAAGGATTTTAACAGGGGGAAGATGTCGCAGTTTCTTACCTGTGAAAATTGTCACGGTTCTACTCATACGTCTGTAGAAGACGTGGACAAGGCACAGCTTCCAACAATAGAGACCTGTCAGGCATGTCATCCAGACCAGGCAGGACAGTATCTTCAGGGCAAACACGCCCTTGGCAAGATCGCCATGGACGCGATGCCACGTACTCACATGCAGCCAAAGGCATTTATAGAGGGTCAAAAGGGGTGTGGCGGATGTCATACTCTAGGTCTTGTGGACAAAAAGGCTAGAGAAACAGAAGACAGGAAATACTACCGCTATGGAATGGATTGTCAAAATTGTCATACGCGACACGCTTTTTCCAAGAAAGAAGCCCAGGAACCTGAGGCGTGTATGACTTGTCACATGGGTTTTGACCATCCCCAGTGGGAGATGTGGTCCAGCTCTAAGCATGGTGTAACCTACCTGCTGAATCGTGAAATCAGCCCCGAGAACAAAGATAGGGCGCCAAAGTGTCAGACATGTCATATGCCAGATGGCAACCATCGTGTTTTTTCAGCTTGGGGATTTTTGGGAGTTCGGCTTCCAGAAGATGATAAGGAATGGATGGGTTACAGGGTGACCATTCTCAAGGGACTGGGGGTCCTTGATCCAGATGGAAATCCCACAGGAAGGCTCGATATTGTAAAGGCAGGTAAGGTGGCCCGTCTTACAAAAGAGGCCTTTGATGAAGAAAGGGCACGTTTTGTCAAGATCTGCCAAGAATGTCATTCGCCCAACTTTGTCAATGATAACTTCAAGAACGCGGATGCCATGCTGAAGGAGGCTGACAAGCTCTTTGCCGAGGCAATAGAGACTGTGGCTGGACTGTACAAGGATGGGATTATAAAACAAAAAGAGGGGCAGCCATATGCCTATCCAGATCTTCTCACATTCTATAACGTGGATACCAAGATAGAAGAGGTCCTGTATGAGATGTTCATGGATCACAGGATGAAGGCCTTCCAGGCGGGATTTCACATGAACCCTGATTACGCTACCTGGTACGGCTTTGCCAAAATGAACAAGGACCTTGTTGAGATAAAAGAACTGGCCAAAAAGATGAGAGCGGAACACGGAAAATAGCTTTAGTCTGGTAATAAAAAATCGTTGAAAGGCCTGCTACCTTCGGGGTAGCAGGCCTTTTTTTTGGTGTCTGTAACATTTTCGTAACAACTTTAACAACACATTTACATGAAATTCATATATAAAAATTCTTGGATAATTTTTCACAATATCAAGATCAGGAGGGTGCTTGCATGAACTGCTCAGGAGGTAACAAGGGAGGCATTATAACTGCGGCAATCATGGGGTTCCTGGTTGCTATAGCCTTGTCCCTTTTTGCTGCATCAAAAGTGAAGTCCACCAGCACAGCCGAATTCTGCGCCTCATGCCATGAAATGGGAGTATTTCATGAAACATGGGAAAATTCTGTTCATGGCAAGGTGGACAAGGGGGTTGTAAAGGCTGAATGTGTAGACTGCCATCTTCCGCATGATGGTCTGATTGACTATCTCACCACAAAGACCAAGGCCGGTATTCATGACTTTACCGCGCATGTGACAGGGAAAAAGACCGATTGGATCTCGAAGTGGGTAAACAGGGGCCCTCACGCCCACACTGCATATGAGTCAGGATGCAAAAAGTGTCACAAGGATCTTGTTGCGCCCGGTATCCCAATAAAGGCATTTACAGCTCACAGGGCATATGAACTGGGTGAGACCACCCTGCATTGCATGGACTGCCATCAGCAGGCAGGCCATGGAGACATTGTCTCCGTACTGCGGGAGAAGAGCTAGTGCAGATCAGGTGTGTATAAAAAAACATTAAGATACATAAATGGAAAGGAGGAGTTTATGAGGTCTTTAACTAGAAGTTTGATTATCTGTTTTGCAGTGATCATGGGAGGGATCTGGATCTCGTCGCCGGCCTCGGCGGAGAAAAGAGTTTATCCAGACATATCCAAATCCAATGACCTTGTCATCAAACGTGGATATTCACCCGATGCCTTGAAATGTATCGAGTGTCATGCCAAGAAGACCCCTGGAATAGTGGAGGCATGGAAAGAAGGACGAATGGCCCATGTCGGGGTGTCATGTTATGACTGTCACGTAGTGGACAAAAGCTCTCCCATGGCAAGCCAGTGTAAGGGTATGAAGGGAACAAATATTTATACTACTCCACTGGTTTCTCCCAAGACCTGTGCAAGGTGTCACCCAACCGAGGTGGATCAATTCTCAAAAAGCGCCCATGCAAAACTTGCAAGCGCACCTATTGTTGAGAAGGAGAAGTTCAAGAAACTGATATATGAATTGGAGGGTGGAACTTTTGCTGGAGTGCCTGGCGAAAGTATGCTCAAGGTGGCAACGAGACAGAGTGGATGCCAGATGTGTCATGGTTCCGATGTCGAGCTTGCGCCGGATAAAAAGCCCACCAATGACAGCTGGCCCGGTGGGATTGGAATGAGATATCCTGACGGTGGAATAGGTAACTGTTCTGTCTGCCATAATCGTCACGCGTTCAAGATATCCGAGGCAAGAAAGCCTGAGGCATGTGCAAAATGTCACCTCGGCCCTGATCATCCGGACATAGAGATTTACTATGAGAGTAGCCACGGCCAGATGTTCCTGACAGAGGGTGAGAACTGGAAGTGGGATAGCCCCCCTGACGCGTGGGAACCTGGTGATTACCTCGCACCTACCTGTGCTACCTGTCATATGAGCGGAATTGGTGATCTCAGTACAACCCACAACGTTACAGAAAGGCTAAAATGGGATCTGGTTCATCCCAAGAGCGTGGTCAGAAGCGGTGAAAGGGGTGACGGCGAAAAAGGTCGTGTTCTCATGAGGAAGGTGTGTGCCAATTGTCACAGCACTCTCCATATCGACAATCATTTTGCCAAGCTGGACAGGGCTGTGGAGCTCTACAACTTCTACTCAGACAACGTGAGGAAAATGTTGGCTGATCTCAAGGCAAAGGGATTGCTAAAGGAGGACAAGTGGAAGGATTCCATCCAGGAACTCTATTACTACCTGTGGCATCATACCGGTCGTCGCGCTCGCCATGGTGCAGCAATGGATGGACCGGATTATGCACACTGGCACGGTTTCTTCCAGATATTCCAGGTCTATAAGGACATTGAGGACATTTATAACTACAGGATGAAGAACAACAAGATCGAAGAGCTGAGTCCTGTAATGTCCACTGGACCGCTTTAATAGGTAAGCCTTTTTAACAGGAGTAAAAAAACAAAAATGCGGGGCCTTTGCAATGAGTTTGTAAAGGCCCCTTCAATCCGGATTAAGCAGCCGTCGAGCTTGCCGAAGCATCAGGGCGACAGATACGTAGACGGTTTTTTGCTTGGCATTTGTGAAGTGCAAAATCTGGATTTGACCGTTCATCAAAAAAAGAGAGGAGGAATGTACATGAAGGGATTTTTCAGGAAAACATTGAAGAAAATTGCGGGGATAGCGGCGGCAGCAGCCATATTCTGTCCAGTGAAACAGGCGTCCGCAAATGTGGTTGATGAATTTTCGGATGCATTAAAAAGCGGGACCCCTACCCTGGAGCTTCGATTAGGCTATGAATATTCAAATTACGATGACAATAACCCGATACACCATCCCGCCAACGGTATCAATCTCAGGACCAGGGTAGGTTACAGGACCGGGGATTTCCTCAATACCAGTGCCTACATACAGCTTCACAATGTCACCAATTTCATGGAGCAGTTCAGGTTTCCCGAAGATTTTCCAACGAAAATTAGCGGGGACAAGGACCATGACGTGATCGCTGATCCGGATGGAAGCAGGGTCCATCAGGCATATCTCGATTTCAAATTTATTCCGGATACCGTAGTTCGTCTTGGCCGCCAGGAAATCATCCTTGATGACCACAGGCTCATTGGTAACATCAACTGGCGTCAGAACGGACAATCCTTTGACGCAGTGTCGGTTACCAATAAATCCATTCCCGATCTCGTTCTTTTTGCATCCTACATAAACCAGGTGGAAACTATCTTTCTAGGTGACATGGATCTCGATGGTATGTACCTCTTCCATGCCACTTACAAGGGATTGAAAGACCATTCCATCAGTGCTTTCTGTTATCTCCTTGATACCGAGAGCGAGGCCAAGACAGCCAGGGATTCTGCAACTTACGGTCTTCGTGTCCAGGGTAAATTTACAATGTTAAACTATTACGCAGATTACGCCCACCAGGAAGATTACCAGGATGGCGAAAATCATGATGGTGACATGTTCAATGCCTTTGTCGGCGCCAAGGTCGCCATGATCAATGGAGGCGTTGGATATAGTTATCTCTCCGGTCAGGATGGTGATGACCGGCCCTTTGACACGCTTTTCAGCACCGCTCACAAGTTCAACGGATGGGCAGATCAGTTCCTGGCAACCAATACCGGCACTTTGAGAGATGGCCTCCAGGATTTCTATGTACAGTTGGGCACCAACCTTATGGGTATCAAGTTCATGGCTGTTTATCACTATTTTGATACTGCAGAGAATGATGCCTTTGATGGGACATATGGCGATGAAATTGATCTTCTGGTAGCCAAAAAGTTCACTAAAAACCTAAGCGGTCTTCTTAAGTACGCCTATTACAGCCAGGATGACGACGAGGCCAACGGTTTTGCCAATCCCACAAGGGATGAGGAGGTGTTCTGGGCAAGGCTTCAATACAACTTTTAGCCTGGAAGTTCCTGTATAACAGCCAAAACAATGCAGACAATTGCAAGGCCGGGCCTGATCCGGGTCCGGCCCCTTTTAGGGCCTTTGTCATCTTCAAAGGAGGTGGCCTGTGAAAAGATATCTAGTTTTTACTGTTCTTTTAATGTTGACATCATATCTGGCGGCTTGTTCCTTCAAATCTGTTTCCCAGGATTCCATTGAAATTCGTCTGTCCCATTCGTCTCTATCCGAAGAAGAGAAATATCAGCCTTGCTACCAGTGTCATAAGGACGTTACCCCTAATATCTATCAGGAGTGGTATGAGTCACGGCATGGATTGGACAACGTCAGATGTTTCCAGTGTCATGGTCTTTATGATGAACTTAAAAGGGTACCGGATGAAGCAAAATGTGCGACCTGCCATGGAAAAGAGGTAGGCCATAGCGTGGCTGGAAAAACTTGCTGGGAATGTCATCCGTCTCACAAGTTTGTGGTCCACAGGTAACAAGGAGGGATTAGCAAATGGCCTTATCAAGAAGAGATTTTTTGAAAAGGACTGCAGCCTTGACCGCAGCCTCTTATGTTGGGATTAACCTCCCCTTTAAAATGGAGAATATGGCGCTTGGCGCGGACGTTGACAAGTGGGTGAGAGGAACCTGCAGGCTTTGCGGATCTGGGTGCCGGGTAGAGCTTGGGCTCAAGGACGGAAAACCTGTGGCCCTTAGGGGGGTACCTGAATCCAGGACCAACTTGGGTTACGTTTGTATGAAAGGCATGCTTTTTTACAAGCTGATTGGACATCCTGACCGGCTTACAAAACCTCTCTACCGGACGAAAAAAACGGATAAATTCAAGGAAATATCATGGGACCAAGCCCTCGATATTGCCGCAAGGGAATTTGCCAGGGCTGTAAAGACCTATGGCAATGACTCCGTTGCATACTATGGATCTGGTCAGGCACTTACAGAAGAGACCTACCTGTTTCAGAAGGTGATGAGAGCGGGGCTCAGGACCAACAACGTTGAAGGCAATCCAAGACTGTGCATGGCCAGTGCAGTGGGTGGATATCTGACTTCATTTGGTGCAGATGAACCCATCGGGGGCTATGCCGACATAGAAAAATGTTCTTGTTTTTTCATAATTGGGAGCAATATGGCTGAATGTCACCCGGTAATCTTCAGGCGGGTCATGAGACGAAAGCTGGACAACAGGAATTCAGTCAAGGTTATAAATGCCGATCCCCGAGTATCTCCAACTTCACGTATCGCGGACATGCACATACAGTTCAAACCAGGTACCGACCTGGCCCTGTTGAACAGCATGGCCTGGGTAATTCTCGATGAAAAACTCTATGACGAATCCTTCATCAGGGACTATTCATCCTTTCGTGTGGGCAAGAAAAAGAAGGAAGTAGACCTTGATCAATATAAAAAGTTTCTTGAAGGGTATACGCCTGAAAAGGCAGCCAGGATTTGTGGAGGCAACGTAACCCCTTCAATGATTCGTACGGCAGCAAGATGGTTCGCCAAGTCCCAGGGAACCATGAGTCTGTGGACCATGGGTATCAACCAGAGGAAACGGGGGGTGTGGGCGAACAACCTGATACATAACCTTCACATACTTACAGGTCAGCTTTGCAAGCCAGGTGCTGACAGCCTTTCTCTTACAGGTCAGCCCAATGCCTGTGGAGGCGTCAGGGAAGGTGGAGGACTTTGTCATATTCTTCCTGCACACCGGCCTGTTAAAAAGGACAAGCTTCGTCACCAGGTTGAAGACCTGTGGGGAATACCCAGGGGACGTATTCCCGCAAAACCCGGATACCATACCATGGCCATGTTTTCAGCCCTGAATGACGGAAAAATCAAGGCCATATGGATCAACTGCACCAGCCCTGTACAGAGTCTTCCCAACACGGACAAATATGTAAAGGGGTTCGAGCGGGAGGACAATTTTATTGTCGTTACAGATATCTTTCCCACACGTACGACTGAATACGCAAACCTCATTCTTCCAACTGCCTTTCACTATGAAAAAACAGGCGTTTACGGTTGTACCGAGCGCAGAAGCCAGATTACGCCCAAGGCGGTCGATCCGCCGGGAGATGCAAAGCCTGAAGTCTGGATAGTGAGAGAATGGGCCTTGAGGCTTGCAAAGGAAATGAATGATCCCGTGATCAAGAAATGCGTTGAACCATTTCTGGGTAAAGAACCGGACTTTGAGCTTCCAAAGGCTATCTGGGAGGAATATACGCAAAAGCTTACAAAGGGTCGTGATAACGACCTGAGGGGGGCTACCTACGAGGTCCTCCTCAGCCTGCCCGATGGTGTCCAATGGCCGGCGCCCACGGTTGAAATCGCAAAACGGGGTGGGACTCCAAAGAAATTTGTCCGTGGCATAGATCCTCTGGCAGATGCCCACGCCCGGGATGATAAGCCTTACCAGTTCTACGGTCCGGTCCATCCAGACAGAAAACTGTGGGTATGGATTAGGCCTCACAAGGGACCTGAGGAAGAGCCCGACGCTCAGTATCCTATTTATCTTTCTACAGGAAGGATCATTGATCACTGGCATACCTCAAGCATGACGGGGCGCATTCCGGAACTCATGCACGCCAATCCCTATTCCTTCGTGGAGATCAACCCAAAGGATGCCCAGCGGCTTGGAATCAGGCCAGGTGACATGGTCCTAGTGGAGTCACGCAGAGGACGAAACTACCTGCCTGCCAAGGTATATGAGGGTCCTATGCCAGGGATGGTCTTTGTGTATTGGCATGACCAGCATGAGGACAGGATGATCAACAAAGTGACCAAGGACGCCTTTGATCCCGGTTCCAAGGAGCCGGAGTTCAAGATATGTGCCTGCAGGATAGAGCGCGTTTCCGGGCCAAGACCGCTTAAACCGTTTTTGGTGCAGTTGTAGTCAACCGTTGCCGGGAGGATGGAATGGCCACTCCTCCCGGTAAATTCCAACAGGAGAAACCCATGCCCATAGGAGGCTTTGTTGTAAACGTCGATACTCATGAAATGGATATGGTTATATCACGCCTGAATTCCTTCAAGGATGAGGTGGAGGTATATGGTTCAGATGATCGAGGTAATATTGTCGTTGTAATTTCCACGGATACTTCCAGTCAGATGGAATCAATAACCCAACAGATAAAAGCGATAGAGGGGGTGTTGACCGTCGGTCTTACCTATCTCCACGTGGAAGATGAAGTAAAAAAAATGATCAATAACAATTAGTCATGGAGATACTGGTCGAGTGATGATGGACAGAAGATCCTTTCTTAAGACCTTGTCGCTGCCTTTTTTCTTGTCGCTTTTCCCTTATTCATCTGAAGGTGGAATCCTTTCTTCTCCTGTGTCCATAAACAGGCTTCGGCCGCCTGGTGCAGTTTCAGAGGACATCTTTGCCGGAAAATGCATAAGATGCGGCAGGTGCGTGGAGGTGTGCCCTTACCATTCCATCATTCCCCTTGATGTCAGACATGGAGTCTATGCCGGCACTCCTCTAGTCTTTGCTGAAAAGGTGCCATGCTACCTTTGTATGAAGTGTGTAGAGGTCTGCCCTACCGGCACCTTGCAGAGGATTACCCAAGCGGAAACTAGGATGGGTCTGGCCGTCGTTGACAAGCGTGTATGTGTTACCTGGAGGGATGATGCCATGTGCCGCACATGCTATAACGTTTGTCCTTTCAAGGAGACCGCCATCAAGCTGGATGATCTTCGCCCGGTGGTGATGGAAAAGTATTGTACCGGTTGTGGAATATGCGTACACGGATGTCCTATAACCGGTCCGGATGGATTAAAGGCCATAAATGTTCATCCCGTTTATTCAGCCAACAGGATCAAATGAACAAGAACCTTTCAGCATGGCGCAGGATAGACAGGTACCGATTGCTGGTGCAGAGCGGTGCCTTCGTATTGATTTTCGCAACTCCTTTTCTAAACTATTATTTTCAGTTTAATTTTGTCCAGGGCTGGTTCCAGTCCCTGGGAATAGGAAAGCTCTGGATAGTCTCCCCCCTTGAAGGTCTGGAAAGCATTCTGGTATCGAAACTTGTATATGTTCCTCTGTTAATCGGGCTAATAGTTCCTGTCCTTTTGGCCCTTACACTTGGAAGGGTCTTTTGCAGCTGGATATGTCCTATCAGTTATCTCTCCGAGCTTAGCGACAGGATCTTGGGCTTTTTTTCCAGGAAAAGGAGACATGTGGACAGGCTGCTTCTGCCAAGGAGGATATTCTGGTTCGCACTTGTCGGAGAGCTTTTGCTCTCCATGATCATGGGGGCACCAATATTCGTTTTCCTGTCTCCACCAGGGCTTGTTGGGCGGGAGATCATGGTCGCTGTATTCTTCCACACCCTTGCAATTGAAGGGGTAGTGGTGTTGGCAGTGCTGGCAATGAATCTTGTGACTAGGCGGTTTTACTGCAGATATCTTTGTCCCCTTGGAGCGTTTCTTGCGCTCCTTGGTGCGCGACGGCGCCTGAAAGTATTGAGGGACGGCTCTCAGTGCAAGGAGTGCTCCATGTGTGATAAGGTCTGTCCTCTCGGGCTTTCTCCCATGAATGATGAAGGCAAAGGCATCTATTGCTGGAATTGTGGACAGTGCATTGGTTCGTGTGCCAACAAGGCCCTGGCATTCAAGTGGCGTGAGATGTAACTATCCGATACCATGTTGAATTCAACTGGTTAACCGTGAGGCAAGGGGCTAAGTATTTTGTTCCGGATCAGGCTCGAAACGGTATCCAACTCCTGAATGGGTGATAATCAGCCTGGGATTGTCCGGATCAGGTTCTATCTTTTTTCTCAGCCTTCTTATGTGGACATCTAGGGATCTGCTCCACGGATAGATTTCGTTTTTGGGCCAGAGCTGATTGCAAAGGAATTCTCTGGTAAGAAGTTTTCCAGGATTATTGATGAAGATTTCCAGGAGCTCGAATTCTTTTCTTGTCAACGAGGTTGGTCCATTGTCACCCACAAATACTTGTCTTTTATCTGTAACGACTTTGAGGATTCCAAAGGTGCGTGATGATTTTTTTGGATTCCCGGTCAGACTTCTTCTAAGACACGCCTTGATCCTGGCCGCAAGCTCCAGATATTCAAATGGTTTTACTATGTAGTCATCTGCCCCACATTCAAATCCCCTTACCTTGTCTGAAATGGAATCCCTTGCGGTCAGCATAATGATAGGCACATCAGATGCCTGCCTTACCCTCTGACAGAGTTTTACCCCGTCTATATCCGGTAAATTTAGATCAAGGATGATCAGGTCTGGCTCCAGGTCATCGATCAACTTCTTACCTTCCTCACCAGTTGATGCCCTGAACACTTCGTAATCGTCAAGTTCAAGCTGGTCACCCAGGACGGTGAGTATATCCTTGTCGTCTTCTATTACCACAATCTTTTTTTGAGCCAAAATGAGCCTCCTGGACAACCATTTACATTTTGAGGGCAATGAGGAATAGTGATCCCTGGTGATCCGGTTCCTCTACCCATATCCTTCCTCCGTGGGCCTCTACTATCCATTTGGCTATGGCAAGTCCTAATCCTATCCCGTCATGATTTTCTGTTTTCGATCGACGGAAAAATTTTTCAAATACAAGTTTTCGTTCTTCCTCAGGTATGCCTGGACCATAATCTTTTACGGAAATGATGGCCTCTCCATCGCGTTGTTCAACCTTTACCTCTATTTTTTCGTCAGGTTTTGAAAATTTTATAGCATTGGCCAACAGGTTGGAAATTGCTTGCTCCATGCGAGCCCTGTCCAGGGTAACCATGATCTTGTTGGCCGGCACCTCATAATTGATTTTAACCTTTTTCTCCCAGGAAAGGGGCATGACCATGACTATTGCATCTTCGACTACCTCAGCGATGTCGTGGGATTCCTTTTGCAATTCAAGGCTCCCACTTTCAATCTTGGCACAGTCCAGGAGATCTCCAACCATTTCAGACAATTTTTTTGTATTTCGCTGGAGTATTTCGAGGTAGATGTCGGTATCTGCTCCACCTATTTTTTTTTGGAGTATGTCCACTGCCCCTTTAATAGCTGTTATAGGTGTCTTCAGGTCGTGAGTTATGTTGGAAAAAAAGTCATTCTTGAACTGTTCCGTACGCTTTAGTTCCATGTATGCTGAAGCAAGTTCGCCCACAGCTTCTTTTACGGCCTTCTCAAGGCGTTTTTGCTGATCAGCCAGGTGCTGAACCATCCTGTTGAAGCTTTTACCCACATGCGCCCATTCCCTGGCCTGGTTTAGATCTACCCTTACATCAAGCTGGCCCTTTTCTATCTTTCTGGAGGCGCAGGCAAGTTGCTTTAGCGGATCCAGTACATAGGTTCGTAACATTCCCCACAGGAGAAGAAGGGCTATTGCAAGAGTGCCCGCCAGATAAAGTCCGTGTTTCCTGCGATTATGGGCCACTGTCTCATAGATTGCCTCTGCAGGAAATGATATGCTGATACATCCCAGGATGCCGGGTTTCAGACTGCCCGGATGACAGCTGGCACATTCGTTGGCAAACGTGAGTGGGGCAGCGTATCTGAAAAATTTACCCCGAGTTCCGGATTCTAGTTTCCATACCTCTTTTTTACCGTAATTTTTCAGTTGATTGATCGCATCCAGTTCAAATTGATCTGGCGCGTGAAAAGGATTTGACGGATCAGGAACTGCAACCTTCAAGGAGTAGGGCAATTTACTTCGTGCAAACACTCCTATTTCTTCCGTGAAGGCGGAAGGAGTTATCAACTTGTACTTTTCTTTATCCTTTATGAAAATACCATCTTTGCTGGATATCCAGCGTCGTGTCAATATAACGTAATGGTAAATACCAAGGGCCTGTCTTCTCATCTGGGCCAGAAAAAAATCTTCCTGCTCTTTTTCCATCCAAAGAAAAAAACCAGTCCAAAACAGGCCTAAAATAATTAAAAGAAATAGGATGATCTTACGATCAAGATTCGCTAGCATACTTATTTTTAACATGTCTTTTGATACTAGTATAAAGATTTTTTCTTGCATTTCAATTCTGGGCAAGTTAGATGCTTTTCATGTATGAGGTAAAGCTGGATATGAAAAAGTTTGTTTCTTCTGTTCCCCTGTTTAACGGCCTTCCTGAGAAATCCCTTGAAGAGATCGTGTCCATAGCCTCTCTTAGGAGGTTTAAACGCAGACAAATGATTTTTTCAGAAGGCGACGTGGGGTCCGGCTTTTATGTCGTTGTGAATGGGAGAGTAAAGGTCTTCAAGCTTTCGTCCGATGGGAAAGAACAGATACTGCATATCGTTGACCCCGGGGAACCCTTTGGTGAAGTAGCCGTTTTTGCTGGCAAGAATTTCCCGGCAAACGCTGAGGCCATGGTAGCAACCGAGGTGTTGTTTTTTTCCAGGAACGGCTTCATGGAACACATTACGCGTGATCCTTCGCTGGCTATGAACATGCTTGCGGTTTTGTCGATGAGACTGAGAAAGTTCGCCAAGATGATTGAGAACTTATCTCTTCGAGAAGTTTCTGGAAGGTTGGCTGCGTACCTTCTCTATATGAGTGAGAAGAGGAATGGCTCCATGGAAATAGAACTGGATTTGTCCAAGACGCAGCTTGCAGGTTTACTTGGAACGATTCCTGAGACCCTTTCAAGGATTTTTTCGCGTATGCAAAAAGCAGGGCTTATAACTATTGATGGTCATAGGATTACCATAAAAGATTTTGATGGACTTGAAAATCTAGTAGATGAAGGCAAGATGTTTTGATATGAATACTTGATCAACTCTTTGGGAAATATTTAATTAAGTGGGTTAAGATTTATCGTAAACCGGATTGAGTTGACAGTTGACGTGAGTAAAGGTGCTTGCACGTGGTAAATGATGCGGATTTTACCTTGAACGAAAAAAATAGCGACTTGGCACAGGCCAAGGAGGCCATTCTTTCCATTGAATGGTTGCCGAGTCCGTCGTCTATATTGACAGATATTCTTCGAGTTCTCGATGAAGACGAAATGGGTGCGGAGGCCCTTGAAGAGCGCCTGAAACGTGAACCTAGCGTTACGGCGCAGGTCCTCAAAGTCGCCAATAGTGCCTATTATGGCTGTCAGAGGAAGATAGACAGCGTAGGCAGGGCTATTGTGGTCATAGGCATGAGCGAGGTGAGGAATATATGTCTCACCATCGCCCTTCTGCAGCAGTTTGAAAAGAGACCGGCTGCGGAACTTTTTGTACCCCAATTATTTTGGAAACATTCCTTGCTTACCGGTTTCATCGCATCCGAGTTAGCTAAAGATACCGGTATTATCTCAAAAGATGTGGCCTATACCCTTGGACTTATTCACGACCTTGGACGATTGATCATGGCTTATTATCTGCCTGATTATTTTGACAAGGTTGTTTCTTTGGCCAATACCCCCTCTCTTTTGTACCAGACTGAGCGGGGTTTCTCTGTCACTCATACCGACCTTGGATACTGGCTCGCTACCAAATGGAAACTTCCGGAAACAGCAAATATGGTTATGCGCTATCACCATGGACCTCTAGAGGCAGAGACTTTTAAAAGGGAGTCTGCTTTAATAGCTGTTGCAAACTTATTGGCAAATTCAATTGAGGGGGATTCGGGTGAGAACGAGTTGCCGGAACAGGATGTTATCGATTTGCTGGATATGGGGTTTAATGAGTATACAGATTATCTCGCTTTGGTAACGGACTTGTCGAAAAAGGTGAAAAATATGTTGCACATCTTGGGCTAAACTACAGACCTATTCCCCTATGGACCAAAAAGAATTGGAACTTTTAAAAAAGGGATTTGTTGAGCTTCATAAGGAGCGGGCGGACAGGATACAGACCTTGGGGGTCATCCTGCGGCTTGCAGAGACTGCTACAAATCGTCAGTCCAAGGAAGAAGTAGGTCAGAAAATTCTTGATATTCTTGCCCAGGAAACAGGTTTTGAAAATATTTCCATTCTTTCCTATGATGACAAGGAAGACTGTCTTCGTCTTGACCTGGCAAAAGGGGCGATAGATGTCTTCGATATGCCAGTTGACAAGGACTATAACAAGGAACTCGTTTTTAAGCGTGGAGAAGGAATTGCCTGGCAAGTTTTCGATTCACAGACGCCTTTTTTTCTTGAAGATTGTAAAAAGGAGTCTCTTTCGGAAAAGTTTGGTGCAAAGATAAAGCCTGGCAGTCTTGCCTGCCTTCCACTCATGGGACAGGGAGTCATAAATCTTAGCTGTTCGGAGCCCAAGGAATTCCATCCCCACCAAAAACGAGATCTTATTATATTGTCCAGGGTGGTCAGTCATCTGCTCCAGGCCACTGAGTTAAAAGACAAGCTTTACGCAAGCCACCAGAACCTTCAGCAATTGGTGGAGGCGAAGACGAGGGAACTTCGTCACGCGAATTTTGAGCTCAAGGCCAGCATGGCCTTCATGGAGTCGGTTATAGAAAACGTGCCCCAGGGTATCTGCCTTTTGGATGGAAAGGGCCTTATTCGCCACGTAAATCCCGCCTTTCTGAAGATATTCCATTGCACAGATGCTGTTTGTGTATGTCAGTCTCCTTTTTCACTGTTTAAGGAGATATCCGCCTTTGAAAGGCTGGAAAAAGGGCTTAAGGAAAACAGGGTAGTGCAATTATCTGATGTGGCGCTCAAAAGGACCGACGGATCGACATTTCCCGCAGATATCTTCCTTCATCCATTGAAAGGTGATCAGGAGGAGAGCTATGGGGCCATGCTGGTCATCCACGATCTTACTGGTCAGAGAGCCAAAACAGAGCAGATCCTTCAGACTGAAAAATTGAAGGCCCTTGGGTCAATGGCTGGTGGAATAGCCCATGATTTTAACAATATACTAGCCACTATTTCCGGTAACGTGGAGCTCCTTAAAAAGGAAATCAAGGATCCCAGGATCCTTAAGCGTTTAAAGGTTATCGAAAGGGCGGTCTCAGATGGTGCCCATACGGTCAGGCGTTTGCAGGCCTTTAGAACCGGTGGAAGTGGTGACAAACGTCCTTTGGACCATGTAACCAATGTGAAACGTGTTATCCTAGATTCTATCCAGTTAACGAAGCCGCAGTGGAAGGATACTATCCAAAAGCAGGGGGTGACCATAGAGATAAAGACCGATTTGAAACAGACACCACCTGTCGCGATACATCCTTCGGAACTCCGGGAGGTTTTGGTCAACATCATTTTTAATGCGGTGGAGGCAATGGTTGAGGGAGGCACCATCACCATCAAATTTTTTGCGCGGAATGGAGAGATCGTCATATCCATTTCTGATAACGGTCCAGGGATGTCGGAGGAAGTAAAAAAACAGATTTTTGATCCATTTTTTACCACAAAAGGAGTGGATAATACGGGGCTTGGGCTCTCTGTCTGTCACAGCTTGATTAGAAGGGCTGGGGGTATTATCAACGTAAACAGCAAGGAGGGAGTGGGAACTTCATTTGAGATTATTCTGCCTGAGGCCATCCCGATGAAGTCAAGAAAGAAAAGACTGGACGTTACTTCTCCAAAGGTTGATAAGTTAAAAATATTACTGGTGGATGACGAAAGGGAGATAGTGACTCTCCTTTCAACTATGTTGGAAAGTTTGGGGCACACGGTTATAAAGGCCTATGATGGCCAAATGGCGTCAGATGAGCTCGAGCGAAACGATGTTGACCTGGTTTTGACAGACCTTGGGATGCCGGGAATAAGTGGCTGGGAAGTAGCCTCAATGGTAAAAAAGAAGAATTCCAAGCTTCCTGTGATCCTTTTTACCGGATGGGGAGCAGAATATGAAGACAAGGATCTCAAGGCCATGGGGGTTGATTACGTGCTTGGAAAGCCATTTAAGCTTGGGCAGCTTACCAAGGCGATTTCACATGTCTTCAATAGAGACAAGCCTTCATAAGATTTTGAACCCTGACTATGCATTCAACCCAGATTAAACCTTTCTGAGGAAAGTTTTGATCTCTTTTACAAAGAGGCGGGATATTGCAGGGTGAAATGGCAGTAGGCCTTTTTTCCTGTTTTACGTAGCTCCCGCCCATCTAAATGAAGGTGTGTTACACGAGATCAAGTAAGGACAGCTGACCGCTGCCTGGTGACATTATCACCCATATCCATGTAGATGATATCCATAGAGTTTGAAAGAGCGTATTAAATCAGCTCTTACGTCATCGGGAAGTGAGAAGTAAAATTTTTGTATGTCTTCCGGTTTTCCCTTTCCTCCGCATACAAGTTCCATCATATCAGCCTTCTGAAAAGGGGTCATGTCCGTGTGTTCCATGATTTTCTTGAGATCTCCATTGCACAGGGAATGCAATACACTGTTTTCTTTTTTTTCTCCTAGAACACACATTCCCTGATAGCCTTCCCGCTCTTCGGGAGCTCCCTTGGAGACAATGACAGAGCGTTGCGCGCATCCTGAAAGGAGCAGGATTGTCAAAACTGGTAACAGAAAAACGCTGAAACGCTTTTTCAAGACTTCAATAAACATGATATTCTCCTAATTAATATAGAGTTCCATAAAAATAGTACCCTAATTTATTAGGTAAAATAAATAGTTTGTTTTTGATGTCAATAAAAAAATTAAAAATTTTCCAGATTTTTCCAGATTCGGAAAAGATATTTCCTTAATGATTCAATTTCTTTCTTGGTGAGGCCGGATGTTGCCTCTTCATGCAC
>CAZUIH010000012.1:0-32970 GCA_964620365.1 uncultured Desulfobacterales bacterium | reverse complement strand
CGGTTGCCCACTACCCCCTCAAGATAGCGTGTCTACCAATTCCACCACTTCGGCAACAAAAGTTCTCTTTTCACACTAATGTTCTGGCTCTTCACCCGCTCCCTTGACCGGTGGCGGGGTTTTGTCCGCCTCTACCTTCTTGTCTGCGGCCACATTCTTCCCGTCCTGAACAGGTTTCGTGTCAGCTACCGGAAATGTTGGCACTGCCTGAGGCTGAGGCTGAGGTACAGACACCT
Organism: uncultured Desulfobacterales bacterium; assembly: GCA_964620365.1. Classification (GTDB taxonomy): domain Bacteria; phylum Desulfobacterota; class Dissulfuribacteria; order Dissulfuribacterales; family S140-46; genus CAZUIH01. The sequence continues at coordinate 32,734 of CAZUIH010000012.1, read as the reverse complement.
CTTCCATAATAGAACCTGAACCCTTATGAGCCGATAGATAGGTCAGGCTCAATGATGTTATCATAAATATTACGGCAAGAGCAGTAGTCAACTTGCCAAGAAAAGTTGCCGGACCAGTACTGCCAAAAATGGTCTCACTGGACCCGAACACAGCCCCGATCTCAGCCCCCTTACCTTGCTGAAGGAGTACTGTCAGGACCATCATAATGCATACGATTATATGTATTATTACAACAAATGTAAACATCTGAAAAGATCTCTTTTTATACGTTACAACGCACTATTTTAGCAAAAGATTCCGGATCCAGAGATGCACCACCTACAAGAACGCCATCTATATCAGGCTGGCTAATAAGCACATCTATGTTATCCGGTTTGACGGAGCCACCATACAATATTCGTATCCGTTGTGCAACAGTGGAATTGAACCTCTGACCAAGCCAGCTGCGGATATAGGCATGGGCCTCCTGGGCCTGTTCGGCAGAAGCTGTCTTACCGGTACCAATAGCCCATACAGGCTCGTAGGCAACCACTATCTCATCTGCCTTGTCGTCCTGCACGGAAGATAACCCCTCTGAAAGCTGCCGCTCAAGGACAGAGAAAGTTTCTCCCTTTTCTCTTTCATCAAGTGTTTCCCCAATGCAAAAAATAGGGCATAGGTCCGATGAGATTGCGGCATCCACTTTTTTGGCAATCAGGCCGTCATCCTCCCCAAATATGTGTCTCCTTTCAGAATGCCCAAGGATGACGAATGAAACCCCATGTTCAGTGAGCATCTGGGCTGAGACCTCACCGGTAAAGGCACCATGTGACTCATAGTGCATATTCTGGGCGGCAAGAAAAAGGTGCTCCTTGCCTTCTATAAGGCCCCCCATGCAGGGAATAGAAGTAAAAGGCGGCGCTATTATCACCTCGCGCCCGGATATATCTCCTACGAGATCCAGGTATGACGCCATGAATTCCTTGGCCTGGACCTCGGTCTTGTGCATCTTCCAGTTGGCTGCAAATATTGGAATCCTTTTGTCTGAACCCATTTTTATCCGCACTCCTTCAGAGCTGTTATGCCAGGAAGCTCTTTTCCTTCAAGCAGCATGAGAAAGGCCCCTCCGCCTGTGGATATATATGAAATATTGTCAGACTCTCCTGCCATTTGCACAGCAAGACCCGTGTCACCGCCTCCCACTATACTCAAGGCGTTGCTACTGCCCACAGTTCTTGCAAGGGACATGGTTCCCAGGGAAAAAGGGACCTTTTCAAACGCACCCATGGGCCCATTCCATACAATAGTCCTTGCATTATACAAGGCCTCACGGAACAGATCGATGGTGGCCTGGCCTATATCCAAAATCATCTCATCTTCAGCTATCTCCTGGACGGGAGCAATTCTGATCTGGGCCTCTGAACTTATTTCCTTGGCTAACACCGCATCGACAGGAAGATAAAAGCCAATTTTCTTATCCCTGGCCTCCTCGAAAATCTCCCTCGCAGTCTCTACAAGGTCGGATTCCACAAGGGAATTGCCAACGCTGAATCCCTGCGCTACAAGGAAGGTGTTGGCCATGGCCCCTCCAATCAGGATCTTATCCACCAGGTTCATTATATTTTTAATGGCACCGAGTTTGCTGGAGACCTTTGCACCTCCAAGAATAGCCGCAAGCGGTCTGTCCGGTTCCACCATGGCCTTGTTAAAGTAGTCAAGCTCCTTCTTTATCAGAAATCCTGCAGCACACTGGCCAGTCAATGCAGGCACCCCTGTCACGGATGCATGTTCCCTGTGCGATACAGCAAATGCATCGTTCACATAAACATCGGCTAGGGATGCCAGGGCCTTAGCGAACGATGGATCATTTTTGGTCTCACCATGATGAAATCGCAGATTTTCAAGGAGCAACACATCTCCGTCCTTCATACCGGAGACAAGATCTTCCACTTGTGGCCCAATGCAATCAGGCGCCAGAGTGACCTCCTGACCAAGCAGTTGCCCAAGGCGATCTGCAACAGGTTTCAGGCTGAACCGTTCGTTTCTCTCACCCTTAGGGCGCCCAAGGTGAGAGCAGAGGATCACTCTTCCGCCCTCACTGATAACATGCCTGATGGTGGATAAGGCCCCCTTGATACGGTTATCATCTGCGACCTTGCCAGATTCTGTCAAGGGAACATTAAAATCCACCCTTATAAGGACCTTTTTGCCACTGAGCGGAATTTCGTCCACATATTTTATCATGACTCTACCTCATAGCATGGAATCAGCTATTGAAATTATCCTATCGCTCAACATATTTGTGTAACTGCCCAGTTCGTTGTCATACCACCCGTATACCACAACCTGGGTTACGGGTATATTGATTGGTGTGCATGTAATTGAACTGCCGTCGTCCCCCTTGCATACCAGGGAAGGATCAAACTGTATCGCGGCAGTCCTGGTATGGGTTTCTGTACCCTCTATTATAGTAGCTGCTTCCGGAACGCCTATTATATCTGCAGACACATTCTGCTCTTCGCTGAATACCAGACGAGGCTTCATGGGGCCCTCTGCAGCCTTCTTGTAAATATTGTTGATGATATCCCTGTTTATGGGATTCTCAAGGCTTTCATCCTGTATCGTCAAGACCAATACTATGAGTGAACCAGTCTGTGTGGGAATTCTAACGGATTCTGCTATAAACCCTATTTCCTTCATCTCGGGAATCACGAGGGAAAGTGCCTTTGCAGCACCGGTGGTAGTGAGAATGATATTGTTCAGTATGCTGCGATTCTTGCGTAGGTCCGTTGCTCCCGCCTTGGGCAACCTGTCCAGAACCACCTGGCTGCCTGTAGCAGCGTGTACTGTTACCATAGAGGCGGAAAGTATTCTCTTGGCACCGAAATGGTCCAGAAGGGGCTTTACCATATAGGAAAGGCAGGTGGTTGTGCATGAGGCCGCAGAGATAAGGTTGTGCTTGTTCGGCACGTAATCGTCCTCGTTTATTCCCATCACCGTGGTGACTGCATCTTCTGGCATACCTGCCGATTTATCCTTGATCTTGAATGGGGCAGACAAGACGACTTTTGATGCACCTGCCTCAAGATGCCCTCTCAAGGCGCCCTTGGGAGAATCCGCGGGTACGGTCGGATCCCTGAACACACCGGTCGTATCCACTACAAGCCGTACGTCATTTCCTACCCAGTCTATTCCCTTGGGATTTCGGCTCTCCCTGAGAATGGTTACAGGTACACCATCTACCGTCATGGTGCCCTTTTCCTCGTTCAGATTTTCAACTACCCTTGTACATCTGCATCCATGCAAATAGACCCCTAACCTGCCATAAGTAGAATCGCGCTCTATAGCCGCAGCAATATCCTGAAGGCCTCGTCCTACCTGTCTGCCTAAGTTTACCACGATCTCAGAAAAGGATCTGCGACTTACATGGTTCCAAAGGCTCAGTTTACCTATCCTGCCAAGGCCGTTGATTCCAAGTTTCATAGGCCGGGGTTCGGCTCCAGCTTGTATCATCGAACTTATCCTCCTCTTTTAGGGTTCATCCCGAATTACGCGCTTCAAACATCCAAGTAACATTCTCTCTTATTAAAATCATTAACTTGACAGCAGATTGCCTGTGAAAAATCTTCACCCAAAAGGTCCAATCAGTTATGCCCGAATTTCCTTGGATATTTGAAGCCGCAAGGGGCTGGTGATTTCACCAACTGCATAATCCGGGTTCATCTTTTTATTTTATGGCGTATGAGCTGAAAACACCAATTTTTTCCGCTTTTTATCACATCTGATCTAGGCTGCAAAATATGCCTCTTCTTTTTTCTGAATCAAATGTTTGCCAGCATAAACATAACCAGTCCTACCATCAATGCTTATAAAATCTCCAGGTCCTATGACCCGTCCATGGATCTCTGCTCTTCCCTTTGAAGCCACCACCTTGAGCTGTTTACAGCCCACTACACAAGTCTTGTCCAGACGAAAGGCCACTATTGCTGCGTGGGACGTCTGACCGCCCTTCGCGGTCAGCAGACCATCCGACATCGATATCTCCTTGATATCATCTGGAACAGTGTCTGACCGGATGAGTATGAGACTGGTCTCCGGCTCCCTTTCCCTGAAATGCTCAATATCAGCCAGGGTGAATACGGCCTTTCCGCTGAGTGCCCCTCCTCCAACTCCAATACCACGCCCAAGATAAGAACTCTCCAGCTCTTTTGTCGGGACGAAGACTTCTGCCACACTCCTCTTCTTGGTGGTCATGTCCCGGGTCTGAAGAATAAAAAGCTTGTCCGAAGACGGTCCTTCGAATGTAAATTCGATCTCCTGATGATTCCACTTTCTTTCGTAAATTAATCTTTTCGCATAATCTAAAAGAGTATTATAAATTTCCGGAAACATCTCCTCCATGCTGGGTTCTGAATCCAGCCCCATGACCTCCTTCTGTTCAATGGAAATAGGAAAGGTGGTAACCAGGCCGCTGACAATGTCCTCTCCCTGATTCCCAGGTGTAAAATCTCCCCACAGGCTTACACGATTCAGTTTATGGGTTGGATTCGCCGTAAAAACGACCCCTGTACCCGACTGTTCCGATAAATTGCCATAGGTCATGGTCTGGATGATGACAGCTGTACCCCAGTAATCAGAGATGTCCATGATCTCCCTGTAGGCCCTGGCCTTATCAGAATTCCACGAGCTCAGCACAAGTTCAATAGCATTGAGAAGCTGTTTAAAGGGGTCATCTTCCAGGGGAATCCCATTATCCAGGATGGCCTGTCTGTAAGCAAGGGCGAGTTGTTTCATCTGTTCCCCGGTAAACTCCCGCTTGTTCTCCACACCCAGCCTCTTCTTCTGACTCTTCATGAGCTCTGTAAATGATTCTCTTTTCATACCAAAAGACATAGCCCATGACTGTAAAAATCTTCTGTAGTTATCCCATGCAAACCACTTCTTCCCGGTTATTCTCGACAGTCCTTCAATAGTTTCCAGGGTGGATCCAACGTTTATCACGGTGGACATCATTCCGGGCATGGAAATGGCCGCCCCGCTCCTGACCGAGAGCAATAGGGGATTTGAGGGATCGCCAAACCTTCTCCCGCTTCTTTTTTCGATATCCTTCAAACAGGCCTTCAGCTGCCCCTTGAATTCGTCATAGGCATTAGGAAACTTGGCTAGAATATTGTGACACCGAAACACCTCCGTGGTCACAATGACACCCGGAGGAACCGGCAGATAGGCCTCATCCAAGAGGACCAGGTTGTAACCCTTGTTACCAAGGTGCATTAGATCCTTGGTCCTGGAAGAAGGATGCTGAATGGGGCAGAGCACCTCATCTGGATCGTAACTCAACAGGAGGTCCAGATCATGGTTGTCTAGCACCTCTCTTTCTTCTTCCAGGATCTGGTATAGACGTGAAATGAAATTGTCCAGATACTGCAGTCCAAAGGAGGATGAGATCAGATCCCTGAGGACCCGTTCGCTTACCTGGTGGATAAAGTCGGTCTCACCATATGATGAAGCCAGCGCGGACCTGTATTTCGGTAATAAATCCTTCTTGTTCAGATTGCTGATTATGAAAGAGAGATTCTGCTGATGCGGATTTATGTAAAAGGTCTCTATCATGTCCTGAACACCCTCGGACAACCCCCTAATTATGTCCATGTATTGAGAAAAGGTTACTCCGCGCACCTCAAGGGACTTTTCAAGAAGGGAAAGGTAGGTAGCAAATTTTTTTGAATAAACACCATTCAACTGGACGGCCCGCCAAAACAGTCGCAGGTATCTTAGAATGCGAACAAATGTCGAACTGGTGATAAAGGGTATATCCATGGAGGCAATGAGACGCTCAAAATATATGTTTGCCAGATTTTCCAGGCGAAATGTAAGACTCAGGGCATCAAATTTCGGTTCATGGTAACGCCCATACATGGAAGGGATGTCAGCTGCAATATGTCGCTTGTGATATATATTTTCTCTAGCCTCGAACTGTTTTTCCGACAGGATGATGGACTTAAGGTATTCCAGCTGATCAAGAATTATATCGATACATTCCTCTGGATCGTCCCTCTTTATCGCCTCGATTACCTGGTCAAGTCCTTCAAATCCGAGTTCCTTCGCTTCCTCCAGATGATGACAAATCTCCTGGGTACCTAGCTTGTATTTCAGGGTTTCAAGCCGGTACATCTGTATCAGGAGCTTGAGACGACGCCTTTCCTGGGGCGGAACGTCAGTGACAGATTCAAGTATACGGGCCAGTTCGTTGTCCGAGAGATTCAGGAGACGATCAATTCTTCTTGCAAAGGGTTCCAGGTCGAGATCCAAGGCAAGCTGACGAATCAGCTTGTGGACATGGTCGATATACTGGCCATGCACCGGTATCTCATCAAGAACCTCAGGAGGAAGAAAAGGGGTCAGGGCCTGTTTGTCCCTGCTGTACCAAAAACAGAAAATGGCCTCGATGAAATCCACTATGAGATTGTTGCTTTCCACATGGCTCTGTTTCCGAAGGAAATGGATCAACCTGTCCCTGCGGTGAGAAATCTCATCCAGTTCGGTTGAAACATCACGAAGAACGCCCTCCGCCCCTATCTCGTTGAAATACACGGGAAGGCCCTTGGCAAGTTGCTTCACCAGGTTATAGACCGGTTCTATATCGCAGTTTAAAAGCTTGCTCACATCCTTTTGAAACAGGTCAGTATCCCGTATGCATGTACCGCACAGTTTGAGGTTTATTATCAGTGCCGAAAGGAGGATTCCACAATATTTGGGCCTGAGACCTATGAGTTTCAGCCATACCCTGATATTCTGAAGATGTGCGGGATTTGACAGGACATGCCATTCGGTATCGACTCCCTGGACCGCTGGTGGCTGAAACCCAAAATGGACGACCTCTTCCAGAAACAGTTCCGTAACCTTGAAGTTGTCTCTGCGGAACACCTCTGTGCCCAAGACCTCTATGCACTGAAGCGCCGTTCTCGGGAAGTGGCCCACCTGCTGCTTCAAAAGCTCAAAGTTCATGGGCAGGATCTTTTTCAGTTCAGAAAAATCCGCCGTGCGGACAAAACACAGGAGTGTACGGTTCAGCTGCCGCAATATTTCTTCATGGACATGTGAAAGCCCCTCCATCTCCACCATATGGAACAAAAAGAGTAGATAGAGATTTATTTCCGGGGGGCTGGAACTGCTATCTCCTTCTGAATAAATTGGGAGTGGACAAGAAAGCCGGGAAAGTTCGTTGGATATCTTCCTATAATGTCTGACAATATCCAGAAATCCCGGTAATTCGAGGATGGAAATTATATTGTTTACATCGAGTAATTTATTTTCAAAATGCCTGAGACGTTCCTGGTGCGCCCTGAATTGTTCGTGACATACGGGTGAAAAAATTTTTTCAGCCTGCTCAAAATCAGATGGTTCAAGTTGAAGAGAATATTTTTCCCTGGTCCTTTGCAGCCAGTCGCTCGGATCCTCCAGGGAAAGCCAGTACCTGTACGTCTCACGTAGAATTCGAATAAGCAGGCTACCAGCGGCCTGCCAAAAGGAATCTGGCAACCCGTAATTCCCCATTCGCTCTACCAGCCGCTCAATTATAGTCGGTATAGGATGATAGCTCCTCGCTGCTATCCTGATGATGTCATCTGATGACCCATTCAGTTTTTGGAAAATTTTCCTCAAGGGATGGGCGATAGCGGCTATTTTTTCTGGCTCGATGGTCTGAACGATCTTCTCCACAAAGGCCAGCAATCCATCAACGCTCTCAACACGTTGAACATCCTTTGGAGCCCTGGTGGCAAGGTCGAAAAATGTGCTGAAAATAATGTCAATTGCCTCTGATCCCTTTGGGGAACGGACCAGGATATTCAAATTCTTGAGGGAAAACCCCCTCAATTCGTTGACAACCGCGCTCAAGTTCAAAAACGGATGATGAAGCTCAAACAACAAGTGATCCAGTGACGACACAACCCCCTTATAATCCCAGACCGCCTGCCTCAGCACGTGGTATCTTGGATCAAACCGGATCTCTTTTACAGCAGTGGCTTCAAGATTGACCTTCAGGGCCTTTGATTCCAGAACCATAAATTTTTCTATATCACCTTCCTGGACTCCATATAGTTTATGAGATCAAGGACCCTGTTTGAGTAACCCCACTCGTTATCGTACCACGCCATCACCTTGACCAGGGTATCCTGAACAACCTTTGTACTTAAGCCATCCACTATTGATGACCGCTGGTCCATCAACAGGTCAGTGGAAACAAGGGGTTCTTCCGTGTAACCGAGATACCGGTTTACAGCTTCCTTCAAGGCATTATTTACCTCTGGAACAGTTACTTTTTTCTCCACCAGGACCACGAGATCCACAATTGATACATCCGGTGTGGGGACCCTTACTGAAATACCGTCAAACTTTCCCGCAAGCTCCGGTATGACCTTGCTAACGGCTGACGCTGCCCCTGTCTTAGTCGGGATCATATTAACCGCTGCTGCCCTGGCCCGCCTCAAATCGGTATGGGCGAAGTCCAACAGCCGCTGATCATTGGTGTAGGCGTGTACAGTGGTGACCAGCCCGCTCTGTATTCCAAACCTGTCCAGCAACACCTTAGCCACTGGAGCCAGACAATTTGTGGTGCACGAGGCATTGGAAACTATATGGTGCTTTACTGGGTCATAGTCATCTTCGTTCACACCCATGACTATTGTCACATCCTCCCCTTTCGCAGGGGCCGTGATGATCACCTTTCCCGCTCCGGCCTCTAGGTGTCCCTTGGCAAGCTCTCCGTCCCTGAACCTACCGGTGGCCTCAATCACGTACTCCACCCCGGCGGCATCCCATGGTATCTGGGAGGGCTCTCGATGATCGGTCACCCTGATTTCCTTTCCATCTACTATAATGGAATGCTCATTGGTCTTGACCTCGCACGGGAAAGTCCCCATGACAGAATCATATTTCAACAGATAGGCCATGGTCTTCACGTCAGTGAGATCATTTATGGCCACTATTTCTATCTGATCAAACTCCGGATACCTTGCTGCCGCACGAAAGATGTTTCTTCCTATACGTCCAAATCCATTTATACCTACTCGAATTGCCATGGCCTCACCTCCTTATAACTTTCATACCTACGGGACCCCTAGAAATTGCCCTTTTGTTCGATAACCACGTTGCCTTTCGGCAAAAAGATCTTTCGTAAATTCTTTTACGCCAAAGCCATAAGCAAAAAATAATTGCCATCAACCAGCAAGTCAGCTTTGTAGTACCGCCAGGTACGACGGACTTCTTACGAGTCCACCAATGTTGTTTTTGCTTCTTTGTCTCGCCCCATATATGGACACGACATCGCAAAAAAATACACTACGTCTGTCAAAACATAGTAGGTACATAAGCCCTCTTAGTCAATCTGTTTCCTTGACCATAATACCGCCACTATTGCCTTCAGGATCAGGGACGGCCCAGGAAAAGCCCATGCTTTCATACAAACGGACGGATGGGATATTATTGAATCTGACATCCAATAAGAACCTGCTGCACCCATTTCCTTGTCCATAGACGACGATATTGCCCAACATGAAGCGTGCAGCACCCTTTCGCCTCCACATGGGATCCACAACCACTTTCAAGATATATAATTCATCAAAAATGATACGAAAGGCCGAATATCCCGCCACCTGACACCTATCAGACAGTGGAACTACTATCCACAAGTGAGCCATGCCGGAGGGATCACAAAGCTCTGCCTCAAAACTCTTCCTTGACCAAACGTCAAGTGACAGGGTGTTTTCTATCCTTAATATCTGGCTCAGATCTTTTGTGGACGCACGTTTCAACATCCACTTCTCTTCACCGAGTGACATTGTTAAGACCGTTCGAAAAGAATTGTCATAAACAAGACAAAATGATACGCGGCAAATGGCGAGAAAGGTACTATCGTTTCAGGATGGCAGATGCCTGATTAATACTTTTTCTGCCATATTCCACTACTGTATCTGCCAATTCAGCAAGGGATTGCCCCTCTGTTCTGCACTGGCACAGTTTGATCAACATTGGAAGATTGACCCCCGTTATGACCTCGACCTTTTTGTCTTCAAGAAAAGCCAGGGTCATATTTGCGGGTGTGCCTCCATACATGTCGGTCAAGACCAGAACACCGTCACCAGTATTCACGCTGGAGATGGCCTTCTTGATCTGTGTCTGAAGCTTTTCCACCGGCTCCCCCGGGTCAATGGAAAGTGCAATCATCTGGTCAATTTGTCCTACGATAAAAACCGCTGTCTCGTATAACTCTTCGGCCAGACTTCCATGACCCGCAATGACTACACCAATCATCGATTAATCCTCCAGACCCAGATCTCTATGTGAGACGATAACGTTGTCTCCGGCCTTTGTAAACATCTCTTTTAAATATTCAACCACTGCGACACTTCTATGTCTTCCACCAGTACATCCAACAGCTATCACCAGGTAGGATTTACCCTCCTTCTTGTATCTGGGAACCAAAAAAGAAAAAAGTTCATCCAAATGACTCAGGAAAGCAAGGGTGTCCTCTTTCTCGAGGACATATTTTTGAATCATGGGATCGCAGCCATTCAAGGGCCTTAGATCTTCTTCGAAAAAGGGATTGGGCAGAAACCTTACATCCAGAACCAGGTTCGCGTCTGCGGGTATCCCATGTTTGAATCCAAATGAAAGTAGATGTATAACCAGATCATCAAGACTTTCCCTGCCGGAATAAAGGGCAATTATGTTTCTGCGAAGCTGGTGGACGTTCAGATCTGAGGTATCCAGCAGTTTGTCTGAATATTCCCTCAGTTCACTCATTCGTTCCCGTTCAAGGGCTATCCCCTCCAAAACGTTACCCCTGGGACTCAGTGGATGATGCCTTCTGGTCTGGTTGAAACGTCTGACAAGGACATCGTCCTTTGCATCAAGGAAAAGCACCTCCAGATGGAACCCCTCTTTTTCTAGCTCATTGAAGATAGGTCTATACTGGTCCAGAAAGGTACCCTCCCTGATATCCATGACAAGTGCAACACGGGTGGGTTCGACAGTCGTCCTTTCCTGGAAGAAAAGAAATTCAGGGAGCAGGGCAATAGGGAGATTGTCAACACAAAAGTATCCCATATCTTCAAATGCCTTCAGGGCAGTACTCTTGCCAGAGCCTGACATCCCCGTAATGACAACTGTCTGTACCTTTCTGGAGGGGACAACTCCTATGGAAGAACGTCTAAGTGTCATGGATTAAGGTGGTCCAAGGACTGCACTCTCCAGCAGTCTTGCCAGTCACTGTATAGTTTAAATTGAAGCGTCAATATCCTCGATCACCTCTTGTATTGCCTCTTTATCAGAAGCCTCCTTCAGGCGCTGATACGCACCAGGTGCCTTCAGCAATCTAGATACCCGGGCGAGCACCTTAAGATAAAGCGTAGCAGAATCATCCGGCGCCAACAAGAGGAACACAATATGGACAGGCATATTATCCACAGCGTCAAAAGGAACACCCTCAACACTTCTGCCAACCAGGATTAAAAGACGGTCCAATTCAGGAAACTTGCCGTGGGGTATGGCCACCCCTCCTCCTATACCTGTACTTCCCAGCTCTTCCCGTTCCTTCAATACCGAAAGGATCTTTTCCTTCTGAAGAGAAGGTTCGACCTGTACACCCAATTCTGCCAGTTTTGCCAGGACTTCATCCTTTGTACTGGCAGTCAGATCAACCACAATACAATCTTTACAAAGATAATCGCGGATCTTCACTGTGACTACGGTTCTATCAGTCCAAGGGTGCCGTCTTTACGCCAATATACAACATTGACAGCGTTAGTGTCAGCATTCATAAATACGATAAAATCCCGATCAAGGATCTGGAGTTGGGCCACGGCCTCTTCAACACTCATGGGTTTTGCTTCAGCCTTTTCCACATGTATAACCTGGAAGTCCTGCTGCTCGGACTCGGTAACAGGGGCAGGGGCTACACCTGGCTGTGCTGTCCCTCTTTTGCTAAGCAGCTTTTCCCTGTATTTCTTGAGCTGTTTTTCGATCTTGTCTGATACAAGATCGATGGCAGCCTTCATGTCGTCATGTTCTTCCTTTGCGGCAGCACGAATGCCATCGCCTGATATAACCACTTCAGCCACATTTCGAAACTTTTCAACGGACAGCACCACATTGACCTTCATCGGGCCGTCTGCATATTTTTTCAATTTCTGAAGACGCTGTTCGGCATAATCCCGAAGGTCATCAGATGATTCAAGGTGCCTGAATGTGACGTTCAATTGCATAAAATACCTCCATAAGCATGTTAATCTTCATAACACAAAGGAATTACTACTTATTTGACAGCCGGACGTTTGCGACGGCTCGATGGCAGGATACCCATAAGATCCCGGTACTTTGCTACTGTCCTGCGGGCAATCTTTATATTATCTTTTGCCAAAATTTCAACAATTTGCTGGTCGCTGTATGGTTTTGTTGCGTCCTCCGACTGTATCAGTTGACGTATCCTCTCCTTGACGCTGTGGGTAGCTACATCCTCGCCATTTTTCATCCTGAGTCCAGTGCTGAAAAAGAACTTGAGTTCAAATATGCCCTGAGGTGTATGCACATATTTGTTGGTGGTTACCCGACTTATAGTCGACTCGTGCATACCGACATCTTCGGCAACATCTCGCAAGACAAGCGGTTTAAGATAGGATATTCCCTTATCCAGGAATTCCCTCTGGAACTTTACAATGCTCTTGGTAACCTTGTAAATCGTCTTTTGTCTTTGCTGTATACTTTTGATGAGCCAGAGCGCGGACTTGAGCTTTCCCTGAATAAAATCCCTGGCCCCGTCCGGCGCAAGTTTATTTTCAAGGGCGCTGCGGTAGTAAGAGCTTATTCTCAGCCTAGGAACTCCCTCGTCGTTTAGTGTTACCACATACTCGTCATCTACCTTGTAAACATATATATCAGGCACTATGTAATGGACGTCATCATTACTGAAGGCACGTCCTGGTCTGGGCTCAAGGCCTGTTATCACCTCTATGGCAGCGGCAATATCTTCCACGCTTCTTCCAGTGGCCTTTGCCATTGCCTGATAGTTGTGTTTCTCAAGGTCCTTTAGATGATTACTGACAAGTTCCTTCACCAAAGGGTCCTTGATCTGGAGATGCTCTATTTGAACCAAGAGGCACTCTCTCAAGTCCCTGGCAGCCACACCTACCGGATCAAACATCTGTATCGTCTTCAGGACTTTTTCCGCTTCCTCTACAGTTACCGACGCATCCCTGGCTATATCTTCAAGGCTGGCCTTCAGGTATCCGCTGGCATCAAGATTTCCTATGATCAGACAACCGACGTAACGCTCCTCTTCACCGAGATGGGACATCTGAAGCTGCCACATGAGATGATCAGAAAGATCGGTAGTGTTCTTAATAATATTCTCGTAATTGGGCTGCTCCTTTTCCTCAAAGGAATACGAAGGAATATTGGAGCGGTTGTCGTCGTCCAGATACTCTCTCCACTCTGTCTCTTCAACCGCCTTTTCTTCCCACGGTGTCTTTTCCATGTCAGAGGAAGACAGCGGAGGCATAACGTCACTGTTCTGGCTCTCCCCTTCTGCTCCCGTCTGGGAAGGTACGACAGGTTCAACTTCGGGCCCGGAATAAGTCTCTTCCTTAGAGGTCTCTTCTAAAACAGGGTTGGAAACCAGCTCTTGATTTATGGTCTCGATGAGTTCGACTCTCGAAAGCTGCAACAGTTTGATGGCCTGCTGCAACTGGGGAGTCATTACGAGCTGTTGGGTAAGTTTCAGATTTTGTCGTAGTTCAAGAGCCATAGGTTAAAGACTGAAATTGTCTCCCAAATAAATTTTTCTAGCAACACTACTACTAGCTATATGCTCAGAAGAGCCTTCCACGAGAACTTCCCCTGAATTTAAGATATAGGCGCGGTCACACACCGTCAAGGTTTCCCGGACATTGTGATCAGATATGAAAACTCCGATTCCCTTGGCCTTCAGACTACGTATGATATCCTGAAGATCCGCCACAGATAGAGGGTCCACACCCGCAAAGGGTTCATCCAACAATATAAACTGGGGATCGGTGGCCAGGGCCCTAAGCACCTCTACCCTGCGCCGTTCTCCTCCGGACAGTGAACAGGCCTTCTGATCCTTCAATCCCTCAAGTCCCATATCATGCAAAAAAGTAAGCGTCTTTTCCTCGACTTCATCCTGTGTCAGGCCTCTCTCCTGTAAAACAAGACGTATATTGTCTGCTACCGAAAGGTTACGAAACACCGATGCCTCCTGAGGCAGGTATGTAATCCCTTTCTGCGCCCTCTTGTGCATCGGCAGATCTGTGACATCCTGCCCATTCAAGACGACCTTCCCGGAGTCTGGCATAATCAGACCGGCTATCATGTAAAAGGTAGTGGTTTTACCCGCGCCGTTGGGTCCCAACAATCCTACTATGCTGGAATCTTCCAGCCTGAGATTGACGCCGTTTACAACAGTACGGCCCCTATATTTCTTAACAAGCCCAGAGGCCTCTAAAATACTCACTCCTGATCCCCTGATTCTACTTTTTACTCTGCCGGATAAACAACCGCCTCTACCCTCTTACCTTTACCACTTTCCACAATGCTGCGGTCCTCATTTATGAAAAATATTACTTTTTTACCACTTATCCTGTTGGCTCCTTGCCATACCTGCGCATTTCCAATCAAGGTTATCCTTTCAGCGGACTTGTCATAAACCGCCTTGTTCCCTGTGGCAATCCTGTTTCTCTGGGTAATGCGAACATGACCTGAGGCGATTATCTTTTCTATCACCTTTTTTTCGCTCTCCTCTTTTGCACCACCCTTGGAGGATGTCTGAATTCTTACCTTTTTATACAGCACCTTGAGCTTGTCTGAATGAATGACCAGATCCCCCCTCACCGCCTCCACATGTCCCGAAAAGTAGACAGTCCCTGCCTTATCCACGGCCTCCATCCTGTCACTTTTTATATGTATCGGGGCAGTACCTGAACTCTTGATATCACCTTTACCCGAACTATTTTTGCCCTGGGCAAAGGCCAGGGAGGACCCACCGCAATCTGGCAGCGCTGACACGCTTATCCAGCAACAACTTAACACGATAAGTACACTTAACAACCTAATGAATTTGACTAGTTTTTCTATAACAGACTTACCCATTTCCATGTCTCCAATTTCAAAAAATGGCAATTAAAAATCAAACCCATCCCTATCCGGCAATACTGTAGACTGGCTTTTTATGACCAGTTTTCCTTTTTGCAAATCATACTCCAGGCCCTTTCCTCTCAGGACCATACCGTTACCTGTCAGGAGCACCTTGTCCTTCGTCCATATCACTCTCTTTTTCTGGCTGAAACGAAGAGTATCTGTATAAAGGGTCCTTCCATCTGAAGAGACAACTTCAATATTACCTTCTAGGAATATTTCCTCTTTATTCAAATCATACGCCCCCTTATCCGCGACCACACTGACCGGCCCACCCTTTTTTGGGAAAAAGTTTATGAACACTCCTTCAAGGTCCATCTTCTCATTCTGCTGATAAAGCTCAGCCGCTTTTGCCTTGAGCATCCATTGGGTCTTTCCGGCTATGTTCCTGGTATAAGTAACATCTTCGAAACTGAAATCCGCTTTTAGAAGGCTCCGCTCAGCAGGCCAAAAATCACGGACATCTCTTATCTTGCCATACCAGTTGCCCCACGCAAAAAGCAACAAAAGCACCAAAGGCACAAGCCACAATATATATTTCGTATCAAAAATTCTTTTTACCATATTTAAAATAGTGAAGTGATAATACGCCGTATCCTAACAGGTTCAAGACAAGATATCAGCAGGATTTGTAAAAAATAGTGCTGCTCAACCGAGCATATGCCATATAGGAACCTCTAAAAATTAGATTTTTAAAATCGCAGGCCCCTCCCTGTATGAGCATTTTTGCCCAAGAGCAACGCGGGCAAGGGGAAAAGGGCAATGTTTAGAGGTCCAAATATCTCCATTTGTAGAATTTAGTTTAATATGATGGTAGTTAATAATAATGAACTATTAATAAGTCCATCGTACTTCTAAAGATGGCTACGTAAAAAATTCAATATAACCCCGGACTACGCAGCTGATGAGAACATGATTTCAAAATCCCAATCTGAGTCATATCATATACGCGTTCGCCGCCCGGCTGAAAACATCATTCTATTGCACCTTTCTGGCAGTTGGAAAACAGTCAACAAGCTGCCCGAGGCCCGCGAAGTCCTGGAAGCACACCTGACCCCGGAGATTGACGTCGTTGAGTTTGACACCTCCTTATTAACTGAATGGGACAGCGGCCTTCTGATATTTTTATTCAAGCTCTTTGCGCTGTGTTCCAAAAGGAAGATACAGGTCAATCAACAGGGGCTGCCTCAGGGGGCCCAACGTCTCATTGCACTTGCCCAGGCGGTTCCCAGGAAAAAGGATGGACGCAAGGCCCTATCAAGGGAAAATTTTCTTGAAAAAATCGGTGAAAAGGCCCTCGGCATCACCCATTCCCTCGTAAAGCAGCTCGAATTCATCGGCGAACTGTTCATGGCGTTTCTTGCGTTGCTACGAGGGCGGGCCCGCTTCCGCCATTCGGAATTAATGTATTTCCTTCAGGATAGCGGCCCACAGGCCCTTCCCATCGTCACCCTCATCAGCGGACTGATAGGATTGATTCTCGCTTTTGTAGGCGCTATCCAGCTTGAGATGTTTGGGGCGGAAATCTATGTTGCCGACCTTGTGGGAATTGGCATGGCCAGGGAGATGGGGGCCATGATGACCGGAATCATCATGGCAGGCCGTACAGGGGCTTCCTTTGCTGCCCAGTTAGGCACCATGCAGGTCAACGAGGAAGTCGACGCACTGGAGACCTTTGGATTCTCTCCAATGGAATTCCTCGTTTTACCCAGGATGTTGGCGCTATCCATCATGATGCCGCTTCTGTGTATCTACTCTGACGTGGTTGGCATGCTGGGAGGACTGATTGTAACGACAACCATTCTAGACATTCCCCCCATCCAGTACTTTAGTGAAACAGTGACCGCCGTACATCTTAATGACATAACCTTGGGAATTGTAAAAAGTTTCGTTTTTGGGGTCATCATCGCACTGTCGGGATGCATGAAGGGGATGGAATGCGGACGCAGTGCCACTGCCGTTGGACAGTCGACTACGTCGGCCGTGGTTACGGCAATAGTCGCCATCATTGTCACAGACGGCCTGTTCGCCGTTGTTACAAACATTCTTGGAATATGAGTTACGGATAATGAATGGGAAAAAGGCATACATAACAGTCCGTGATCTCACCATGGCCTATGGAGACTTCATCATCCAGAGAGATCTCAATTTTACCATTTGGCAAGGGGACATATTTATTATCATGGGGGATAGTGGATGCGGTAAAAGCACACTCATGAAACATCTTATTGGGCTAAAAAGGCCTGCCTGCGGACAGGTTTTCTACAAAGACACCAGTCTTTGGGATGCCGAGCCCGAGTTGAGAAAGGCCTGTATGCGCCGCTTCGGGGTGATGTATCAAAGCGGCGCCCTTTGGAGCTCCATGACCCTAGCGGAAAATATTGCCATGCCCCTTGAGGAATACACTGATCTGTCCCCTGACCAGATAAGGGAGATAGTCAGGTTCAAACTTGCCTTGGTCGGCCTTGCTGGTTTCGAGGATTTTTATCCTTCTGAAATCAGTGGGGGTATGCGTAAAAGAGCTGGGCTGGCAAGGGCGATAGCCTTAGACCCTGAAATCTTGTTCTTTGATGAACCCTCGGCAGGATTGGACCCTATCAGCGCCAAACGACTTGACGATCTTATTCTCGAGCTGAGAGACAGTCTTGGTGCCACAATAGTGATGGTGACCCATGAGTTGGCAAGTATCTTCGCGATAGGCACAAATTCCATATTTCTGGATTCCGAGACACGCACCATTATCGCTCGAGGTAATCCAAGGGATATGATAGCTGAATGTACTCAGCCAAAAGTCTGCACTTTTTTGTCAAGAGGGGTGAATCAGTTCGGGCATGATAAAAACAATAGACCTAAGGGATAAATCAGACGAATGAGTAGACAGGCTAATAAAGCGCTTATCGGAGGTTTTGTAGTTGGCGCAATAATATTAAGCATTGCTGCCATAATGTTTTTTGGTTCCGGTACCCTTTTCTCGCAGGAAAAGACGTTTGTCCTCTTTTTTGACGGCTCCATAAGAGGACTCGATATCGGCGCTCCTGTCATGTTCAGGGGAGTAAAGATTGGATCGGTATCAGATATCAAGGTAAAGGTAAAGGCTCAAGATGATGATTGGGACGTATGGATTCCAGTATATGTCAAAATAGAGCCTAAAAGGTTTAACCTGACCGAGGTGAATGAAGACAAAAAATCTGTCCTTTTTGGCAGAGGCAGCGAAACATCTATTCCGCATCTTGAACAGATGATTCAACGTGGACTCAGGGCTCAATTGCGTTTCCAGAGTGTGGTGACCGGAAAACTTTTTATCGCCCTGGATTTCTTCCCGGACAAGCCCGCGGTGCTCGTCGGCCGGGAAAAAAATATTCCAGAGATACCAACTGTCCCTACAAGTTTTCAGGAAGCGGCCAATACGGCCCAAAAAATCATAGAGGAAATCAGGGAGCTTCCAGTACAGCAATTTCTGGAAAATGCCAACCAGCTACTCCAGCATCTTGACAGCCTTGTTCAGTCACAGGAGCTAGAAGATACTATCACATCCCTGAACCAGGCGTTGAAGGAGATTGCCCGGCTCGCAAGTGATGTTGACGAGCAGGTCAAACCCCTGGCGGCCACTGTCCAGGACACTGCGGCCAATTTGCGTTCCGCCCTTATCCAATCGGAAAAAACCCTTGTGACACTACAGGAAAGAATCGCGGAGGATTCTCCCTTGAGACAGGAACTCCTGAATACCCTGAACAGCCTGGCAGAGGCTGCCCGCTCCTTACAAATCCTGACAGATTACCTGGAACAACACCCTGAGGCCCTGATCCGGGGCAAGGGTCAAGTGGGAGAATGACGAGATGAACCATGAGCATTTGACAAAGTTAGTTTTATCTTTGACAATCATAGTCATTTATGTGGCAGGTTGTGCCCCCATTACACAGCCATCACGATTTTATATATTGGATTCCATTGCTGATCAGACAGCCAACAGGCACATACTGGACAAAACAGTGGCAGTAGGACCGGTCAGACTCCCCAAGTACCTTGATCGCCCCAACCTTGTAACTCGCGTGGGCGACAACCAGCTCAACCTCGCGGAATATGACAGATGGGCCGGTTCATTGAAAGAAGACATTTTAAGGGTCATAGGCGAAAATCTTTCATATTTGTTATCATCTGAGCGCATCGCCATCTATCCATGGAGGCGATCAGCCCTTATCGATTACCAGGTAGAAATCGAAATCATCCGATTAGACGGCAGGCTTGGTCAGGATGCCTCGCTAAATGTCCGCTGGGCCATCTATGGAAAGAAAGGGACAAAATTGTTGGCCGCTCGATCGTCTGCTTTCAATGAATCCGTTGATGGGGACGATTATGACGCATTGGTTGCTGCCTGGGACAGGGGCCTGTTGAAACTCAGCCAGGAGATCGCTGACATGCTCATAGAGCTGTCTGAAGATCAGACCTAGTTTTATTTGGCATGCCTGGCAGGTTTGGAAAAATCTGACCTGCCGCATTACAACTTCGGCAAACTCAGCAGCTACCCATTACGGGATCAGGGATTGAGATAGTCATTCAAAAAGGCGCTCCACTTGTTCTGCGCCTTCAGGATAAGGTCACACACCTCACGTACAGCCCCTCTGCCACCTGGATTTAAGGTAATGTAGTGGGCATAATCCTGCATGGGCTCCCATGCGTCTGCCACTGTGATCCCAAGCCCTACCCTTTTCATGAGCGGAAGGTCCACCCAGTCATCACCCATGTACGCTATCTCGTCATCTGAGAGCCCCATTCGGCTCTTCAATTCTTCATATGAGGACAATTTATTCTTTATGCCCTGTACTATCTCTTTTATTCCAAGCTCTGCAGCCCGCTTTTTAAGGGCGTCGGATGACCTGCTGCTGATTATTGCCACTTCTATGCCGGCCTTTTTGAGAAGGGCTATACCCAGCCCATCCTTCACATTAAAGGACTGGATCTGTTCCCCAGAGGCCGCATAGGTTATGCTGCCATCCGTGAGCACACCATCCACGTCCAAAATCAGCAGCTTAATACGTTTTGCCTTGTCGAAGATTATGTCTCTTGCCACGTGCCCCATTTCAATCCTTTTCGGCCCAAACTCTTCATGCCTTTCACAGTAGTCCTGCTACCGACTCCTTAAAACATGACTACTGCAAATGGCCAGACTTTTCCACGAAATGGGCCTGACGGGAATACTATATTCACCAAACCTTGCCGGACAGAATAAGAATTTCAACCAGACAGTGCCCTCTTTATGGCAGCAAGTTCCCTGATCAGTGATGAGGCCTGTTCCAAGGACAGGCTGTTTGGCCCATCACACAACGCCTTGTCCGGCTCAGGATGAACCTCCATAAAGATTCCATCAACTCCTGCCGCCATGGCAGCCCTGGCCAAAACCGGGACAAACTTCCTCTGTCCGCCAGAGCAGGCAACTTCCTCCTTGCCAGTTTCATTTCTCCCAGCCCCGGGAAGCTGAACGCTGTGAGTAGCGTCAAATATAACCGGGACCCCCAGATCTCTCATAATCTGGATACCTCTCATGTCCACCACCAGGTTGTTGTATCCAAAACATGTGCCACGCTCTGTCAGCATGACATTGTCATTTCCGCTCTGACGGACCTTGGACACTGCGTGATCCATGTCCCAAGGCGCCATAAATTGACCTTTCTTGATATTTACAGGGAGCCCGGTCTTTGCCGCCTCAACCAAAAGATCCGTCTGCCTGCAAAGAAACGCTGGAATCTGCAGGCAATCAAGGACATCTGCCGCTTTCCTGGCCTGGTCCGGGGTATGAATATCTGATATTACAGGCACATCCAATTCAGCCCTGATTGCTGAAAGCATTTCCAGGCCTTTTTCGAGGCCCGGTCCCCTGAAAGATCTGATTGAAGTCCTGTTTGCCTTGTCAAACGAGGCCTTGAATACGTAGCTAAAACCGTTTTGGCTGGCCACAGAGGCCATAAATGCCCCGATGCGGGCAGCTGTGTCGTAGTCTTCCAGGACACAGGGACCAGCAATCAGCAAGGGGGGATGACCCGGCCCTATCTTGATGTCAGCAATCTTGGCACTTCTCATTTATTAACCCCAAAATTTTCAGCACGCCCCTTATATGTTACCTGTTCGACCTGTATTTTAGTGCAGCCTGAATGAACGCCGCAAAAAGCGGATGGGGATCCAGGGGGCGCGACCTGAATTCCGGATGAAACTGACATCCAAGGAACCATGGATGATCAGGAATCTCCACTATCTCAACCAATTCTCCATTTGGGCTAAGACCGCTGAACCTAAGTCCCTTCTTTTCCAGGGTTTCCCGGTAGGAATTATTAAATTCGTAACGGTGACGATGCCGCTCCAGAATATCCTTTACCTTGTAGGCGGCAAAGGCATAACTTTCTTCTACCAACCGGCATGGATATGCCCCTAGCCGCATGGTCCCTCCCATCTCGCTGTTTTCGTCCCGGCTCTCCACCTTGCCTGAGCGATAATCATACCACTCCTTCATAAGGTATATCACCGGATCAGGGGTGGAAGGAGCGAACTCGGTGCTGTCAGCCAGGGGAAGCCCAGCCACATTGCGGGCGAATTCAATTACAGCCAACTGCATACCGAGACATATTCCAAAAAATGGTACCCTGTTTTCCCTTGCAAAGGAAATGGCCTCCAACTTTCCAGGAATACCCCTGGCCCCAAAACCTCCTGGTACAAGGATGCCATCCATCCCAGACAAGCGTTCACGCAGAGCATCTCCTTGGATCTCTTCAGAATTAATGAAATCTATCTC
This sequence comes from uncultured Desulfobacterales bacterium, assembly GCA_964620365.1. GTDB lineage: Bacteria > Desulfobacterota > Dissulfuribacteria > Dissulfuribacterales > S140-46 > CAZUIH01. The sequence goes on along the minus strand of CAZUIH010000012.1, from coordinate 10,763 downwards.
CACCTCCGCACTGTTGGCGACACCACCATGTGCCAAGGCCTCGTTTAAACTCTTGTAAGACTCGGTAAGATTTACATATTTACCCACCATCCCGATACGCACCTTGTGCTGGGGATGCTTTATCTTTGAGACCAGTTCCTTCCATGGTGTCAGGACCGGCGCCCTTGTCCACATATTGAGGGATTTTATAATCCTCTCGTCCAGCCCTTCGTTATGAAAACGCAGCGGGACCTCGTAAATACATTTTACGTCTTTGGCGGTGATGACATGATCCTCATTCACATCACAGAAGAGAGCTATTTTTGACTTGAGGGCAGAAGAAAGATTCATCTCTGTCCTGCAGATCAGGATATCAGGCTGGATCCCGATGGACCTGAGTTCCTTGACGCTATGCTGGGTCGGTTTGGTCTTGAGCTCTCCAGCCGCCTTTATAAATGGCACATATGTCACATGGACATAAAGGGTATTTTCCTTCCCCAGATCACCCCTGAGCTGACGTATGGCCTCTAAAAACGGCAATCCCTCTATATCCCCGACAGTCCCTCCAATCTCAATGATGGCGATATCTGCCTCACCATTAAGTTGTAAAATCGCCTGCTTGATCTCGTCCGTGATGTGAGGGATAACCTGTACGGTTCCGCCGAGGTAGTCTCCACGTCTCTCTTTACTTATAACGCTATGATAAATTCTTCCTGAGGTGTAATTGTGCCTCTGCCCCAGCTTTGCGTTGGTGAACCGTTCATAATGTCCAAGGTCGAGGTCAGTCTCAGCACCATCATCTGTTACGAACACCTCGCCATGCTGGAACGGGTTCATTGTCCCTGGATCCACGTTTATGTATGGATCAAGTTTCTGAATGGTTACGGTAAGTCCCCTTGCTTCAAGCAATGAGCCTATGGATGCTGCGGCAAGACCCTTACCAAGGGATGAAAGTACTCCTCCTGTGATGAAAATGAATTTCGTGTTCATTGCTCTCATACTCAACTATAAAAGAAAAGAGGTTCTACAAGCTTGACGCCTCCTTTTTGAACGGAGTCAAGGGCCTTCTCCAAAAGGTCTTCCGGGACCTTGAATACAAGCACGGCACACTTGGAGTTGCCGACAAAAGCATACGTGTAATCAATATTTATGTCATTCTCCGCCAGGATTTTGACCACCTCGTAAAAACTTCCAGGGGTGTCATCTACCTCTACAGCGAAGACATCCTGCTCTTTTACAGTGAAACCGTTTGAAGAAAGCGCACTTTTTGCCTTTTCAGGATTATCCACCACCAGCCTCAAGATACCAAATTCAGCTGACTCGGCCATGGCTAGTGCCCGGATATTTATCCCATTTTCTTTCAGGGTGTTGGTTACCTCAAGTAGCCTTCCTTTTCTATTTTCAAGAAAAATGGAAAGCTGTTTAACCGCGTATTGCTGTATCATTGTTTGCCCCCTCCCTGTGATGCCTCTCTTTTATCGATTATGCGCTTGGCCTTGCCCATGCTGCGTTCCAGTGTCTTCGGTTCAACGAGTTTTACCTTCACGTTGATATAGAGGTCATTGAGCATCTCTGTTTCAAGCTTCCGCTTCAGTGTTTCAAGGGCGCCTATACCGTCGGCGAAGATCTTTTCATCCATCTCGACCCAGACCTCGAGTTTATCCAGCACGCCCTTCTTCTCCACCACTATAACATAGTTTGGTGTTGTACCTTCCACCTTGGTTAAAACATGCTCCACCTGGGATGGAAACACGTTTACGCCATTTACTATCAACATGTCATCACTTCGGCCCTTTACGGACTCCATAACCACCATTGTCCTGCCACAACTACACGGTTCCCTGTGAAGACAGGTCACATCCTTGGTACGGTACCTGATGATTGGAAGGGCCTGCTTGGTCACAGTGGTGAAGACCAGTTCCCCCTCCTCCCCGTCGGGCAGGACCTCACCTGTCTCAGGATCTATAATTTCAGGTATGAAATGATCTTCAAAAACGTGGAGACGGCCGTGAATGCAACTTGCTGCCACACCAGGCCCAATAATCTCGGAAAGGCCGTAGGCCTCAACATATTGTATGCCCCATGCCTCTTTGAGGGCATTGCGCAGACCTTCCGACGCAGGTTCTGCCCCAAAAAAACCTGCCCTTAATTTAAAATCTTTCTTTATGTCGTATCCCTCTTCCCTGGCCACCTCATACATGTGAAGAGCGAATGAAGGCGTACTGCAGAGGATAGTGGCTCCAAAATCCTTCATAAGCAGGAGCTGTCTCTTTGTAAAACCGCCACTCACTGGCACTACGGCAGCCCCCACTTTTTCAGCCCCATAATGAAAACCAAGGCCGCCGGTAAAAAGCCCGTAACCATACGCATTGTGGACGACATCTCCTGGCCCGACACCAACCATTTTCATGGAACGGGCCATGACCTCTTTCCAGACCTCCATGTCGTGGGCGGTATAGCCAACGACGGTAGGCTTGCCCGTTGTACCTGAAGATGAATGGATACGAACCACCTGATCCATCGGAGTTGCAAACAGACTGAATGGATAGTGATTACGAAGGTCCTGCTTTGTAGTGAAAGGCAACCGAGATAGATCATCAATAGATGTTATATCTGCTGGTTTGATACCGGCTTCATCCAGCTTCTGCTTATAGAATGGTACAAGATGGTAAACCCTTTCTACTGTTTCTCTCAACCTTTTGGCCTGTAGTGCCCTTATCTGCTCCCTAGGCGCACTTTCAATTGGATTCCACATGGTTTTGTGCTCCCCTCTCACTAAATCATTATATTGAAACCCCTTGCCGCAAACAGCAAGAAATCTTCGATTTTTTATTTAGAATTTTTTTGAGATTCTCAATTGCCATTTCCGCCCGCTCATCCCGAAAAAACGCGGTAAAAGCGCAGCGTAATCCCTGTATGTCAACATTTAGAGATTCCCTCAGTGGATTTACGGCAGTAGAAACCGGGTGTCAAGCCCGCAACCTGACACTGAATCAACCAGTACATTTTTTCAGCCAGTGGAACCACTGGCAGTGACCTGTTGCCCAAAGGCCATGTCCGCTATTTTTCAATTCCTTCTCTTGCTGCTACCCCGTTCCTAAAATAGTGTTTTACCTCTTTCATCTCTGTGACGAGATCGGCCTGTTCTATCAGTTCATTGGGTGCCCACCTGCCGGTAAGAACCAATTCCATGTCCTTGGGACGTTTCTCCAGAAAAGACAACACTCTCTGAAGGGATACCAAGCCAAAGTGGATTGCGACATTTATTTCATCCAGAACTATCATGTCGAACCGGGAAGAGATCATGTCCTGTTCAACATCATGCAATCCTCTCTCAGCCAGCCTGATATCTTCTTCCGTGGGTCTTCCCCTCACAAAACGGCCTGATCCAAACTGCCGCACCTCAACCTGAGGAACAAATCTTTTTAATGCCTTGATCTCACTATATTCGTCATTTTTCAAAAATTGGGCGAAGAGCACCCTCCAGCCCGCTCCCAAGGCCCTGAGAACCAACCCCAGACAGGCGGTTGTCTTTCCCTTGCCTTGCCCTGTGTAGACATGCACATACCTAGTATCTTTCTTTGTCATAATCCTGCTACCTTGGTAAAACTGGTTTTAAAATAATAAATGGGAGCTTGAGCGTATCGGTCACAAGCCCGATCAAAGCGGAGCCCACGGCCTCAGGTGGGAGGAGCACTACCTTGGGATCGGACAAATTACCCTTCACGCCAACCGGTATAGTCAGAACGGCGTTATTTTTGCCCCCAATTACCCGTCCAACCAGCGGAACTTTGGATATAATAGTATCGATTGTCTTTAAAGGGGCAACAAGCAAAATCAGGTCCCCTTCAAACGTATTAATATCCACGGTTCCCCGTCCAAAAATATTGAGCCCGCTACCCTTTACAACAAACTTATCAAGTTTGAGAAGGTTCCCCTTGATATCACCCTCAAGGACCAGTCTCGAATAGGTAAATCCCTCGTTGACCAGGTCGGAAACACCCTGTTTGGAAAAAAGGTCTATTACATTTATTACAGTAAAAAGTTTTGAAAAAAAGTTAAGTCTCCTGATAACACCTCCATCCGAATACAAATGGAGTCCACCGCTATCCCAGGAGCCGATACTCCCACTCAGTCTAAAATCCAGTGAGAACGGCCCCTCTATTATATCCTGATCATAACCCAGGCAAGCCAATACATTTTCAAAACGTGGGTTTCCCTCATGGGTTGAGACCCGAATCTGACACCTTTTGGTGTCTAATTCCCACTCACCCGTTGTATCAAGTCCACAGAATTCTCCCCTTGAAACCACCAACTTCCTGGTCCCAGAAGGTTCAATAGTAAAGCGTCCGATTACGGGGGCCCAGGTATACATCTTGTTGGATGAGGTAAAATCCGCGTCACTGAACTTATGCGCTTGAATTGAGAACTTCCCTAGTGAAAAATCAAAGGTTCCATAAAAAGGCCATGCCTTTTGGTATTCGTCACTATTTTCCGCAGTCGCAGGGATAGAGTTGTCAGCTGATTCCCCAGCCTGTCCTAGGGAAGAATCCTTGGCAAAAAAATCTGAAAAATTATCCCATGTGATGGAAGGAGAATCAGCAAAAAGGGACAATTTTATTCCCTGGTTAGATATAATGCCGAATCCAGTTGAGGAAATCACCTCGTCTTCAAACCCCATAACCAGTTTATCTACGTAAATCTTATCTCCATCCCCTCTTAAAAAGGCATCTTTGATCAGTACCGGTTTGGCCACACCCCAGTGCCAGATTACTCCTTTTGCTGATATCGCACCGCTGGCTGTGTTTTTTTCACCTTGTCCCCTCTTCAAGAAAAGCCTTAATCGGCCAGTCAAGCTGTCCTCAAGGAGCTCGTTGTTTTCCAGTAATGCGTCCAGAGAGGATTTTAGCAACTCGCCATCCCAGGAAAACTCTATAGATTCATTTCGACCGCCATGGATACTAAGCCCCATCTCAGCCCTTTTACCCAGCCCGTTGACCACTATTTTTTCAATATCCAGTTTTCCCTGCCTAACGGTTAAATCCAGGTCAGTACTTACTCGACCTCCCCCTTTAGGATTATCCCTGGAAATCTTCCCTCTTACCTTGGTGCGATTGTCATCCCAGGCAACAAAGAACTTATCAACTCTACAAGGAATTTTGGGAAAGTATGGAGGTGGAATCCATCCCTTTTCCTTGATCCAGTTGGCCACCCCCCTGCCAATGATGCCTGTAAGCATCACGTCACCCTTCCAGTTTCGAAAGGCAGCATGGGAAAAATGGCCATGAAAGGCCACGGCACTGGAATCGATCTTAAGATGAGGAGTTTTAAAGACGATACTACTATCAGTCAGTTCCAAGGTGCCTTTTTTCACCTCCGCCTTCCCTGGAAGCAAAGGGCTGAAAAGTACCAGTGAGTCTGGCAAAAACTTAAAGGAATAACGCCATGAGGCAGGATTTTTCACAGGGCCTTCCAGGTGAAACCCCTTTATTTCGCCATTTCCGTCAACTGAACTCACGACGGATGACACATGCTTAGAAATTCCGTCAAAGCCCATGAGTTCATGGAACAAGGCCCCGGTATCCAATGAGCAGTCAAGATTTTCTATTCCTATGAGCGGGACACCTTTCCAATTCACTTTTCCAGTCAGCTCATGGATAATTTGTGGACCCGCGTTACCTTTTATCTTTTCCCAGTAGATCCCGGAAGGGGTGACCTTCAAACTGCCCCCGGCTATATGAAGCGGCCACGATATTCTGTCGTACTTCGCAGAGGCATCGATATCTGTCACATCCACATAGACCGACAAATCGTGGAGTTTTTCCCCTATCCTCAGCCTTCCCTTTGCCCTTCCGTCGATTTCAGAGAATTTCTCCAACTCCTGACGAAATAAAGCCTTTTTCACAAGGCGGTGGAGGACGCTGGGTAAGTCTTTCAAGTCCGCATCGATCATCAAGTCCAGATTAAAATCTGGATCTGGACCGGTCAATCCAAGCACTAGGGTCCCATTGGTCCCCAGGCTGTTTCCAAGCCGGGCAGACAGCCCCGTTCCGGAGAGGACTCCATTCTCGATTGTTATAGGGCCTTTTGCCAGTTCAAGCTCAAGCTCGGCTCCAGGCACGTGTATGGGAGCCTCTTTCACATCGGCACTAATTTTCATTGCCTCGAGATGTCTAAAGTCTTCCACTGGGCCGTGGAACGAATATCTGGCCCTTGTCACCCTACCCCCTTTTACGATTGAGCATACCTTCCGGGCTACCGAATGATTCCCCCAAAGGGCGAGAATCCTTTTTCGAACCGCGAGAACATCTACGTCACTGGCATGAAGATCTATATCCCAGACATCCTTGTGAAGCCCAGGATCATAGTGTCTCGACACCTCTCCGTTCAGATTGAATTGAGGCTCTTGAAACCTCATTTCGGCTATCTTGACAGTAAAATCGCCTCCCTTTTTTTCTAAATTAAGGGACAGGCTGCCACAGGAAAAAAGGAGATCCCTGTTATGCGACTTGATGACATAACAGGGGAAACTCCCTCTAACGGACGCGCTCATCCGTTCTGAACCTGTACCTTCCAGCCGGATCCTTAAATCTGCCTCTGATTGCACCGGATAAAGTGGATGGTTGAAATCAAATTCCTTGAGGAGCAGATCGAGCTTCAACCCCTTGAACCCTGTATCTACCCGGTAAGTCCACCCATCAGGCTGGGCAGCTCCATTCAATGTTATTTTGTCAAAAAAACGGGACGCACAGGAGATATCAAACCGTATAGAGCCGGAAGATTTCCTTAAGAATCCATTTATTTCCGAAAAGTTGAATAGCTTGCTACCCTTTCTTGCCTTCTCCGGAAACACCTTAGAATCAATTACAAGCCGACCATCCTTTACCTGGATTTCAGGAAAAGGAAGTGCCATGTTACGCGTTGGGCTTTCTTTCTCTCCCTCTTTTTCAAGGGTCTTTTTCTCCTTGCCTGGCAGGGCCCTGATATGTACGTCAGGGCTGAGAAGATATATGCTCCCCAGGTTCAGGTTTCCCTTTGCCAGTTGAATCCAGTCAGGCTGAATCGAAACCTCGGGTATAGCCGCGACCAGAGCTGGGTCTTCAATATTGACGTCCACCAAGGAAAGATGAGGGACCGGCAGCCAATGCCACCTGACTCCAGATATATCGACATGACGATCGGAATATTTATTGATCTGCTTCGTCAAAAAAAGTGATGTTGACCGGGAATTCAACAGAATCTGGGTGGAAAAAGCCAACAGCAACAGGACAAGAAGAAAAACAGCGATTATTTTAATGGTAATGCGCATCAAGACCGAGTTCTTTGATTTGTATGACAAGTGACCTTAGGGATACTAACGCTTCAAATTCTTCCAAGGTAATCAAGTTATATACATTGGAAAAGGCACTTTTCATGAATTTGCCAAAAAAATCCTTTCCCTTCACCAGTTGCAGATATGAAAAGGCTCCCAACACCTGAAGGCTCCTCATAAGACCCAACAGATTGAATTGAGCCATGAAATCATACTGCGACTCTACGATGCCCTTTCTCATCAAAAGTGTACCATAAAACATCAAAAGTTCTTCTCTCATATCCCATGGCAACTCGACGTATGGATCGAGAATAAGGGAAGAGACATCGTAACCAAGCGGACCGAGCCTTCCTGCCTGAAAGTCTATGATCCTTGGCCCCTTATTTGACAACAGGATATTTCGTGACTGAAAGTCTCTGTGAAGAAAATATCCTGTTATTGCAATTTCGTCTATTTTTTGAGAGAGCGAAAAAAGATCGTCATATACATCTTTCAAGCCAGACGAGATACCCAGCCATTTTTTGAGGAAGTATTCGAAAAAATAAAGGGCCTCTCTTTCAAAGGCAAAACCGCTGTTATATCTGGCCGTGTCATAGCACCAGGCTGTATCAAACGATACAGCCCCCCTTAATTGCATATCCACAAGGATAGCGAGCACTTGCCTGTAGATGGCTGCGACTCCGGCCCTGTCTCCCTTTGAAAGCAGATCCTTTACCGCCTTGTGAAGATGCAAGTCTCCACAATCCTCCACCACTACCACCCCGCTCCTTTCATAAAACAGAAAGATTTCAGGTACAGGTATCCCGGCTTGAAAGAGATGGCGCCCAATCTTCACGTAACTGCTGGCCTCGGAAAGGCCGACCGGTCCGGGTGAAGGCTCGATTACTACGACCCTGCGTCCCCTTAACTCGCCTTTAAAAAATTGACGGTCAGAACCATCAGCGGCAAGTCTTTCCCTTTTTATCTTCTCTATTTCACTAGACATGATGGAACTATATCCCTTTGACTACTTATTGTAACTCAATTATCCTGAGGATTACATACCTGAGAGGTAACATGACCACTATTCTTGACATACTGCGACTAACCCCAAAAAACAATTGCGGCAAATGTGGATTTCCGACCTGTATGGCCTTTAGCGCGTCCGTTGTCTGCGGTAAGACCAGTTCGAGCAAGTGCCCTTTTTTGCCAAACGAGGGGGGACATGGCAGGGGAGAAAAGAAAGACGAGCAAAAACAGGAGTCCTCTACCCCTGAAAGCATACTTTTGAAGGAGCTTCAAAAAAGAATCAGGCACCTGGATCTGGCCGCCAGGGCCAAAGGGTTAGGTGCACGCGTGGTCAGTTCGAAAAATGACAAGGAAATGCTTGAACTCTTTTTTCTAGGGCAGAATGTCTCCCTTTCAGCAGGTGTCATAAAGACGGACATAGGAAAAGAGTTGGATCCAAGAGACCAGATCCTCCTGTACAACTACCTCTTTTTCGGTGGCAGCGGCCCGCTTTCAGGGGAGTGGGTGGGCCTGGAATCTTTTCCAAACTCGATATCAAAAGTGGTTACACTGAAGCGTTACGCAGAAGACAGGCTGTCAGACTTTTTTGCTGACAGGCCTGCCTTACTGGTGGAACGAGCTGAAAAAATAGGCGGGAAGAAAATAGAACCGTGCCAGGCGGATGTATGTGTTGAAATACCAGTTCTTCCAAAAGTGATAATACGGGTTCACTTCTGGGATCAGGATGAAGAGGATGGATTCTCGGCCCAAGTAAAAGTGCTGTTTGACAAAAGGGCCATGGACTTTCTTGACCTTGAGTCCCTTGTATTTACAGCCGAACGAATGGCGGAAAAGATGACGGACGAGAATTGACCCATCCGAGCGCTCCGTTGGGTGAAAAAACAAAAAAAAGGCCCTGCGATTGCCAACAGGGCCTTTTTACGTCCTTGTAAAATTTACCAGATCCTAGAAGAAATGCTGATACATTACCCTGAAACGCCAGTCGTCCTGGTTTCCATCGTCAAACTGACCAGGAGTCATTCCAACAGCTGCTGCCTCGGATGCCGATACATCCTCTATCTTTCTCTGGAGATAGGCTACATCAACGGTTACATACTGATTGAATCCGTGAAAATAGTGATTTACGCCGAAGACAACCTGCTGCAGGTAGTCCTCTACTCCAAATTTGCCGTCGGCAAATTCCACGAAGTCAAGCCCACTCTGCATGGAGTTCAAGGCGTTATTGTCATTGAGACGTTCAAAGTAGGCATACTTTAAAACAGCTTCCCACTTCTTGGGGACAAAGAAATAACCAAGATTTGCCCTTACAGCCCAGCGGTCCCATGTCTCTTCAATGTCGAGAGCGTTGCCGTCAGGATCCTGTATGAATTCCTCCCATGCCCATTCGAGATCAGCAGAAAATCCCATGTAGCGAAACAGGATGGCAAAATCAGCTCCATAATTTTCTACATCATGAGTACCAGTCTTTTTTGAGCCAGTGCTGTCGTAATATTTGTCAACCCGGTCCTTCGCCCAGAAACCTGACAAAATAGTGGCAAGGGCTGGAGTGGTATTGTACCCCATATCACCCTGCATAAAATAATTGTTGAAGGTCTTTGGCCCCATCGGCCCTTTTGGATCAGAGCCTGGCAGCCAGTTTATACCAATCCGAAGGCTGTAAAGCTTGTCATCACTCCTGGTATCATTATAACCTTGGGTATCCCTCCCATTAAATACTCCCAGCCAGTAACATAGAAACTGCTTCTTCTCCATCATGTCCAGGTATCCGTTCAGCAACAAGCCCTGGGAACGGTAGTTGAGCATTCCTCCTCTGGCAAAACCATTGTCCAGGAGATGTCCACCAACCTTGAGATCAGGTGTACCCGCCCCTGGCCAATAGTTCTCACTGTCATCCGTGAAGATGGTACGATCGGTGCCATTCTGTTTGAAGCCGCTCTGCCAATATTCAAGGCCGAGTCCCGGGATCTTCATCCGGCCAAACTGGACCCTGGCGAATTGGTACTTCTTCCAGATAATAAAGGCATCGTGCACGTTTACCTTGCTCTTGGGCTCCAGCTGGACATGCACAAAATACTTCCAATCATTGTTGGGGGCGGTTCCATCCACGAAAAAGCGGAGACGACGCATGGTGAAGCTGCTGTAATTCTCTTCACCACCTGAAAGATCATCATCACGATTGAGATATGTATAACGTAGTTGGATACCGGTTCTAAAACGGAACTTGTATTCGTTCCCGTTAGTCGCATCTTTATACTCTATCCTGAATCCGTTTTTCCAGTATGCCTTCATGTCTGAGGGGGCTGCCGCCTGTTTTTTTTCAAGTTGATCAATGCGTTGCATTAACTGGCGTACCTGCTGTTTTAACACATTTATCTCTTCCTGTTCAGGTGTAACGGCCCCTCCTGCCCAAGACATACCTGAACACATCAAGTATGTAAAAAGGCTGACGATGAGAGATACGAAC
>CAZUIH010000011.1:0-34007 GCA_964620365.1 uncultured Desulfobacterales bacterium | reverse complement strand
AAGTATAGAAGGCTGTTAACGGCCTGTAACAAAAGGGAATCCCTTGGGCGTCAGACCAAGGGATTCTTTGTATTGCCATTTGAAGTTTTTTTGGGAGGCAGGCCGCTGATGACCCAGGTTCGTCAAAATTTACGACCATGGTACATAATTGTCGTCGAAAAAAGAGATTTTAAAATGTGGGGGCGCAGAACTATTGAACAAAAAAAAGAACTGGTCTGTTGGACGCGGCACAAAAAGTGCTTATTACTCTTTTATACTTTTATACATAAAAATAGGAGGTAGCGTGATGAGAAGACACAAGTGGTTTTTCTATGGGGTAATTGCTCTTTTTCTTACAGCTTGTGCAGCTCCCCAGACCCGAACCCAAAAAGGAACTGTGTACGGGACTGCGACTGGAGCTGCGGTGGGAGCAATTATTGGCCAGGCAGTGGGCCATGACACCAAGGCTACTCTGGAAGGCGCTGCCATCGGTGCCGCGGTAGGTGGGCTTGCAGGTGCCGGAATCGGTCATTACATGGACAAGCAGGAGCAGGCCCTGAGACAGGCCATGGCCGCGTCTGAAGCTGCATCAATACAGAGACAGGGTGACATACTTGAAGTAACCTTTAAGAGCGATTTTCTCTTTGATGTGGATTCGAGCATCGTAAAGCCTGGTGGTTATGCAGAGATTGACCGTTTGGCAAGGATTCTTAATCAATATCCCCAGACCAAGATACGCATTGAAGGACATACGGATAGCACAGGATCTGAAGAGTACAACCTCAGGCTTTCCCAGAGAAGGGCCGAGGCAGTAAAGCAGTTGCTGGTTTCAAGGGGTGTGGCGGATTATCGTATCACAACCATTGGTTATGGTGAGAGCCGTCCAAAGGCCAGCAATGCGACTCCTGCAGGACGCCAGCTCAACAGAAGAGTTGAAATATATATCGTACCAAACAGTTAAAGAAAATCTCTAAAAAGATACCTAACATTAAAGATGTGCCCGGAAGATTATTTGCTGCCGGGCACCTCACTGTCTTCATTCTATGTACTTGACCTGTACCATCCATCTTTATTATCTTCATCTGCTGTTGTCGCAGTCTAACTGTATCAAATTACATGGGCTGACAGAAACCCAAGAGCTGTAGTTAAGACTCTACAAACCTTAAATACATATTGCGGCATGAGATTTGAGAAGGGTTTGGTCTCGGTTTTTATATGCCGACCTGATTGGATGGACGGTCAGCTACAATCCTGAATGAGGAAATAAAAAATGCGCGATACCATGGCCATGATTCTTGCCGGAGGCGTAGGCAGCCGGTTAAACATTCTGGTGCATCACCGGGCAAAGCCAGCCGTGCCTTTTGGCGGGATATACAGGATTATTGATTTTGCCCTTTCAAACGCAATGAATTCAGGGCTCTATCAGGTGGCGGTGCTCACCCAGTACAAGCCTCTTTCCCTTATGCGTCACATCGGTAACGGGGCAGCCTGGGACTTTGTCGGCAGGACCAGGGCGATAAAGATTCTTCCACCCAGGACCGGGGAAAAGGATTCTGACTGGTATCGTGGTACTGCTGATGCCGTGCGGCAAAATATTGATTTTTTGGAGAGCAGGCCTTCAAAACAGGTACTGATTTTGTCCGGTGATCACGTCTATTGCATGGATTACCGGGCCATGGTGCGGCACCACAAGGAGTCGGGAGCCAGGGTCACTGTGGCCATGATGGAGGTGGACTGGGATCAGACCCACCATTTTGGCATTGGAATAACGGATGAGAAGGGAAAGATTGTGGACTGGGAGGAAAAACCGGAGAAGGCCCGGTCAAACCTGGCATCCATGGGCATTTATGTCTTTGATACCGACTATCTCCTTAGTGCCTTGCGTTCTTCCAAGGAGGTCGATTTTGGTCATCATATACTGCCTCAGACAATGAGGGACGGGGAACTTTACGCCTACAGATTTAATGGTTTCTGGCGTGATGTTGGGACAGTGCAATCCTATTGGGAGGCAAACATGGAGTTGCTTTCCCAGGCTTCCCCCATAGATCCTGAATCATGGTCCATTTGTACAAATATCGAGGAAGAGGGGATGGTCTCCGATCGTCCTCCTGTGAGGATACTGCCAGGTGCAGAAATCAGGAATTCTGTTTTGTCCGCCGGCTGCGTTATTGGGGGCCGGGTTGAATCTTCCGTGTTGTCGCCAGGTGTGGTAGTGGAAGAAGGTTCCGTTGTCTCTAACTCCGTGATAATGCACGATACAAGGATCGGATCCGGAGCATACGTTAACAGGGTTGTAAGCGATAAAAAGGTCGTCGTGGGCGATGGAGCAAGGGTTGGTTTTGGGAATAAAGACGTCCCCAACAGATTGTATTCAAAACATCTTTCATCGGGCTTGACGCTCATTGGAAAGTGGGCTTCAATCCCTGCCGGTGCGGAAGTCGGCACGAATTGCATCATTTTCCCCAATATTCAGGAATCAAATTGGCCTGAAGACAGGAAGATTTCTGATGGGAGTACCCTGGAGTTCGAGATATGACATTTCAAGAGCTTATAACAACGCTTAACAATTATTGGCAGTCCAAGGGATGTCTGCTTTTGCAGCCTTATGACGTTGAGGTCGGGGCAGGCACCTTTCATCCCACAACATTTCTCCGCTCCCTTGGAGAAGGGGCGTGGCGCGTTGCATACGTGCAGCCTTCAAGAAGGCCCACAGACGGTCGTTATGGCGAGAATCCAAACAGGTTGCAACATTATTACCAGTACCAGGTGATATTGAAGCCCTCGCCGGATGACGTACAGGAGCTTTATCTTAAAAGCCTGGAAAGCTTTGGGCTGAACCTGGTGGAACATGATGTGCGCTTTGTTGAAGATGACTGGGAGTCTCCCACACTGGGCGCATGGGGCCTTGGCTGGGAGGTGTGGCTCGATGGCATGGAGATTACCCAGTTTACTTATTTCCAGCAGGTAGGCGGAATAGATGTAAATCCAGTCTCAGTGGAGATAACGTACGGTCTAGAAAGAATCGCCATGTATCTTCAGGAGGTGGATAATGTCTATGACCTCAAGTGGAACGACAGCGTGAGCTACGGAGAAGTACATTTAAGGGATGAGGTGGAGTTTTCCAGGTACAACTTTGAGGAAGCAGACGTGGAAGAGCTCAAGAAACAATTTTCTTCCTATGAAAAAGAATCGCTGCGGCTCATTGAAAAGGGCCTTGTGCTCCCGGCCTACGATCAGTGCCTGAAGTGTTCCCACACATTCAATCTGCTCGATGCTAGGGGAGCCATCAGCGTTGCTGAAAGGACCGCGTATATAGGAAGGGTGCGGAAACTGGCACGGGGTGTAGCTGAAGGCTATGCGGCATCGCTTACCTGTGGCCCGGAAGGAGAGGAGCTGTGAGCAGAAACGACCTTCTTTTCGAAATAGGAACCGAGGAAATTCCGGCATCATTTGTGCCTCTTGCGTTGGATGCTCTAAAAAGGAGCGCGGAAGATGGTTTTAAAGATGAACACCTGTCATTTGAATCTATTTCTGTGATGGGTACACCCAGGAGACTTGCCATCTGTGTACAGGGTCTTTCAGAACGCCAGCCGGATAGGCAGGAGGTTATAGCGGGCCCACCCGTAAAGGTTGCTTTTTCCCCTGAAGGTGTGCCCACAAAAGCCGCAGAGGGCTTTGCGAGGAAAAACAACGTCTCTGTGGAAGAACTCAAGGTTCGGGATACAGAGAAAGGCGAAAAAGTAGTGATCGAACGGGTGGTTCCCGGTAGGGATACCGTTGATCTTTTAAGGGAGATGCTGCCTTCATGGATCAGATCCATTCCCTTTCCAAAGACCATGCGCTGGGGCAGGGAAACCCTCCGGTTTGCCAGGCCCATACGCTGGATAGTCGCCATCTATGGAGACGAAGTGGTTCCCTTTGAGTTGGCCGGGGTTGCCTCTGGCAGACATAGCCGTGGGCATAGATTTATGTCCGCAGGCGAATTTGAGGTAAGTTCCTCAAGGGATCAATACCTGAAGATTCTTAGGGATAATTATGTCTTGGTCGATCCGGAGGAAAGGAAGAATGTCTTGACAAAAGAGGCGGAGGATGCCGCCTCAAACGTTGGAGGAAAGCTTCTTCAGGATGATGACCTCTCGGAACTCAACAACTTTTTGGTGGAATACCCCACCGCGGTGTGTGGCTCTTTTGAAGAGCGTTTTCTAAAGCTTCCCAGGGAGGTCCTTATCACCTCTATGAAGGAGCATCAGAAATATTTCGCCGTAGTGAATGACGATGGCAGTCTCATGCCCTATTTCGTGGCCATAAACAATACCCGTTCCCTCCATCCTGAGCTGGTCAAGAAAGGGCATGAGAGGGTGTTGAGGGCCAGATTGAGTGATGCGGCCTTTTTCTTCGAAGAGGACAAGAGACGTCCACTGGAATCCTTTGTGGAAGAACTCTCCGGTATGGTCTTTCATGAGCGTCTTGGAACGCTCCTTGATAAAACCAAGAGGGTCAAGGCCATAGCAGGTTACCTTGCCAGGTTACTAGCCCCGCAATCTGTCTCAGTGGCGGAAAGGGCGGCCTGGCTCTGCAAGGCAGATCTTTTGACCGAAATGGTAGGAGAATTCCCAACACTCCAGGGCGTCATGGGCAGAGAGTACGCCCTTATTTCTGGAGAATCCCCTGAGGTGGCGGAAGCAATCGCTGAACATTACATGCCGGTACGGGCTGGGGGACAGCTGCCTTCTTCCATTGTATCTTGTGTAGTAAGTATAGCGGATAAGATTGACACTGTTTGTTCGACCTTCGCCATAGGGCTTGAACCTTCTGGTACGGCTGATCCCTATGGTCTCAGGAGGCTCGCCTTGGGCATACTCCATATCTTGCTTGGAAAGGAGATACATCTAAGCCTCAAATCCCTTATTGGTGAGGCGATTTTGCAGCTGAAGGATTATGTGGATGAGGCAACATCTGACCTCGGTGCAAGGGTGCTTTCTTTCTTCGAGAGAAGATTTTCCTATGATTATGCAGCCAGGGGATTTGCGCATGACGTAATCGAAGCTGCCATACGAGCCGATTTTGATGATCCGCTGGATTGTGCCCATCGCATAAAAGCCCTTTCCGCCATGCGTGAAAGACCAGAATTTGAGCCCTTAAGTATGGCCTTTAAGCGGGTCATGAATATCCTTAAGGGTTTTCCGGGAGGGGCGGTAGAGCCGTCCTTGCTAGAGGAAGATGCGGAAAAAGACCTTTATGACGCATATCTTGCCCTCGAACAGAAAGTTCGTTCATTTTTGGATGAAAAAAATTATGAGGAAGCGCTCTCAACCCTTCTTACCATAAAGCCGCAGGTCGATGGTTTCTTTGATAACGTCTTGGTAATGGCAGAGGATGAAAGGGTAAGGGAAAATAGATTGGCCTTGTTGTATCACATATCAAGGCTTTTTCTGAAGATAGGTGATCTTTCAGCGATATCAGTAGAAAAGTCCTGAATTTTTCATGCAGTCGGGAAAATCCGGCTGCATGAAAAATATGGGGATTCCTCCCCCTTAACGGCATGGGATGTCATATAGTTAACCAACCAGGATTTCAACAGTAATTCATCATGAAAGTTAAAGTAGCAAAGGTGGCAGGTTTTTGCATGGGAGTCAGAAGGGCAATGGACCTGGCCCTTGAGATATCTCTCTCCGGTTCTTCTGCCCCTGTCTATACCTATGGGCCCCTGATCCATAATCCATCTGCCCTTGAGCTCCTGAGGTCAAGAGGAGTAGAGGTGTTAAAGGATATCCCAGAAAAGGGAACGGGAACCGTCATAATCAGGGCCCATGGAGTTCCACCAGACGACAGACGAAAACTCATTAGGGCCGGCTTCACAGTTGTGGACGGGACCTGTTCACGGGTCGTGAAGGTCCAGATGCTGGCCAGGCATTATGCAGCAAAAGGTTATAGATGTATATTGATCGGGGACCAGGGGCATCCTGAGGTCATAGGCATAATGGGTTATGCAGGGGGAAACGGTATACTGGTTAGCAGTGAGGAAGATATCGAGAACCTTCCGCACCTTGAAAAGTACATCATCCTCGCCCAGACAACCCAGGACAGGGAAAGATTTTCCAGATGGTGCCAGAAGATCCAGGAGCGGTATCCAGGGGGAAGGGTTTTCAATACCATTTGTGACTCCACCCACAAAAGACAGAGGGAAGTCAGGCGGCTTGCTCACGAAGTCGATGCAGTAGTTGTCGTAGGGGGGAAGCAAAGCGCGAACACAAGGCGCTTGGCAGAGATCGTGGAGGAAGTGGGCAAGGTCTCGATCCCTGTTGAGACTGAAAATGACATCTTGATTGATGAGATCAAGGAGTTCAAAAAGATAGGTGTCACGGCCGGGGCCTCCACGCCCAACTGGATTATTAACAGGGCAGTGAGAAAGATCGAGGCCATCCCGGGCAATGGTGAATCCGTTGGCAGAAGCGCCTTATACAGGCTCATGCGTTTTTTGCATGAAAGCAACCTTTGGACTGCATCTGCTGGGGGGGCCTTTGCCAGCGCACTGGCTCTCATCGAGGGTGATCCCCAAAGGGTGTTCAAGGCCGCGCCTCTGGCCTTTTTTTACATCTTTTCCATGCATACACTGAATCGGCTCATAGACAGGGAATCTGGTGAATACAATGACCCATTGCGGGTGCGTTTCTTGATACATCACAGGAAGCTGTTTTTTGTCTTGTCTTTCCTTGCTCTTGCCGCCAGTCTTTCAGTTGCCTTTAAAATGGGTACGGTTCCATTCTTCTTTTTGCTGGCATTGAGTACCCTTGGAGGCATATACACCATACCTGTAATACCAAAGGGGGCGAGATTCAGGGCACTAAAGGATTTCCCAGGCTCGAAGACGCTCTTTGTAGCCCTGGCATGGGCCTCTGTGGCTGGTTTAGTCTCCAGAATGAATTTTCATCCGGAAAAACTTCCCCTTTCTGTTTGGGTCTGCTTTTTCACCTCATTTCTCCTGGTCTTTGCCCGTTCCATACTAATGGAAATCCTTGATATACAGGGAGATCGCATAGTGGGACGGGAGACCCTCGCGGTTTTGATAGGTGAAAAAAAAGGGCTATCTTGGGTCAAGATCCTTTCTTTTGTGATAATGGCCATTTCCGTGGTGTTTCCAGTCGCGGGCTTAACAGGGTGGCATTTCCTTGCCTTTTCCTTTGCCGGATTGTGGATATTGTGGCTTGAGCGGAGGTTTGAAGAGCAGAGGCTCGGTCAAAACATGCGTCTTGAGTGCCTTGTTGAGGCCACTTTTTTTATTTTCTTGGCGGCTGCAGTCATGTTTTATTCAATCATCGGCTGATTGATCTAACCTGTGCCGTTCCATGAACCGGGATAAAGATTTGATTTGAAGACAGCTTTACAATTGAGAAGTTACCATGTTTTTACGCATGGGAGGTGTAAGCGAGATCTTGATGAAGGTCTTGCAGGTTCTCTTCATGTTCAGCACGGTGTTTGGGGTCGAATAACAGGTTGAAATGACGCAGGATAAAAAAATTGAACTTCGTGGTGTTTCGACCCATAACCTGAAGGCAATAGATCTGGATATCCCTCAGAATCGGTTCGTCGTTGTAAGCGGACCTTCGGGGGCAGGAAAATCCTCACTTGTTTTTGACACCATATTCGCAGAGGCGCAGAGACGATATATCGAAACATTTTCGCCCTATGCGAGACAGTTCCTGGAGAGGCTTCCAAGGCCTGATGCCCTTTTCATTGGTGATCTTCCTCCGGCCATTTCCATCACGCAAACAAATCCGGTAAAAAGCGCGAGATCCACCCTGGCCACTCTGGCTGAAATTACTCATCCGGCTAAGCTGCTTTTCTATCGCAAGGCAAAGCTCATATGCAGTGGATGTGGTCAGCCCGTTGCGGAGCAGGGGCCCCAGGACGTCCTTGAACTACTGAATAGAGTGAAGGACAGGCTGGGTAAGGGGCTTGCCATTATAACGGCACGGGTCAAGGGCACTTTTCTGAAGGAATACATAAGGCTGGGATATTTCCGCATTCTTCATGGAGATACCGTTGTAGATGTTTCCATGGATCCTTCACGTTATTCCACTGAGGATGTCCTGGAACTCGTTGTCGACCGCTTTGATCTTTCTTCCCTCGACACGGAAAGGGTAGTTGATTCGGTTGAGCAGGCATTCCTGATGGGAAACGGCTTTGTGCAACTCCATATCCCAGGGAAAGAGTCAATTCCATTCAGCAAGGGATTCCATTGCGCCCGATGTGACATAAATTTTTCACATCCCCATCCCAATTTTTTTTCCTTTAACAGTCCTGCCGGGGCATGTCCTGAATGCCAAGGCTTTGGAAGGATTGTCTCCATAGACTGGGATCTGGTCGTACCAGACAAGTCTCTGTCCATACTTGAAGGAGCCATAAGACCCCTGGAAAACTGGGAGGCCGATAAGGAAGAATTGCTGGAATGGTGCTCAAAAGAGTCTGTGGATCCAGGGGTTCCATGGGAGGAACTGCCTGATACTGTTCGACACAGGATACTCTTTGGGCATGGTTCCTGGCATGGAATAAAGGCCTGTTTCGATTACCTGGAAAAGAAAAGATATAAGGCACATGTGAGGATTCTTTTGTCCAAGTACAGGGCGTATCTTACATGTCCTGTCTGCAAGGGATCACGTTTTCGACCTGAAGTCTCCCTTTACAGGCTCGACGGCCTGACCCTTCCTGATTTTTACAGTATGAGCATTGAGCAGGCCTTTTCCTGGATCGAGCAATTCTCCAAAGGGAAAAGTCTCGATGTGGCAAGTGCCCATCTTGTTGAAGAGCTGCATCAAAAACTGTCCACCCTGAATAAGGCAGGGCTTGGATATCTCGGTCTGGACAGACAGTCAAGGACCCTTTCCGGAGGCGAGGTGGGGCGTATCTTCCTCGCCCGTGCCCTGTCGACCAGACTTTCCCAGACGCTTTATGTTCTGGATGAACCCACGCTTGGACTCCATCCAGTGGATGTCAGCCGCATAATATCACTTTTGAGAGAATTGAGGGATAATGGAAATAGTGTGATAGCGGTTGAGAATGATCCCCAGGTGGTGGAAGAAGCGGACATGGTTGTGGGGTTGGGGCCCGGCTCGGGAGACCAGGGAGGTCGCATCGAATATGTAACCCCGGGGTATCGCTTCAAAAAAAATATAAGGAGTTTTGGGGAGCACAGGGAGGAAACCAAAAGGCTCTCTTCATCCGTGGATTATCTGATAGTCCGGGGAGTAAGAGAAAACAATCTAAAGGATATAACGGTCCGGCTGCCGGTAGGAAGGATTACGAGTATCACAGGTGTTTCAGGCTCTGGAAAGTCCACGTTGCTGGAGCTGGTGTTGCACAGGGGGATTTTACGTCAGAAAGGCCTTCCTGTGGAGCCTCCAGGAAAATTCGAGGCCATGGAAGGAATACACCTGGTAGGAGATGTCCATTTTCTGGGGCAAGCCCCTCTTGGAAGGAATTCCAGGGCATGCCCAGCCTCCTATCTAAAGGTTTTCGATACTGTAAGAAAACTCTTTTCTGAAACTGAGGATGCCAGAATTCAAGGTCTCAAGCCCGGGGATTTTTCCTTTAACACCCGTGGCGGCCGATGCGAGGTATGCAAGGGACAGGGGAGCGAGATCGTAGAGATGCAATTCCTTCCAGATGTGGTCCTTCCCTGTCCAGTGTGTCGGGGCAAGAGGTTCACAGAGCATGTCTTGAGGGTCAGGTACAGGGGAAAGAACATTGCCGATGTCCTTGATATGACCATATCAAGGGCTGCTGATTTTTTTGGCGATATTCCCAAGATAATCCGCATACTAAACCAGGCGGTAGAGATGGGCCTTGGTTATTTAAGGCTGGGACAACCCCTATCCACTCTTTCTTTAGGAGAAGCACAAAGGCTTAGACTGGTGCATCATCTTTTCCAAAAGGGCAAGAGGCATGACATTTTTCTGCTCGATGAACCTACTCGTGGTCTTCATCCAAGGGAGGTGGAACACCTCATAAAAGGCATGGAGAAACTGGCTGAAGAGGGAAACACCCTGGTGTTAGTGGAACACAACTGCCAGGTTATAGAGGCCTCTCACTGGGTTGTAGACCTTGGACCTGAAGGCGGGCATAGGGGCGGATATCTGGTCTACGAGGGGCCTGTATCTGGCCTCATGTCGTGTAAGGAGTCAAAAACCGGTTCGATTCTCAGGACCATGGCAGGGGCGGAGGTTAGTGAGAGCGAGTATACCAAGGCCAAGATCGAGAAGGAGACAGAGGGTGAAAAGCTCCCTATCTGCGATGTTATAGAGATTAAGGGCGCCCGTCATCACAATCTCAAGGATGTGACTGTCACCATTCCAAAAGGTAAGCTGGTGACAATTACCGGTGTTTCTGGCTCTGGGAAATCATCCCTGGCCTTCGACATCATCTTTGCCGAGGGTCAAAGGCGTTATATGGAGAGTCTTCCCTCCTATATGAGACAGTTTGTCCGCATGTACGAACAGCCTGATGTCGATGAGGTTAGAGGGCTGACTCCCACGGTCTCCATTGAGCAACGTACAAGCCGGGGAGGAACCATGTCAACCGTGGCCACCCTTACTGAGGTGGCCCATTATGCAAGGCTTCTATATTCCAAGACGGCATCAGCGGTTTGTCCTTCCTGCGGCCAGCCCCTGGAGGCCATGAAAAGGGAGGCAATCCTGAAAAGACTTTCAGATGAGTGGGAAGGGAAAGAGATCATTATCTTTGCCCCGCGAATAAGATCTAGAAAGGGATTTCATCTACCCGTATTCGAGGGGGCTATAAGAGAAGGGATCACCCATGTCCTAGTTGACGGTGAAGTCATATCCATACCCCCGATTCCTTCTCTTTCCAGATATCAGGAACACACCATTGGGTGGGGCTTTGGGCCTGTGAGGGTTGAAAAAGGCAAAAAAGAGCTGGAGATAATGCTAGAGAGGGCTCTTTTTGCCGGAGAAGGTGAGGTGAATGTCTGGAGCCTGGCAGAAGGAAGAAATGTCGCGAGGTTCAGTGAATTTTATTCCTGCTACAGATGTGGAATTAGCCTGTCTGAGCCAGATCCTCTTCTTTTTTCCTTTCATACCAGTTCTGGGCGTTGTCCCACATGCCAAGGCCGGGGCTGTGATGAAACAGGGAAGGGAATCTGCATGGATTGTGGCGGAACCAGGCTCAACACCCATGCCAGGGCGTGGAAAATAGATGGGATGGGCATAGATGAGTTTTTTGATCTCGAAGTAGAGGACGCGTTTGAGGTGGTGCAAAAATGGGAAAAGGAGTCCCCTTGGGATAGCAGGCTTGATCAGGTAACTGAACGGCTGTGCAAGTCGATGCACGAAAAACTCGCTTTTCTGCTCGAGACCGGGTTGGGATATTTACCACTGAGCAGGTCAGGAGACAGCCTTTCCGGTGGGGAGGCCCAGCGCATACGGCTCGCTGCCCAGATTGGATCTGGCCTCACTGGTCTTACCATTGTGCTGGATGAACCAACCATCGGACTCCATCCAAGGGACAACAGGCGCCTGATAGAGGTGCTGAAAAAATTAAGAAACCGGGGAAACAGTGTGATAGTAGTCGAACATGACGAAGATACCTTGATGGCTTCAGACTTGATTATAGACCTTGGGCCAGGTGGAGGGAAAAAGGGCGGGATGCTTGTAGCCCAGGGGAGTCCCGGGGAGATTATGAAAAATAGTGGCTCTGTCACAGGCCAGGCCCTTTTGGATCACAGACGTCATGTACTGAGATCAAAAAGGCGTAGACCAGATGGAAGATTTGTTTCATGCAAGGGCATCAGGCGCAGGAATATAAAGGAGATGGATATCTCCTTTCCTCTAGGTGCCTTTGTATGTCTTGTTGGAGTTTCAGGTTCAGGTAAAAGCACCCTTTTGTCCGAGGTCCTGGTCCCTGGAATAGAACAGTGCCTGAGAAAGAAAGGGGATGAATCGAATGATTTTGAATGGTCACACGCTTCTTCCCCTTTGGGGACATCCCTGGATAGTGATGCAAGCTCTGATTATGGAGTACGTTTTTATTGCAAGGAACTGACAGGCGTAGAGCCCGTGGACAGGGTCGTCGTTGTGGATCACAGTCCCATCGGCAGGACGCCCCGTTCCTGTCCCGCCACGTATATCGGGTTGTTTGGTGAAATAAGAAAGTTGATGGCCCAACGTCCGGGGGCAAGGGCGAGGGGATATGATCCGTCCAGGTTTTCTTTTAATGTCCAAGGGGGGCGGTGCGAGGCCTGTAAGGGGCAGGGAAGTCAGAAAGTCAGTCTTGGTATTTTGCCAGATGTCTACGTTGTTTGTGAAGAATGTGGAGGCACCAGGTTCGATGAATCCACACTGGAGATAGAATGGAAGGGTATGAATATATCCCAGATATTGAATCTGACCTTCGACGAAGCCAAGGATATTTTCAGTGCGGTGCCTTCGGTTTTAAGGCCCATATCAGTGGTTTGTTCCCTGGGATTGGGATATCTCACACTTGGGCAGCCCAGTCCAACCCTTTCAGGTGGAGAGGCACAAAGGATAAAGCTGGCTCGGGAATTGGTTAATCCATCGGGGCGAAAGACCATTTACTTCCTGGATGAACCCACTACAGGGCTTCACATGAAAGATATTGAGCTTCTGGTGGATCATTTGCAGATGCTCATAGATAAGGGAAATAGTGTTGTAGTCATTGAGCATAATCTCGATGTCATCGCGTGTGCCGACTGGATAATAGAGTTGGGGCCGGGAGGCGGTAAGTACGGGGGCAATCTGCTTTATTCAGGGTATATAGATGAATTTACGAGGTGTGCGACCGGTACCCCTACAGGCAGGGCTCTAACAGAATATTTAGACAAATAAGTATTGATGGCGTTGAAAAAAGTCCGATCTCCTGTATCGGGGCGTTCTGCTCAATGTACAACATACCATATGTAGGCCTTCGCTGACCTCTTAAGAGTCCATCAGTATTGGCCATAGAATGACGTTTTGTTGTGCGCTCCTCCCTTTGGCATCGATAGAATTCATCTATACATAAATACGTATAGTCAGTCACTGGATCCCCCTCTAGGAGTTTTAATGGGAAATTAAAAAAAATATGAGTAAGCAATGTACAACTACAACTAGTCTGTCATACAATTAAAATCAGGTTCAGAATATTTCTATTCAGAATTTGGTATGGCGAATGACGAAGATTTTCATTACCAACCGGCGAAAAAACAGGTGCTTGCCAAAGGGGGTGGGCATGTTTATGGTATTTTTATAAAGAAAAGAATGATAACCCCTGCAGTATGGGGGAAAGGAAGGTAGATGGAGTTGGCCTGGAGTGAAGTGGCCCTTTTAATAATTGCTGTGGCCTTTGCAGTAATTGCCTTTTATCTGGTTAGGGTGGCAAAACGGATGGAGTCTGCCTTAGAAAGGGTGGATTCTTTCCTTAATACGGGAGAGGATGCCATTGAAGAGTTGAAAAAAAGTATAACTCCAGTTCTGGATCAAATGACGCAACTGGAGTCTGAGGCCAATGAAATTGCCTTAAATCTCAAGGGACAGCTTTCCAATATTGAAAGCTCGGTGATACCTTTGCTGGAAGAGTTGAAGAAAACAGCAAAGGCTTACCATGATCTTGAGAAGGCAATAGAAGAACAAATATTACAGGATGTCCCCCATCTTATTGATGATATCCAAAACATCACAGGGGATGTCAGTTCAATAACTGGAGAAATAGATAAACGGGTAAAGCAAACCCAGGATTTTTTCGAGGCTGCAAAGGAAACCGGACATACTCTAAGGACGGTTACAGGAATCGTCAGGTCCGGATTGTCTGGACTGGCTGTTCAGGTGGCCAGTATGGCTGTTGGCCTCAGGACGTCTCTGGAGTTTCTTTCTGACAACATCGCTGGAAAAGGAGGTGGCAAAAAATGAGTTGCGAACACGGGAATTATTCGGCAGGTAGTGTGGCGTTGGCTTTCTTGTTGGGAAGTGCGGTAGGAGCTGGTGTCGCTGTACTGCTTACCCCAAAATCCGGGCCTGAAACTAGGGAAAAAATAAAGGAACAGGCCTTTGCAATGAAAGGGGAAGCCCTGCGGGTGGCAGATGATGTCAGGGATAAGGCCGAAGAGTTGCTTGACAAGAGTAAGGATCTTGTTGAGAAGAAAAAGGCTATTCTGGAATCTGCTTTTGAGGCCGGAAAGGAGGCCATGGAGCGAGAAAAAGAACGCTTGCTGGCTGGAATAAAGAAGAGTTCTGGCGAAGAGGACGAAGAAGAAGCAGAGGTCTAAAGTTAGTAGCAGTTTTTAGGGGCCTGTGAGAGAATCAGGCCCCTATTTAATTTTTGCAGTAGGAGATGTTAGGTATTAAGTCCAACACCCGTCGTCCATCCCAGTTTTTCTCTCAATATAGTAAAATAGTCCCTGAAAGGGGAACGGATGAGTTTGAGGTAACCTTCCGCTCTTTTTATCAATATTCGATCCCCGCTGTGTAACCGCATGTTGACCTGGCCGTCAAGTACCAGAGATATTTCTTCATCGATGACCGGAATCTGTATAGTGATCTCCATGTGACTATTCAGCAGAAGGGGTCTAGCACTCAGGGCAAAAGGACATATTGGAGTCAATACGATGGCCTCAAGGCTTGGATGTAGAATGGGCCCCCCAGCTGAGAGGTTATAGGCTGTGGACCCCGTGGGGGTAGATACAATCAAACCATCTCCCCTGTAAGTGGTTAGAAAGGAATTTCCTGCCCAGGTGTGAAGATTAACTATTCGGCTGAGTGGACTCTTGGTGACAACAGCCTCGTTGAGCGCATAATACGTGGCGGTTGAGCTGGCTTTTTCATTGGTGACCGAAACAGCGAGCATCATGCGTTCGTCAAGAGAGAATTTGCCTGAAAGAAGGCTGTCCAGGGCCTTTTCCATCTCATCAAGATGGATTTCTGTCAGGAAGCCCAACCCCCCCAAGTTGATACCCAGAAGCGGGATACCAAGTTGATATGCGGTCCCTGCGATGTGAAGCAGGGTGCCGTCTCCCCCCAGAACCACCACTGCTTCACATTCAGGAGATACTGAATTGCGGGTGACTTCTATGCCCCTTCCCCTGAGCATTGATTCAAGCAACTCTCCAACCCTCCGGGGAAGTTCTGCCTTGTGTTTTATAATAAGGCTTATATTTTTGAACATATCAGTTAGTAACTTACACTATTTTTTGGGACCTACCTGGACAAGTATGTAGGCATCAGGGTCAAGGAATTTTCTGGCTGCCTCCAATACCTGTTCGGCAGTAACCTTGTCTATTTCCTGTACATATCTGGTACTGAAATTAAAGCCCAGTCCATACAATTCATTTAGGGCCATGTCCATGGCCTGTGCCCCGTGAGTCTGGAGTCCAATTTCATAAGTTCCTACAAGCCATTTTTTTGCCCTCTCGAGTTCTTCTTTTGATACAGGGCGATTGATGATTTTGTATATTTCATTCCATAGCTCTTTTATCGCCTTTTTTCTTTTTTCAGGCGCGCAGGCTATGTAAAAGGCAAAGGAGCCATAGTCAAGACCAAGACCGTTTACGGAGGTGACTGCATAGGCCAAACTCTCTTTGTCCCTGAGGTTCATGAAAAGCCTTCCACCCTGTCCAGCCAGGACGGCATTAAGCACATCCAGTGGATAACGTTCGGCATCGTTAAAGGTAGTTCCTGGGAATCCCAGGACGATGTGTACCTGTTGTTTTTCCCTGTTCAGGGTGAGAAATTTGGGGGACTCCAAAGGATTGGGGGCAGGCAGAGAAGGCAAAACATTCTCCGAGTCAGAGGTCCAGCCTCCAAGAAGGGTTTCGAGTCCTGAAAGAATTTCTTCTGTATTGACATCGCCAACTACGGCTAAAACGCCACGGTCGGGCAGGGCGAATTCCTGATATAATCGTCTGATATCTTCGGCTGAAATTTTTTGCAGGGTTTCCGGCGTTCCCAGAGGATTCATGCCGTAGGGGTGGGGAGAGAAAAGGAGTCTGCGAAATTCCCTGAATGCCACACCGGGCAAATAATCTTCCTGCCGTTTTAGCTGGGCCAGGAGTATAGGGCGTAGCTTTTCGACCTCGTCAGTTGGGAATATCGGGCTCAAAATAAGTTCAGCGAATAGAGTCAGCCCTTTTTCTAGATTTTGGCTCAAAAACCTTGCCTGAAGCCCAAATGTGTTCTGGCCGGAAAATCCGCTTATGCTGCCTCCCATGCCTTCGATCAGCTGGGCCAGGCCCTGGGCGCTATGCGTTGATGTACCCTTGGTCCAGGCGGCAGAAAGATATTTGAAGATTCCATTCAGTTCCTTGGTCTCATACCGTACACCACCTGGAAATACCAGCCTGATAGCCACAGTGGGAACCTCTGGGGCCTCCTGGATAAGCACCGTGAGACCGTTTGAAAGGACAGTCCTTTTTATTGGATGGACCAGGCTTGCCGCATCAAATCCTTCTATCCCCTGGGCCTGCAATTCGGCCTCTTGAGCCATTATTAGAATATCTTTTTCAGTAAGCTCAAAGGCCTGTCCCTCAGGTAAGACCATGGAGACATTTATATTTTTTCGTCTGAAATACTTTCTAGCCAGTCTTTGTATGTCCTGGGATGTGACTTCCCTGATCTGTTCCAGATACCTTTTCTCCCTGTAGGGATCATTTGTCATGATTTGGAAAAGTCCCAGCTTTTGGGCCTCTCCTTCCATTGTTTCCTGTCCGTAAACAAATCCAGTCTCTACCTGGATCTTGGCTCTTTCAAGCTCTTCTTCCAGGACTTCTTCGTTCTGCAGGCGGAATATCTCCTGGAGTATCTGGGAAATGACTTCGTTGGTATTGGTTGGATTCAGGGTGGCTGTAATTTCAAAAAGCCCTGGTCCTGAGGGAGTGAAGGCAAGTGCATTTATTTGATGGACAAGTTGCAGCCTGTTTTTCAGGGATTGGACCAACCTGGAGCTTTCTCCATTTCCGAGAAGGGCCGCGAGTACATCAAGGGCTGGGGTGTCTTCGGAGTTGAAGTCCGGTAGACCGGAGAAGGTCAGGGCAAGATATCCCTCCTCCGTGTCCATGGCTTGCCATGATATCCTGGGCTGTTTTTGAGCCGGCTCTTTTGGGAATTCAGGGTTCACTGGGGGCATTTTTTCTGAAACCCCGAAAGACTCCTTTAATCTCGCCATGGTTCGGGTCCCGTCCACGTCGCCTACTACGATTACAGCCATATGGGTAGGGCGATATCTCCTTTTCATATAATTGAGGATGTCATCCCGTGAAAATGAGCGGACTGTCTCCGGAAAGCCTATCACCGGACGCCTGTAAGGGAAAACCTTGTATGAAGTAGACATGAGCAGTCTTGACAGACGGGTTGAAGGGCGGTCTTCTCTCATTCTTATTTCTTCCAAGACCACTTTTTTTTCGCGTTCAAGTTCGTTTTTGTCAAAGGTGGAATGAAAGAGGGCGTCTGACAATATATCAAGGGCGGTGTCCAGAAATTGTCTTGGCACAGTACAGTGATACACCGTGTAATCCAGGGACGTATAGGCATTGATTGTTCCACCGATGGATTCAATCTCCCGAGCCATCTCACCCGGCCCTCTCTTGGTGGTCCCCTTGAATATCATGTGCTCGATTAGATGGGTAATCCCCGCTTCCTCATCTGTTTCGTATATGCTTCCGGCCTTCACCCATACCTGCACGGAAACTACCGGGGCCCGGTGGCTTTCTTTTACTACGGCGGTGAGTCCGTTGGGGAAGGTGACCTTTTGGAGACCGGGAAAGAGTTCCCTAGCCCAGGAAGAAAAAGGGACAGCAAATAAAAAAGCAAGAGAAATCAACATCCAGAAAAAAAATGTTTTATTCGGTGTCATCATCAAAGTTCTCTCCCTGTAAGGTTTGTTTTAGGTTATTTTGTTGAATAAAATCAAGTTGATAAAAAAATAAATCGAGTGAATCGCCATTCATTGAGGGCTTGACACACTGCGTGAATTTTGGTACAGACCAACCGAACTTGGAAACATGACACTATAGTCATTGTGTTCAATATACTTAAAATTCAGGTTATGCAAGATATTTCAGGGAGAGATTAACCTTCAAAGTGGAGGGATGCAATGAGTTCAATTGGGGGAAAGATTAAGGAAGTTTATGAGGCCTTTTTTAAGCGTACCTGGTCGCCGATGACAGGTGGAATCCTTCTTGCGGTGCTTGCTATTTACATGTTTGCCTGGCACCGTCCCTGGGGGATTGTTGGTGGTATAAGAAATTGGGCGGACTGGCTTTTTTATTCGATAGGTCTGTTTGATTTGGATGATCCGCCAGCCCATCCTTTATATTACTCATCGTCGGTGATGGATTTAGGTCTTTTGGCAGGGGCGTGGATTTCCGCGGTAATAGCCAGGGAATTTGGCTTTAGGGTTCCGCCTGTTCTGGAGCTTTGGAAAGGGCTTTTTGCCGGAATTTTGATGGGGGTTGGTGCAACCCTGGCCTACGGATGTAATGTCGGTGGATTTTACAGTGCATGTCAAAATCTTGCCGCCAATGGTCTTACCATGATGGTAGGGCTCATCCTCGGGGTGGTGGTTGGCCTCAAGTATCTTTACTGGGAGATGGAACATTTCACTCCTGGCCCTCCAGGTCCCACGTTTCTTGATAAACTCCCGCCTGCGTTGGGTTTTATAGGTATAATTGGATTGATCGTAGCTGCTTATGCATACGCCGGTTCTGATGTAGATGATGCCGATCTCATGGCTGGGTATCTCCTTATCGGTGCTGGAATCGGTTTTGTGTTCCATCGCAGCCGCCTGTGTATGGTCAACGGGTTCCGTGAACCTTTTATGACCGGTGAAGCGGCCATGGGTAAGGCGGTGGCAGTGAGCGTGATTATCGGCACACTGGGTATCGCTATTATGAAGTATATGGATCTTCGCCCAGAAGAAATGTATGTGGTTCCAGCCTTTTGGTGGGGATCTCTGGTAGGCGGTTTTATATTTGGCGCCGCCATGGTGGTCGCTGGCGGATGCGGAAGTGGTTCACTTTGGCGCGTGGCCGAAGGGCAGGTGAAATTGTGGGTCGTGATCTTTTCTTTTGCCTGCACGAATTCCCTCATGCGTTACTGGTTTGAAGAAAATGATTGGATGGAAAATTTAGGAAAGCCTATCTTCCTCCCAGACTATTTGGGTTATGGAGGGTCAATATTCCTGATCATTGCAGCAATGTTGATCTGGTATATAGTGATTGACTGGAACGAAGAAAGTAACAAGTTGGTAATAGAGATGTAAGTGTAACATTCACGGGCGGAACCATTAAGCCTGAATGAATGTGCCAGGTGATAACTTATACACAAGCAAGGAGGAATTATGAGCGATATCAAGATTGCCCCGGACGGCCTAACAGTTGCCAGGACTTTGGATGCCAAGGGCCTGAGTTGCCCGATGCCTCTTCTGAGGACAAAGAAGGAAATTGAGAAGATCAATTCCGGTGAGATCCTTGAGGTCCTTGGAACCGATCCAGGCTCCAGAAATGATATTCCTGGTTGGTGTGCCAGGGCTGGCCATGAGTACCTTGGTGAGAAAGAGGATTCTGGTTTTATCCGTTTCTACGTAAAGAAAAAGTAATTTTTTTGAGCAGGAATCCTAAAAGAAGCATCTGCCTCTTACATAGTGGGTGGTGAGGGGGATGTTATACTACGCGTATGTATTGACTTAGGGAGGATTTGACGGATGGCTACTGATCCGAACAAACTGGGAATATTTGTAACATCTCCGCAGAATATGCGACATGTCTTGGGGGTCGCCCATGCCGCTGTTCGTGCGGGGAAGAAGGTCATGGTGTTTTTCACCTTTAAAGGGGTTCATCTCACGAAACATCCTGACTTTGTAAAACTAGCCAATCTCTGTGACGTCGAAGATTTGGCGATTTGTGCTGACAGCTATACCTGCGAAGGTTACGATGTTGAAAAGGACGTGCCAAAGGGACTGGTTCCTCGCCAGATGCGTACCCAGGCCTATCACGGCGCCATAATTGATGAGTGCGGCAAGTATCTGGTGCTGTAGTTGAGGAGGACTGACCATGGAATCAAAAAAAATATACTTACTTCTTCCTAACAGGATGTATGCAGGCGATGGAGTGCGTTCTACTCTTGGCCTTTCTGTTGAGAATCACTTTGCTTACTCTGTTTTCATGTACGGGGAGTATCCAAGGTTTAGTGAATATGTAACAGAAAACATAGACTGGATCCGTGACATGGAAGGGGATGTCTTCACCATGGGCGCTGAAGCCCCGGAGGGTGTAGAGCTTACTCCTATCACCTTGGAGGAATTGGGAGAAAAGTTGCGTGAAGCAGATCTGATTATTCCGTATGGTCTGCCAAAGCAGAGCAAGACTCCTCCACCAGCATGCGCCGATTAGTCAGGAGGGATGACCATGAGTGATGAAAAAATGAAAATATTGCATGTATATCGTTCTGAACCTAACGATGATGTTAAAAAATTGGTAGAGATCCTCAGCCGTGACAGGGATGCGTCAGAATTTAAACTGTATGAAGGGGATCCCAACTACGATATGTTGGTACAGATGATTTTTGATGCCGACCAGACAGTGAGCTGGTGGTAACAAAAGATCAAATACGAAATTTCTAAGGCCCTGCTGGAGCGATAAAGCAGGGCTTTTTTTATTCAATCATTGTCCCGTGGATTACGAATGTTGAGCGTCTGAGATGATTTTCCAAGCATATGGTCCATATAGAAAGATAAGGTCGATAACGGAAAGATTTTTAACAAAATCGCCCCAAAATTGCGGGTAGTAAGGGGGAAAAAATCTCAGCCACTCGACTTGGACTCCATGTTCATTTAACAGCTCTGTGTCTATGTGACCTTTGGCAGGGGCAGGAGCAACAAAGACCTTGGCGCCTAGCCTTTCGGCAATCAAAGCAATCAGACGGGTGGACTTCTCCACCACCCCGAGTTCAGACTGCAATAGGATATTTTCTTTTAACCCCAAGGCGGAGTAAAGGTATTTAGTTGTTGAAATGTTCCAGTCGACAAGCCGTTCGGGCGGATTGTTGTACAGGTTTTCGAAGAAGGGGTAGTGCTCGTCAAAAAAAAGGGCCTGCCTATAGTTGTGTCTGATACTCAAGAGATGTTTTTTGTGCCAACGCCTATCCTGGAGCGTCAAAACCTGGTCAATTTTTTGAAGCCCTAAGCCCTTTTTTACCACCGGGATGGTGAGCCACAGCTCTTTATTTTGTCCCTTGATGCGATTACGGTTTATCCACGTAAAACCGCGGGGATACTGGGTCTGGTCCAGGAGTACCAATGCATCCACCTTTGATGCCTTGTAAAAAAACCCTGGCCAGGGGATAAATGACGGTTGATGGAGTGCGAAACGCATGATATGGCCCAGGTGCTCCTTTTTTTATTATCCGGTAAGAACTCTCGGCCCCCAGATCTCGAACCCGGATTCCTTCAACCCTGTCACCAGTAACCTGACAATTTCAGGTACCAAGTCGGCGGCGTCCGACTCCTCTTGCCAAGGTACAAGAATTATGTCGCCAGGTCGCACCGTTGAGACAAATGCCTGGACTGACTGATATAGGGGCTGGCCTGTCTTGACGGTGATTCTTTTTGACGGATTCAGTATGATAAGCCCCAGTTGCCTTGCGGCCTTTAGCAGGTTCAGGTCCTTCCATCCATGCGGTGGCATAAGGAATTTTACCCGGCGATTTGCGAGCTCATTGGTCGCCTGCAGGGAGGGCCTTAAGGCACGAACTATTTTTAAATCTTTTTTGAGAATCATGGGGGAATAGGTCTCTCCATGGATACCAAGCTCAAAGGCCCTCAGCATGCGAAATTCCTTTGGCATTGTCTTGGCCCTTTTGCCTTCTATAAAAAAGGCCGCTGGGACGTGAAACTCGTGAAGTACCTCGCATATTTTTCGTGTTGCAAGGTTGGGGCTTCTGTCAAACACGAGACTGACCGCCTTCTTGTTTCGCGGGCCGTGGGTGACTATCCGGCCGAACATGGTTGCCCTGGGAGAGAAAATTTCATATGCCCCCATGGCAACGGTGCCTGCACAGCCAGCTAGTGCGAACGCATTTAAGATCTTACGTTTTTGTGTTTTATTTCCCTTTTTCATTTTGCTAGTGGACATATTTTATTTTTTTCTTTTTAAAATAAACGTAGCCAGATTCAACAATAGTTCCTTTTCCGGTGAGCCCTTGAATACCTTGAGTGCATCACGTGCCTCATTGATTATCTTCGACGCCTGCCTTACGCTCAGGTCAATGCTTCCTGACTTCTCCAGATATTGTTTGATCCATTCTAGATCTTCGGCCGTAGGCCCAGATTCCAAAATACCCAAAATTCTGTCCCTTTCACTTGGGCCTGCATTTTCCAGTGCGAAGACCAAGGGCAGGGTACGCTTGCCTTCATTAAGGTCAGTACCTAGGGCTTTGCCAAATTCTTCAGGATCTGCGGTGTAATCAAGTACGTCGTCAATGATTTGGAATGCCTGTCCAAGAGAGGTGCCATATTTTCCCAGAGCCGTTACTTGTTGGTCGTCACCATTGGCCAAAAGCGCACCTATTTTGCACGAGGCTGAAATAAGGACTGCGGTCTTTCTATGTATAATATCCATGTAGATTTTCTTGTCGAAATCGTCGTCCGTTGAGTGCAGAAGCTGAATGATTTCGCCTTCAGACATCAAGGCGACCGTTTCTGCTATAACTCTTGCAATTCGCGCGTCTCCGAACCGACTGGCCAGTTCTATGGCCCTGGCGTAAAGGAAATCTCCAACCAGGATGGCCGCCTTGTTGCCCCATATCTTGTATGCTGGAAGGTTGCCTCTGCGCATCTCACCCTCATCTATGACATCATCGTGAAGAAGGCTCGCTGCGTGTAGATATTCCGGAACTACCGCCAGGTCGAAGACAGCTTCGTCGTTCCTTCCACACAATCTTGCGGCCAAAACAGTGAGAAGGGGACGAATTCTCTTGCCGCCGGCGAATAGTATGTGTCCTGCGACCTCATTTACAAAAGGTATGTGCGAGTGAAAGTGTTGATTCAACGCCCTTTCGATCTTTATGAAATCGTTATTGCAGGTAGCCAAAAGCTCTGAAGCTGTCTCTGGCCCTTTAATGTTGAGCCCACTATTTTTGTCCAATTGTGAGCGCCCCCTTTCCATAGCGTAAAGAAAGAAATAACATATAAAACCAATAAACCAAAATGTGCATGATAAAAAGATTAATTTAGCGGAAACTTACCTAAATGGAAGTAATATTTTTCCAGGGTGTAGCCACATGAGAGAACCAAACGTCAAGATTACACCGATGATGCAACAATATCTGGACATCAAGCAGAGATATCCAGATTCAATACTATTTTACAGGATGGGGGATTTTTATGAGATGTTTTTCGAGGATGCAGAGATCGCTTCACGCATCCTGGAAATCACCTTGACTTCAAGGGACAGGAATAGGGAAGAAAAGGTGCCGATGTGCGGTGTCCCTGTGCATGCAGCAGATGGTTATCTTTCGAGGCTGGTGCAGGCTGGATACCGGGTCGCCATATGTGAGCAGATTGAAGACCCAAGGCAAGCCAAAGGACTCGTGAAGAGGGATGTGGTCAGGGTGATTACTCCCGGTCTTCTCACTGACGAGGGATGCCTTGGACCAAAATCCAATAATTACATTGTATCTGTATCGCCTGGGGGGAAGAAAAAGAAATGGGCAATAGCATGCATTGACATCTCAACAGGGGAGTTCAGGGTCACAGAACTTTTTGACAAAAGAGATTGCCTGGCTGAACTTTTTCGCCTCGAACCTGCGGAAATATTGCTACCTGAAAGTAGTCAAAAGAATCCCCTCAAAGAGGAGATAACGCAGGCAATACCGAGGATCTTTCTAAGCTTCAGGCCGGATTCCTGGTTTAGAAAGAAAAGGGGCGAAGAGATCCTGAATCAGCATTTTGGCACCGTTTCCCTTGACGGATTTGGACTGTCCAGGCTTGACGCCGCGATTGGGGCGTCTGGAGCACTGCTTTCTTACATAGCAGAGACACAAAAGGGAGATATATCACATATAAAGACGGTCACTCCTTACACCCTAAGGGACCACCTGATAATAGACGAGGCAACAAAAAGAAATCTTGAGCTGGTCGCCAGCGCCATCGACAAGGATGTAAAATTTTCCCTGCTAGGTGTGCTGGATCTTACCGTTACTCCCATGGGTGGGAGACTTCTTCGTCACTGGATTTTGTATCCGCTAAAGGATATCACAAAGATAAACGAGAGACTTGACGCGGTATCAGTACTAAGATCCTCCCACGCCGTTAGGAAGGCCTTGAAAAAGGAATTGGACAAGGTATATGATCTGGAGCGACTAATAGCCCGCATCGTGCTGGGTTCCGCAAATGGAAGGGACCTTTTAAGTATAAAACAATCTCTGGAGCGGATTCCAGGAATCAAGAGACTGATCGAACCTGCCTGTCCCGAGGCCACTGTCCTGGGGCATATATTTGATGAGCTCGATCCCTTGGAAGACATTACCTCCCTTATATCCTCTGCGATTAGGGAGGACTGCCCCTTGCAGGTCAAAGAGGGAAGGCTGATAAAGAAAGGATACAATGAAGAACTTGATGAGCTGATTTCCATTCAGCATGATGGACGCTCCTACATTGCGCAGGTCGAATCAAAGGAGAGGGAACGAACGGGCATATCCACGCTCAAGGTGGGATTTAACAAGGTCTTCGGATATTACATCGAGGTCTCCAAGGGACAGGTCCATAAAGTGCCGGATGAATATATCAGAAAGCAGACCTTGGTTAATAGTGAGCGGTATATTACCCAAGAACTCAAGGAAATAGAGGCAAAGATACTTTCAGCCCAGGAAAGGCGACTGGCACTGGAATATGAGCTTTTTTTGGATGTAAGAAGGCGGGTTGCCGAGGCCAGGGACAGAATTCAAAGATGTGCCTCAGCCCTCGCGGTTCTTGATTGTTTTTATGCCCTGGCAGAAGTAGCGGATCGGAACAGGTATGTCAGGCCTTCCCTCGACGATGGATACAGGATTTCTATAGTCCAGGGCAGGCATCCCGTGGTTGAGCAGAGTCTCGCTCCTGGTTCCTTTGTCCCCAATGACATCGAGTTAGACAATGAATCTTCCCAGCTAATCATCATTACAGGGCCGAATATGGCTGGCAAGTCTACCGTGTTGAGACAGACGGCCCTGATAACGCTAATGGCCCAGATGGGTAGTTTTGTCCCTGCTGAAGAGGCGCATATCGGCATAGTTGACCAGATATTTACCAGGGTGGGAGCAACTGATTATCTGGCAAGGGGGCAATCCACCTTCATGGTTGAGATGAGTGAGACCGCTTATATCCTTCATAATGCAACCGATAAGAGCCTGGTGATCCTGGACGAGATAGGGCGCGGAACGTCTACCTATGATGGTCTGTCCATTGCCTGGGCCGTGGCCGAGCATTTGCTGCAAAAAGATGGAAAGGGTGTGAAGACCCTGTTTGCCACCCATTATCATGAACTTACCGAACTTGAGCATGATTGGGAAAAGGTGAAAAACATGCATATTGCAGTAAAGGAGTGGGAAGACAATATAGTTTTTCTGCGGCAATTGGTCCGTGGAGCAACCAACAAAAGTTATGGTATTCAGGTCGCTGCCCTTGCCGGGGTACCCTCAAGCGTTATTGAGCGGGCAAAGGAAGTGCTCGGCCAGATTGAACAGGGAGAACTAAAGTGTTTTGAAACAGTTGAAAAGACAAAAAAGGAAATTCTCAATAAAAAAGGGATCCCAATTCAGATGGCGCTTCCCCTGGTAATCGATTCAGGAGGGGAGCTCAGAAAATATATTGAAGAGGCTGATATCGATAATATGACACCAATCGAGGCCCTTAATTTCCTTGCAAAACTAAAGAGTTTGGTTAATAAGAGATAGAAACGTATGGAAAAGGTAGCGATGAAGGGAGCCATGACTTAATCCTCACATGATTTTTTTTCCTTTAAATATGTTGAACAAAAGATGTGTTGCCTTAACCCTGTTCGTCTACTCACTTTTTTTTCTCCTTCTTTATGTGATGGATCCAGGCCTTGGTCCAGGATCATTTGCCGCACAGGTTTCGAATCGCCAGGCAGAAACCGCTTACAAAAAGGCGAGGGCTGAATACACGCGCCTATCAAAGAGTGCAAGGCTTCGTACTGACAGGAGGGCTTGGATTCGCGTCATCAGCGCCTTTCGTAAGGTGTATCTTGCTTATCCGGATGATGAAGATGTGGCCCCAAAGGCCCTGTTCATGATGGCGCGTACCTATAGGGAACTCTATGGTTATTCGCATAAGCGGAAAGATCTGGCCGAGGCAATAGAAAGATACGAGGTCCTGGTCGAGCGGTTTCCTGCCAGTCACCTGGCTGACAATGGGCTTTACGCCCTTGGTGAACTTTACAGCCGGCTAGGCAAGAGGGACTTGGCCCGGGATGCGTGGATGCAGATTGTCTCTGAGTATCCCAAAAGTGAATTTCGCAAGAGTGCCAGGAAAAGGCTTGCGCGTCTGGGATATAATGTTGAGCAAAAGGCGTCTAGGCCATCAACCGGTAAGACAGTAAGGGGGGAAAGAGGAGGTTCGAACTACTCTCCTTCGAAGAGGCCCAAGGTAAATCCAAACAAGAGGCAAAAAGTACTTTCGGTAAGGTATTGGTCAGAGAAGGATTATACGCGGGTAGTCATTGATACCTCAGGGCCGGTAACTTTTAAAAAAGGCTCTCTTCCCCCTAACAAGTCCAAAAAATTACCCAAGCGTTTTTACCTGGACATCAAGCCTGCCATCAAGGCCCCCAAGTTAAAGAGTAGAATAGGGATAAAGGACGGTCTGCTGCGGGGGGTAAGGATTGCGCAGAATAATCACAAGACCGTCCGTGTTGTCTTCGATCTGGGCAAAATTCAAAAAATTAAGGCTTTTTATCTGGAGGAGCCTTTCAGGATAGTGGTGGATGCCTTCGGAGAAGGATACCCGAAGAGTTCCGTTTGTCCTTCCCCTGCGAAAAATAAGAGAGGAAAGGCCACCTCAAGGAAAGAGAAGGGGAGATCCAATGGAAAGCCCCTTACATTGGCCCAGCAGCTGGGTCTGTGCATTAGAAGGGTGGTCATAGATGCGGGTCATGGTGGCAAGGATCCTGGCGCCATAGGCCCAACCGGGCTGAGAGAGAAAGATGTTGCCCTGAAGATTGCCAGGAAAGTTGCTGCAAAGCTTAAGAAGGAACTCGGGGTTCAGGTTATTTTGACCAGGAATAGCGACCGTTTCCTTCCTCTTGAGCAGAGAACTGCCATTGCAAATGCAAAAAAAGCCGATCTTTTTCTCTCAATACACGTCAACTCTGCGCCAAGCAGAAGATTGAGAGGCATTGAAACCTATTTTCTCAATTTTGCCCTGGATGAAGATGCCATGCGGGTCGCGGCCAGGGAAAATGCGACTTCTAAAAAGAGAATAGGAGAGCTTAAAACAATTTTAAATGACATAATGAGAAACGCCAAGGTTGAAGAATCATCGAGAT
Source organism: uncultured Desulfobacterales bacterium (assembly GCA_964620365.1). GTDB lineage: Bacteria > Desulfobacterota > Dissulfuribacteria > Dissulfuribacterales > S140-46 > CAZUIH01. Next base: position 6,490 of record CAZUIH010000011.1, on the reverse strand, counting down.
TTGCCCGCCATGTGCAGAAAAAAGTGGTGGCCAGCCTGAGAAGGAAATATAGTGATGTCAAAAGCCTGGGGGTGAAGCAGGCGCCTTTCTTTGTGTTGATCGGGGCAAGGATGCCATCCGCCTTGGTCGAGGTCTCGTTTATCAGCAACAGGCGAGAAGAGAAAAGGTTGAAGAATGATCGTTACTTGGACCGTATCGCCAGAGGGATAGTCGATGGCATAAAGTCATATTCCATGGAGACACAGATGGCGTATATGCCGAGTGGGAGATAAGGGGCATAAAGGTCCTTTGAACGGCAAAATTAGTCCTATCATTTTAGCGAGCTTGGTGGTTGAATTTTGTCAGGCGTTTGCTAAAGTGGGGCCATTCTGAATGGATGTATTTTCATGGAATCATTCCATTCATGATTATCATGATTATGAAAATGGGAGGTACAAATGAGCTGGGGGCAACTTGGAACCAAGGTGTGGCAGTTGGGGTTTGTGACGTTGTTAATTCTTGGGTTATTAGGGGGCTGTGCAAAAAAAGAAATTAAGGTGGCAGGAGAAGGAGCAACCCTTCCGACTGAGCAGATAGCCAGTGCAGCCGCTGGAGAGGGAGAAGCTGACGAGAGTGCTATCGGAGAGGGTGCTATTTCCGGAGGAGCATATGGATCAGGTGCCATATCAGAAGGGCGTACAAGTGGCCCCATGTTGCCTATATATTTTGATTTCGACAAATACAGCATAAGGGAAGACATGAAGGGTCGTATGGAGGCAAATGCCCGTTTCCTATTGGAAAATCCTGCGGTCAGAATAGAGGTTCAGGGCAACTGTGATGATAGGGGCAGCGCGGAGTACAATCTGGCACTTGGAGAGAAGAGGGCAAAAAGTGCTAAGGCCTATCTGGTAAATCTGGGTGTCAGCCCTGATAGGATAGAGATAGTTAGTTTTGGTGAGGAAAAACCATTAAACCCGGCTCACAATGAAGAGGCTTGGGCCCAGAATCGCCGGGATGATTTTGTTATTATAAAGTAAAGAGAGATAAGCCCTGTAAGCAAGAGACCACAGTGCCTGCCTTCAGGCAGGATGCTGTGGTCTTTAATTTGTAAGGAGGAAATTTAATAAATGAAGATCGGTTCCATATTTTTATCATCCATCCTTGTTCCTTTGTTGCTTGCTGTTTTTGTGTTGGAAGGTGATCTTTATGCCGCTCAGCTTCAGCAGGAGATAGCAGTCATAAATATGCAGAAAGTGGTCAGAAAGTCAGCAGCCGGCCGAAAGGCCATGGAGAAGCTCAATAAAAAGTTTGAAAAGCTCCAAAGTGAACTCAAGAAAAAACAGGAAGAGATCAAGGCGTTCAAAGAGGATCTTGAGAAAAAGGGTCCTTTGATGAGTGAGGAGGCCCGGGCGGAGAAAGAAAGAGAATACAAAAAAATGGTGAGGGATTTCAAGGAGCAAAGTGATGATGCCCAGTATGAGATGAGACAGGCCGAATCCAAGCTCATGGAGCCAATATTCAAGGTTATTGAAAATTTGGTCAACAGGATAGGCAAGGAAAAGGGATATGCACTCATCCTTGAGAAGAACATGCCGGGCGTTTACTATACTGGGCCCGGTGTGGACATCACCGACGATGTTATAAAGGCTTATGACAAGGATTATGGCGCTTCTGAAAAGAAGTAGCCTTGATGTTTTTCTTTGTTGATCAGTTTAGCGAATTATTTCATTAAGTTAGGAAGAGTTTTGTATGATTTCCATAGATATAGAAAAACAGGCCGAATTAACACAGGAGCAATTGGATCAACTGCAGGAGATGTGGAGGAGATGTGCCAGCAGGATAATATTGTCCACCACCCTTGCCGGCAGTGGGCATCCCGGCGGGTCCCTGTCATCTCTTCATACATTGCTGGTTTTATACAGTGTGATCAGGAAGAGACCCGATGAACCCTTGTGGCCGGGCAGGGATCGGGTTGTGGTGAGCATGGGGCACATATCTCCCGGTGTATACAGCGTCCTGGCCGAATTCGGCTATATATCTGAAGAACAGTTTATAACTGAATTCAGAAGGGCAGGCTCTCGCTGCGCAGGTCACGTGGAGCAGGTCGTGCCTGGCGTGGAATGGAATACCGGGAACCTGGGCCAGGGGCTTTCTGTCGGGACCGGAGCCAGCCTTGCCAACAAATATCACAAGATTCCAGCCAAGACAGTAGTGCTTATGGGCGATGGTGAACAGCAAAAGGGTCAGATAGCCGAGGCGCGTCGCTTTGCCACCAAGTTTGCCCAGTCAGATCTCATCGGCATAGTCGACAGGAATCACCTCCAGATCGGAGGTTCGACTGAAGAAGTAATGCCTGTCAGGATCCGGGAAGAGTACCAGGCCGCTGGATGGAATGTGATTTATGTGGCGGATGGTCACGATTTTCAGTCCATTTTCAAGTCTCTTAGAAGGGCATGGCTTCATGAAAATATTGAGCCGCAACGGCCTACAGTATTGGTAGTTCGCACCATAATGGGCAAGGGAGTGTCCTTCATGGAGGACAGGGCTAAATATCACGGTTCTCCTCTATCTTTCGAGGATGCCAAAAAGGCCTTGTCAGAGCTTGGTCAGGATCCAGCAATCCTGGACATGTGGCAAGAGAAGAGACAGGCCTGCAAGATCGAAGAGGAATGTCAGTGCCCCCAGAGACGTTATCCCATTATAGATTCTGGCGAGCCAATCCTGTATGACACTGACATCAAAACCGATTGCCGCTCTGCCTATGGAGCCGCTCTGGAAGACCTTGCGAAACTGAACAATCTTTCCGATGGTAGCGTCAAGGTCGTAGGCTTTAGCTGTGACCTCGAGGGATCTGTAAAGATGCAGGGGCTCCACAAGGTCTCTCCGGAGGCATTTATAGAGGCAGGCATTCAGGAACACCATGCTGCTGTTTGTGCTGGGGCCTTGAGCAGAGAAGGCTTCGCGGTTTTTTTCAGCACATTCGGTGTGTTTGCAGTGGCTGAAACCTATAATCAGCACAGACTCAATGACCTGAATGAAACACATCTTAAGATAGTTGCCACTCACTTGGGGCTTGACGTGGGAGAGGATGGTCCTACCCACCAGTCCATTGATTATATAGGTCTTTTGAACAATCTCTTTGGTTTCTCCATCTTTATGCCAGCGGATCCAAACCAGACGGACCGTATTATCCGTTATGTGGCTAGGACTCCAGGAAATATGTTCGTGGGCATGGGGAGGTCGAAGCTTTCCGTAGTGACCACAGAGGACGGGAAGCCGTTTTTCGGCAAAGACTATGAATTTGTGCCTGGCCGAGGTGATTGGATCAGAAGAGGCAGTCAAGCCACTTTTATTACCTACGGCGCTGTGGTGCCTCAGGTTATGGAGGCTTGGGCTCAACTTAACAAGGAGGGGGTATCTGTCGGGGTGCTAAATATGGCCTCCATAAAGCCGCTTGATGAGGATGCCATAATAGAGGCTGCCAAGCTGGGGCCGATTATGACTGTGGAAGACCATGTGGTCAATACAGGTTTGGGTGCGTTGGTGGCCCAGGTGTTGGTTGAAAAAGGTGCATCCCAAAGGCTTTACAAGGCAGGAGTAACCAAATACGGTGCATCTGGAAAACCTGCAGACCTCTACGGGATGCAGGGTCTCGATGGACCTTCTCTGGTTCAGAGGATGAAAAAAATTCTGGCCTGACACTGAATGATGAGCCAAATTCCAGTGACTGCCACGGGGAAGCAGGCCACTTTTTTGACCTGGAATTATGCTTTTTGTAACGTACCAATAATCTTTGCAAAAACAATCAATTTTACATTTTAAGTTATAGCAGATCGTAGATAAAGCGCGGAACGTTCCGCGCTTTTTTTGTCGTTATTTCTTGCTCCTAAGGTTAGGGTACTTTATATCTATTTTTCTTGATCCTCCCATCCTTTTTGAATTGGCAGTAGATCGCAAAATCGACAAAATGAGTTGTCCCCTGTGTGGCATGTACGTGAGGCCTGGGGCGATTTTTTTGGGGAAATATCCTTTCTTTCTTGCTTTTTTTAACGGGATTTATAAAGTTGGATCTGAATTAATTCCCAAGGGGTTAATAGTGAAGATAATAGGTTTTATGGGCTCGCCACGTTTTGGAGGGAATAGCGATCTTTTACTGGATGCATTTTTGAAGGGAGCCAAAAGTGGCGGTGCCGAAACAAAAAAAATAAATCTTTATGGGATGAAGATCTCTCCATGCATAGAATGTGGAGGTTGTGATGAAACCGGCGTATGCGTGTTAAAGGATGACATGACAGGACTCTATGAAGAGTTGGCTGCTGCCGATGTAGTGGTCGTTTCATCACCAATGTTTTTCTATAATATAACCTCACGGACACAGGCATTGGTAGAGCGGTCTCAGGCCTGTTGGACCGGGAAATACTTTTTGAAAAGAGGGTTGCTCGGTGGCAAGAAAAGAAAAGGGGTGTTTCTTTCTGTTGGAGCCACAAAAGGAAAGTTTCTGTTTGAAGGTGCGCTAAAGGTAATGAAATACTTCTTTGACGCAATCGATGGTGAGTTTGCTGTTGCACTTCTCTACAGGGGCGTAGAGGCGAAGGGGGCAATAAAGGATCATCCGTCCGCGCTTCGACAGGCGGAAGAACTTGGGAGGGTTCTCGCCCAGGAAAGGGAGGCATCCTCTTTGGATTATGTGGTCATCCCATAGGATGGATATCTGTAACAGCCATCATACAAAGTCCGCTGGCAATATGGTGAATTGAATCTGGATTGTACAACACGCATGTTTACCGAAGAGGCTTTGTTGTAAGGCGTTTGAAGTAACCAAATATTTCTGTTTGTCGTGCACTTCACATCTTGGGTAAATTTGCGGGTCCTTTGCAGCTTCAAATGCTAAACAGTAAACAAAATAATATTTATTAAGATAGTTTTCCACTTCTTAGAGGTATAGATAATATGTTGACTTTAGGTAATTATTTTGTGTCGTGCACTATTCGAAGAGGATAATCTTGATTCAAGCGCATGATTCGGAATCATCCAAGGATTGGTGATATAAAATGTCATTAAGGGAAGATTTGGTTACTTTAATTGATAATGCCCTGGAAGATAACATAAATACCCACAAGAGGACCCTGTCATCGACGCGACAGGAGCTTTGTATGGTCACGGAATGGGTGTGCAGGGCATTTAGTAGGCAAGGCAAGCTGCTACTTTTTGGAAACGGTGGCAGTGCGGCGGATGCCCAACATATTGCGGCAGAGTTCGTAAACCGTTTTCGGCTGGATAGAAGGCCATTACCAGCCATCGCCCTCACCACGGATACGTCTATCCTTACCGCTATTTCCAATGATTACGATTATGGAGAGATATTCGCAAAACAGGTAGAGGCACTTGCTCAACTAGGTGATGTGGTGATAGGAATCAGCACAAGCGGCAACTCTCCTAATGTGGTAAATGGGCTGCGAGTGGCCAGGCAACTGGGCGCAAAAACAGTTGGGCTTACAGGGGAGAAGGTTGGTAAAATGGAAGAATTTTCAGACTGTGTCCTCAGGGTCTATTCCTCTGATACCCCGAGGATTCAGGAAGTGCACATATTTCTTGCACATCTTTTGTGCGATCTTGTGGAACGGAGAATGTTTGTTGACAATGGGATATCCTGAACCAATCGACCTGAAAAAATTAAAGACCTATTCACTCTACGACAGACCCAGCAAGGTTACGACTGATGATTTTGCCTGCCCGATAAAGGCCGGGCTGTCAGTAAGAGACTTTTTGGATCTTTTGCCTAATCAGCTAGCCGCCAAGGATCTTAAAGAGGTGGCTTATGCCGTGGTAAAAGCTGTTCGGAACGGGCGGCCCGTCCTTCTTGCCATGGGGGCACACGTCATAAAGGTGGGATTGAATCCTGTCTTGATTGATCTGATGGAGAGAGGGGTGTTGTCTGGCCTATTGCTCAATGGTGCGGGTATCATACATGATACCGAGATTGCAATGGCAGGTAAGACATCGGAAGATGTTGCTGCCTCCCTTGGGGAAGGCCAGTTTGGCGCTGCAAGAGAGACAGGTGAATTCCTGAATGAGGCCATCAAGAAAGCGGCTGAAGGTTCCAAGGGGCTTGGCCAAGGTGTTGGAGAGGCCTTGCTGGAGGCCAACTTTCCTCATAATGATAAAAGTCTCTTAGCAAGTGCGGCAAGGTTAGGAATACCTGTGACAGTCCATGTTGCCGTGGGCACGGACATTATACATATACATCCAGGTGCAGATGGATGCGCCATCGGGAAGACATCGCACCTGGATTTTCGCATTTTAAGTTCGATGCTCACCCGTTTTCAGGAAGGAGTGCTTCTGCACGCAGGTTCAGCGGTACTTTTACCAGAGGTTTTCCTGAAGGCATTGACCCTGATCCGCAACCTTGGATATCCGGTAAAAAAATTTACCACAGCGAATTTTGATTTTATTAGGCACTACCGGCCCTTGACCAATGTTGTTCACAGGCCTACCTTAGAAGGCGGTCGGG
>CAZUIH010000010.1:0-36363 GCA_964620365.1 uncultured Desulfobacterales bacterium | reverse complement strand
TCTAGTGTCTTACGCCGCCTTGCTGTTTTGGCAACCTCGGCAGCTGCATAATCCGGTATGATCTTTTTGACAAGGGTAGAGGAATATGACCAAAGAAGATAACAAGGGATTGCGTTGCAGAATATGCGGCACCAAGCTTGAGATATGCAGGAGATGAGGGACTGTGGCCCTTAGGTGTAAGGGCTGCGGCAGGATGTTTCCCATAAGGGAATATGCGATGGAACTGGATGAGGAAATGGAATATCTCCTTTCATGGACTAGGTGCGATTTTATCTAGTATTTGTCCTCTTTGAATATTTTATTGGTAGAAGATAGCTGGGGGCAATAGTTTTTTAAGGGAAGTCCCCAATGCCTGCAGTGACAGCGAGGCAGTTTAGCATATGACGTTTTACGCCTGGTCCTGGCTTGCCTCGTAGCCGTTCATGCTATTTTTTTTGTTTTAATATGTTGATTAGGGAGTTACGTATTTTGTCGTTTTGAGATTTTGATGTTTGTGGCTTGTCCCCCCTTTTTTTAGTAGAGGACAGGGCTCTGTTCTTGTTTCCTAAGTTTATTATCCGTCTGTTGTTTGCGTTGGCTGGTCGCCTGTTAGTTGCCTTTGGTGTTTGAAAGGCAACCGGACGTGTTGCCCTCCTTTCCTTTTTTTCCGAATCAAAGGTCTTGAGCCATATCTCTTCTCCATTATTTTCCAGCCTTATACCGTCGCCCGTAATGTCTGTTATGATCCAACCACCTAGCCGGTCGCCGATACCAAAGGTCTTTAAGTCGTTAGTCCCTTTTTGGGGTTTTGATCTAGGTCTGCGGGTTGTTTTCTTATTGATCTTGATGAATGCATTGCGTGTATTTTCTGCCACAAAGGTGCCATAAAGTATATAACGGCTCTTGAGTTCGTCTTCGCCTGTAGCAAGGTCCATGTCGTCTTCGACCAGGTTGGCACCCCTCTGGGGATCAAAAGGGTCCTTTTTTACTATTACTTCATATGGTCCAAGGTTGACCTTCTTGGCCAAGGCGTCTTGGTTAAAGCTCACTACTGCTAGAAGAAGAAAAACAACAGCAAAAATTTTAATTTTCATTCTGTTCCTTCTGAATCGGCTCTTTTAAAAGTCCTTGATGTCCCAGCATGTCCTTTAAAGATTTTACCCGGTCATAAAATTCTCTTGTCATCTCATCTGCCTCTTCCTTTGATTTTATGACGTGGGGGGTTATGGCAATAAGGAGCTCTGTCTTCTCTGTTTTATATCCTCTGCTTCCAAAAAGATATCCAAGGACAGGTAGGTCCTTCAGAACAGGAATACCTGTGGTGGTTCTTTCTTTTTGTGTCTGCATCAGACCACCTATTACAACCGTTTGACCATCATTTGCCACCAGATTCGTCTTGGCCTTTCGGGTGGTAAATCTGGGCGAATTGATCCCTCCGGTGGTTTCATTGAAAACCTTGCTTACTTCCTGGGTAACCTCCATCCTTACAAGTCCGCTGTCATTGATATATGGTTTTACAGTGAGAATTATCCCTGCATTGCGGTATTGTATTGACTGGGTGACTGTACCTCCTGTGGTTGTCGTGGTGCCTGTAAGAGTTGGGACTTCGTCGCCTGCTTCTATAACAGATTCCTGGTTGTCTAGCGCAAGTATATTTGGTGCAGAAAGGATATTTACATTGGTTTTGTCAGCCAAGACCCTCAGTAGTGCCCTAAGGTCACCGGCACTGCTGAACAGACTGTATGTAAGACCTGAAATCCCTTCTCCCAGCAAGGTGTTTTCTGCCAGGGAGGTCCCATCCGACAGGGCGATGTTGCCTGTATATGGTTTGCCATTGATGGAAATTCCGCGGTTCTTCAGGAACCATTCCACACCATACTCCACCTTGTCATTCAGGGTAACTTCCAGGATCAGCACATCTATGAGGACCTGCCTTGGCACCACGTCAATCTGTTTAAGGACCTTGGAAATGATCGCATAATCCTTTGGTCTGGCCTTTATGACCAAGGCATTGTTTACTTCATCAGGAATGATTTCTACTTCTCCAGACAGTTCCGCACTAGATGGTACTGCTGAAGATTTTTTTATCGTCTCCTTGCGCTTTACAAGTACTGTTTTTTTTGATGTTGATTTGGATGAGGGCTTTCCACCGTAAATTTGCTTGAGCAGATCGGCTAGGTCCTTGGCCTGTCCATTCTGGACAAAATAGACATGGACCTGCACACCTTTTTCCGACTGTCCTCTATCTAGCTCTTCCACCCAATGTGCTACAACGTCAAGGAGCTGATCCCATTTGGTGATTACAAGGAGCGAGTTGATGCTCTTTAAGGCCACTATCTGTAATCCGGAGGTATCTATGCCAGGTCTTACATATAATCCTTTTTCCTTGAAGATGGACTTCAGGTCCTTCTCCAGTTCTGACACATCAGTATGCTCCAGGCTAAATAGCCGCCAGTGAATATCTTTGAAGAAGTCAGTATCCATAAGGGCCAATATTTTTGATACCCTGCTGGCGCTTTCTTCCGTGTCTACGAGAAAAATGGCATTGATGCTGGGTTCTGCCAGCATTACGGCCCCTGGGGAAACAAAGTTTTTGAGATTAGAAATAACTTGTGTGGCAGATAGATATTTTAGCTGATAAACCCGGATAATATCTCCTGCGTGAGGAGGGCGAGCCCCTGCCTTTATTATTGAAGATTCAGAAGAGGCATTATTAGGCTTTCGCACTATCTTGTATAGATCATGCGCCCCTTTAGTGATGGCCAGGCCATGGATCTGGAGAATGGAATTAAAGATGTTGAGGAATTCGTCCCGGGTGTAATCACCCTTTATTTTAAGGGAGATGGTCCCTTTAATGGCCGGATCAACAACATAGTTTGCTCCAATAATCTGGCCCAGCACATAATCAAGGAGTGGGTAGATGTCCATGTTGTCAAGGGATATATCTATATGGCGGCGTTCATCCTTGTCAGCTCCGGAGTATGGCGACAAAACCTTGTTGTCGCCTTGGGCCTGTGATGTATCAACAGTGGCTTGATTCGACTGATTAAATTGCTCCCCTTCAGCAAGAAGCATTGTGGGACAGGAAAAGATGAAACCAACCATCACTACGAAAAGGAAGATCTTTAGATTCATGGTTCCTCTATTCATTGTGTATTAGCCTCCAGGTAAAAAAAGGGCTTCCAATTCCAGGTTTACTCGTAGTACCGGCTTACGCCCCATTATTTTTATGATATTGATGCTCTTGATCCTAAGCGCCTTTTTTTCCTGCTGGATCAGTTTTAAAAACTTTACCAGCTGGCGTGTATTTGTATTGATGGTGAAGTTGGAAACAGCTACCTGATAGTCGTGCCATTTGCGTACAGGAGCTGTTTTGTAAGTTACTACGTTCAGGTTCAGTTCAGATGCTTTTTTAAGCAGTATGTCTTGCAGTTTGGATGCTACGAGTTCAGGGGTCCTTCCTTTTATTAAATTGCGTTTTGCCAAGCGCACCTTTTGGCGTGTCTGGTTTAGACGTATGTCCACGTTTTTAAGGCGCGTCAAGTTTCTTTTCAGTTTATTGAGTTTTATTTCCTGGGCCTCTTTTTGTATTTTCAGGTCATCCAGTCTTGCTGAAAGAGGACTCCAGATAAGGGAATACCAAAGGATGAGGAATATAACAGCAATTCCATACTTGAGTATGGGGCTCTGACTTTTGAAAAAAGATGTTTTAATGGCCATTCCCTCCCCCTTTTCCAGGAGAAATCATGATCTCTACTGAATATCTTTCTTTCCCTGCCACCTTTGTCACCGGCGATACGAGTTTGACATCTTGAAAAAGAGGATTTTTGCGCCATCCTGCTATAACACTGACAGCGCTTCCTCCTTCTACTGTCAGTTTGAGCCGGTTGCTTTTGTAATTGAAATTTCTGATCCATGTATCTGTAGGTGTCAGCTCCGCTAGCGCCTTCATGATGTCAAGAGGGGGGACCAGTTCCTTGGAAAAGGCCATAATATCCTGATATTCCTTTTCCAGTTTCTCGATTTCTTTTTGTGTGGAAATTAAAGGGGCCAGTTGTTGTTCAAGTTTTATGGCCTTTTTTTCCAGTTGTTCAAGCTGTGAAGCGGTGCTTTGGACCTTATAACCCAGCATGAGGGTTATTCCTATGAGGACTGAGGCAAGGGCTCCTGCGGCAATTTGGGGTGCGTTTATCCTCATATGGAGAGGTTTTCGTCTCTTGCCAAGGCCAAGGGAAATGACCGGGTATGGAGATAGTCCCAGGCCTGCGGCACAAAGACCCCATGAAACCTTTTGAGTTTTGTCGCATAGGTGGGAAAGGCCTTCTAGCGTATCACACGGATTTTTTAAGGATGGATTTGGGGCCCACACGCTGTTTCCCGCTGAAAAAATTGGTAACGAGTCATAATTTGAGAAAGGCTCTGGTAAAAATCCGGAAAGTCTTTTCAATGATTCATCCAGGTTTTGTCCCTCAGAAAGAGGCAATATGTGGGAGCCTTCCCAGAACTCTTTGCCATGTAGCGCTAAGACCATTTTGGGGCCCTGCGCGCCCAGTGAAAGGCAAGGGAATTGGCTGTTCCCAAATTTCCTCAAAAGAATGTCAAATCCCAGTGTGGCCGGTGCTACTGTCTTAAGGGACTTGATGTGACCAGTTTCCCGGAACACCTTAAAAATGGGATCGAGTAGTTTCCGCTCGGCATATACAAGAAGTACTATGGTCTCACTGCCTTTTTTGTAGGCCCATTGATCATGGTAGATTTCATCCGGCTTGAGATGGGCGTGCATTGATATGCCAAGGTGTACAGAATTGGCTGCTTCCTCGGGTTCAAGGTTGGAAAATTTTATTTCACGGACAAAAATGGAATTCCTGGGAAGAGCTAAACAAATCTTTCTTTTCTTCGAAGGTCTTAAGGACCTCAGGGTCGCCTGGAGCTGCTCTGAAACAGGTTTTTTTCTGTCCGGAGTGGTCCAGGTCTCATCAACTAGGATCCACTTGTTAGATTCTCGTTTGAGGTGGCAGCTCTCTAGGGAGCTGGAGTCCAGATATATACCCAATATTTCTTTACAGCAAAAAAACATTACTCTTTCCCGCCAGTGGGTATGGTTTCAACCCATCTTACAACCTGGAATCTTTTTTCTCCGGGATCAGGTTTCCAATAGATCCTGTACGCCTGGCTCCCTGTCTTTAGTTTCAAACACAAAATTGTGTGAGCCGAAGGGGACTTGGCAAGCAATTCATCCCCCAAAATAGATTTTAAGGGGATAGGTGCATATTCTTCTACCACGTTGCCTGATTTATTGTAAATGGTAAAGAGGTCCTGCATTCCTCCATCCCAGTCAATGACCTCTCCGTCATCGGAAAGAAGATTCAATGGACCGTAAAACAGCTCTAAACTCATGCCCTTTACAAGCAATAGTTCTTCAATTGTGTGGAATGGGCCATTGCTAGGCTCATAGGGTGGAATTCTATCGAGATAGGTATCTTCTTCCGCACCATCCGGACGGACCTCGGAGTCCTTGTCTCTCCAATCCAGTAGGCTGTCCAGGATTTCGTTTGCCCTTTGACTATCTTTTGTGCCGATCAATGCCTCAATCACTTTTTTTATTACGTCTTCCTTGCTGTTATTAAGGTCTACCTTGCCATTTTCATCTTCTATTGAAAAGGATATCTCCTTTCCTCCGATTTGAACTGTATACCATGTTCCATCAGTTACAAATAGTCCTTCTTCCAGTGCTTCTTCCATTTTACTGCCAGGGGGAGCGAGCCTGTTTGCCACCAGGAGAAGCACGGATTTTGCCGCTTCTCTCGCACAAAGATTGTCCCATTCATACTGGCCCAGATTTCTCCTGATTCTTGCCTCTACCGCATAAAAACCACCAATAATGGTCAAGAGGGCCAAGACCCACAGCACAAGTATAAGAACTGTTCCTCTTTCCTTGCGATTACTTGTCTTCAAATTAAAGGCTCCAGATACAATGGTCGCCAGGAGATAGTATATCCCTTGTCCGTGTCTTTATTCCGCCATCCTATTGCAACTGCAACAGGAAGCTTGCTTTTTTGGTCCCATTCCCTGGGCCATTCGCCTGGGCTATCAATTTCATCCCCTTCTTTAAACGAAAAGATCAAGGGAGGCATTTCCTGTATGATTGAGACGTCCCAACCTTCCTTAAGCAGGCGTTCACGATCCCCAGGACCGATATTGTCTTCAAGCTCCTTTTTTATATCTTCAGGCCTGGTCACCAGGCGCTGGGCGTAAATAAATGTGCCATCTTCCTCTATGCGATAAACCACCTTGAACAGACCTCCTGCTTGTACACCCATAGGGGTATAGGTGGTAACAAATGACAGATAGCGTTCTCCACCGTGGAAGTCCGAGAAACTTTTGAGATCACTGTCTCTTTTGATTACTGCCCTTAATTGTCTGCCCAAAAGGGATTCCACGGCGCTTTTTCTGATGATTTTGTCATTTGTGTTGCGGCCTCGTTCCCATGCCAAAAGTCCAGACCTAAGAGCCATGGAAAGGATTACCACGATTACCGCTGTAAGGGTTATTGATATCAAGAGCTCAAGCAGGGTGAAGCCGGATTCATCAACTTTAAAGCCCTTGTTCATGACTTTCCTTCCAGGATCAAGCTTCTCATCGTGAATTCTCTGCTGCTCCCAGGTGGTTTGATATGTAAAATCAGTTCCCTGAGACCATGTTCCTCGATCTCCACGGGTTCGATACCTTTGGCCGATACCAATATGGGGGTATCTGTCACCTCCAAACGATAGTACCATCCCGGGTATCCTTCCACCTCCCCTTCCTCCTGATTCATGGATGATGATTGGGAGGAAAGTCCCCGTAGGATTTGCTCTCCTATGATGGCTGCCTGCCTTGCCATATCTCCCCTGAATGCCTGTCTATGGCCTTGGGAGATGGCGGACAGGGCAACTCCAAGACCGATGCCGACAATGGCTGTTGCAACCAGGACCTCCATAAGAGTGAATCCTTGGGACCGCGCCAATACCTGAGAACATTTTTTTAGTATGGTGATCTGCTGTTTCATCATCCTTTGACCTCAACGGAAATGATCCCGAGAAGCCGGTCTATGGTGATCCGGTCGATCCTGCCAGAGCTCCACTTAAGGTCTATCTCGCCTCCACTAGAGCTGCCATCCGGGTAAAAAATTACATGGAAAACCCCTGGTCTGTATTGACCTATTCCAGACCCTTCGACCTGAATGGATTCGGGTATATCCTTCCATTTTTTCCCCTTGATGCTGTATTTTCTGTTTTCGCCGTCTATGAGGAAGAATATGGGAATACCCCTGGCAAGGCTTGCTGATCGTGCCCTGGTTATTGTTTGTCTGAAGTCCTGTACGAATTTTTTTTCACTGGACTTCAAAAAACCGCTTGAAACAGTCACGAAGACCATGGCACTGACAATGCCTATTAGCAACATTACAACCAGCAGTTCGATTAAAGTGAATCCCCGCTGTGTATCATTGTTTTTAAAAAGATTTTTATGATTAATAAGGGGCAGAAATGATGCCATCTGGCTACCAGGACAAGTAATAGCGTTACATAGCGACATCATTGATCCCAAATATGGCCAGAAGCATGGAAAGTATAATGGTTCCGATGACCAGTCCCATGAGTACTATGGTAATAGGTTCAATTAGGGAAAGGTATACCTTGGTCTCATACTGGATCTTGTCATCGAGATCATCCGCTATTTTGAGCAACATCTCACCCATTTTTCCTGTTTCTTCACCTATAGCCACCATATGAACCATTAACGGTGGAAAAAGGGGCGATTTTTTCATCAGTTGGCTCATACTCATCCCCTGTCTTACGCCCCGATAAATCTCATTTGTTGCGGCCTTTATCTGGCTGTTCGATAGTACCTCTCCAGCCAAGGAGATGCCTTTTAGGATTGGTACCCCGCTTTCAATCAATGTCCCCAGGGTGCGAGACATCCTGCTGTGTTCAATATTGAGTATCATCGGGCCTGCTATGGGCATCTTAAGTATAAACTTGTCCCATTTTTTCCTGCCTTCCGGTGTCTTGATGTAAGAATAAAAGGCCCCTGCTGTTGAAATAAGGACCAAGGTACCCATCCACCACCATGCCTGGATAAAGGTGCTCGCTTCCACGATAATCTTGGTTATCAGCGGCATGGGCTGATTGAGGTCTTCAAATATTTGGCCAAACTTTGGCACCACAAATGTCACAAGGATAATGACAGATACGAGACCTACAAAAGCAAGAATGGAAGGGTAGATGGAAGAAGTTAAAATAAATTTTCGTATGTGCTGGGAGCGTTCGAGAAAGGTCTCAAGTCGTCTTAGCACTGCAGGTAGCACTCCCCCCAGTTCACCCACCCTGACCATATTTATATAGAGTCTATTGAATGAAGATGGGTAGGAGGAAAGGGCTTCTGACATATTTTTGCCACCTTGTATCTCTTCCCTGATGGATAAAAGGATGTCCCTGACCTCTTTTTTCTCTGCCGCATCTGCGGCAACAATGAGGGCCCTCTCAATGGGGATGCCTGCTTCAAGAAGATCTGCGAGCTGCTTGGTCAGGCTTAGGAGATCATCGTGGCCCAGCTTTTTGGGGGAATAGGTCCATAATGTTTGGAAAGAACGAACCCTTTTTATTTCCAGGGGTTGAAGGCCCTGTGAGATAAGATTCTCCACCAGGCTCTGCTGGTCTGCTGCACTATCGACACCTTCTACCCTTTGTCCCTTTGCATCAAGGGCTTGATAAGCAAAACGGGGCATGTCAATCTACCTATTCAGTTGGTGACCCTCATGACTTCCTCAAAGGTCGTTTCTCCTGAAAGGACTTTCGTAAGGCCGTCTTCCCTGAGGGTCTTCATTCCATATTTTTGGGCTGTTGAAAGGATTTCACCGCTATCTGTCCCTTTTAGTATCAGCGGGCGGATATGATCGTCCACTATCAGCAGTTCATATATGCCGGTCCTGCCGGAATAACCGGTATTGGCACAGTTGGAACAACCTTCGCCCCTCCAAACCTTGGAAGGAATTTGGTCTATTTCCAGGCCGAGTAGATGGGCCATTTCGTCCCTTATATCTCTGGGAATTTCCTGCGGTATTTTGCAATGGGGGCATATCTTCCTGACCAGTCTCTGGGCCATTATGCCTAAAAGACATGAAGAAAGCAGGTAGGATTCCACCCCCATCTCCTGAAGCCTTGTAATGGCACTTGGGGCGTCATTGGTGTGGAGGGTCGAGAAGACCATGTGGCCTGTTAGGGCCGACTGAACCGCTATCTCAGCGGTTTCGCCATCCCTGATCTCGCCCACGAGGATTACATCAGGGTCCTGGCGCAGGAAGGTTCGCAAGGCAGAGGCAAATGTAAGACCTATCTTGGGCCGGATTTGTATCTGGTTTATGCCTTCAAGCTGATATTCAACAGGGTCTTCCACAGTGAGAATTTTTTTGTCCGGCGAGTTGATCGAGTTCATCACTGTGTACAAAGTAGTGGTCTTCCCACTACCGGTGGGGCCGGTGACCAGGACAAGCCCGTGGGGGCGAGTGATTATCTCCTGGAATTTTTTCAGGATATCAGCTGAAAGTCCCAGGGCCTCGAAGTCGAGGCGGACCTCTTCCCTGTTGAGCAGCCTTAGCACTATGCTTTCGCCGAAAAGGGTTGGAAGGGTAGAGACCCTTATGTCTATTTCCCGGTCACTGTCTTTTACCTTGATCCGGCCATCCTGGGGCAGACGCATCTCTGCTATGTTCATCTTGCCCATGAGTTTGAGCCTCGAAGTGATGGCAGGCTGGAGTTTTTTTGATACCGTTTCCACATCGTGAAGGACCCCGTCGATCCTGAATCTGATCTTCATGTGGTCCCTGAAGGGCTCAAAGTGGATGTCGGATGCCTTGATCTCAAGGGCCTGGTTTATTATGTGGTTTACCAGTCTGATGACCGGGGCTTCAGATGCCATGTCCCTGAGCTGCTCTGGATCGTCCCACAACTCATCATCCATGCGTGCATCGGGTTCAGTTTCTTCTCCCTCCAGATCGACCTCGGCTTCATACCACCTGTATATGGCGGAAAGGATGTCTTCCTCACTGGCCTTAACAGGATAGATAGGCCGATGGTACACATGTTCCAAAAGTTCGTGTAAATAAAGGTCTTCGGGGTGGGCCATGGCGACCCGTACTTCTTTGTCGTCGATAGCCAGTGGTACCACCTTCCACTGGCGCATGAGCTGTGGTGAGAGGCCATTTATTACAGGTGGTTTTTCTGGAAAATCTCCAGGGCCAGCTGTTTCAAAAGAGACGCTAGACCTGGCGGAAGCCATATCCGGCTGGTTCTGGGAATCTGATGCTTGGTCAATATTCCTCTCCCCTTTATCTTTGAAAATGGATGAGAAGAGGGATTTTAGGCCTTGATGCTTTAACTGCATTACTCCCAGCTCACTATGTCTGCATCTTCACCTTCGCCGCCCGGTTGCCCGTCACGTCCATAGCTCATAAGATCGTAGTCGCCATGTTCACCTGGTGAGCGATATACATAAGAATTTCCCCAGGGATCCTTTGGGACGGGCTTGGGAAGGTATGGGCCCGACCAGTTTTGTAATCCTTCAGGTTTGGTCCTAAGGGCCTCCAGGCCTTCGTCCGTGGTTGGATACCTTCCATTATCAAGGCGGAATTCATCAAGGGCCGAGCCTAAAAGTTCAATCTGTGCCTTGGCGGTTTTTTGTCTGCTCATCCCAAGCTTGCCAAAAAACTTAGGGGCTACGAGAGAGGCCAAAAGGCCTATGATGATTACAACTACCAGCAATTCGATCAAGGTGAAACCTGCTTGGCAGGTCATTCCCCTCGAGGCTTTTTGTGATTTTTTACCGAACAAAGAAGTGTCCTCCAAAAGATAATTTTTACTGTGAAAATACGTCCCCTTTAAAGAATCATTGTTTTCGTGCCCGGGGGCGTAATAGTGACCGGGCGTCTGAAAATACAGGAAGTTCAAGTTGTTAAATTACGGTTTATGTAATTTGCTGTCAAGCAAGTAAAGTGCCAGCCACGTTATTTGGCTACGACAAAGGCCCCAGGAAAGCCGCTTTGTTCCAGTTTTGCCTCGAATTTTTTTGCGGCTCCGTAAGTAGTGGCTGCGAATATCTGGACCCTGTAAAAGGTTGTCCCCCTGTGCCGGTGGCGAGAAACGACCACCTCCTTGTACCTGGTGGCCAATTTTCGCCGCAACCTATGGGCATTTGAAGGATTTACAAAGGCGCCGACCTGCACATAGAAGATCCCGTGCCGAAGATCCGGATAGGACTGGAATTTTGGCCTTCCCGTTGGCCCGATATGTCCTTCGGCCAACGCCTCTATGCGGACCCTCGCTGTACCTTGTCCAACGATTCCCAACTTTTTTGCTGCAGAATAGCTTAAATCGATGATTCGATTTTTTACAAAAGGGCCTCTATCATTGATTCTAACAACTGTTTCCTTGCCATTTTCAAGGTTTAATACCCTGACGTAGGTATTCATTGGCAGGGTCTTATGGGCTGCTGTCATGGCATACATGTTATATGGTTCACCATTTGCCGTAGGCCTTTTGTGAAATTCCCTGCCATACCACGAAGCGTAGCCCTCCTGAACAAAACCGTGCGCGGATGGTAGCGGATAATAAGTACGGCCGTTGACCTTGTAGGGCCTGTACGTGGGATGGCTTGGATGGGGAGGGCGGGCGCCTGGCTTAATTTCAACGTATTTGGGCCCGCAACCTGCTATTGCCATAGCCACGAGAAAAAGTATGAGGAAGAATATTGGTCTAATGGTTATATTTTCTTGCCATAAAATCAAAAAAAATTTACTCCTTTCTACGAGGGAAAAATTTTGTGTTTTGATGTTTGTTGATTAATAATAAGGCAGTTATGACCAATAACAAGAGATGCTTTGAAAAAGAGCCTATATATATGGATTATAATGCCACCACGCCGGTCGTAAACAGTGTCCTGAAAGCGGTGGAAGCGGGGCTCAAGGAATTTTGGGGTAACCCCAGTTGTAGTCACGAGCTGGGTGTCAGTACCAAAGAGGCCCTGGAAAATGCCAGAAAACAGGTCGCATCGTTGATTGGGGCCCATCCAGAAGAAATCGTTTTTACCAGCGGTGGTACTGAGTCCAATAATTGCGTCATATTGGGACTGGCCCAAGAGCTTGGCTCAAAGGGTAACCACATGATAACCACGGAGATTGAGCATCCTTCCGTCTTGAATCCCTTTATTCGTCTTCTTGAGAATGGGTGGGAGGTTACCTTTTTAAAGGTGGATGGGGCTGGCCTGGTGGATCCTGAGGAGGTGAAAAAGGCTCTTCGTAAAGATACAGTACTTGTCTCTGTCATGATGGCAAACAATGAGGTTGGAACGATCCAGCCGGTCTCACAGATAGCATCCATAGCGCATGGCCATGGCGCGCTGGTGCATACTGATTGCGCCCAGGCAGTGGGAAAGATAAAAGTCGATGTCTCTGAGCTTGACGTGGATTATTTGACTATCGCCGGGCACAAACTCTATGCCCCAAAGGGCATAGGTGCGTTTTTTGTAAAAAAGAATGCACCTTTTGGGAAAATTTTTTGGGGTGCGGGTCAGGAAATGGGAAGAAGGCCGGGGACAGAGCCTGTTCCCCTTGGGCTTGGACTTGGTGCAGCCTGTGCGTATGTCGCCAAAGACCTTGAAAAGGAAGCGGAGAGGCAGAAAAGGTTGAGGGATCGGCTCTATATGAGACTCCAGACGGAGATAGATTATCCTATTTTAAGACATGGTGATGTTGAGGCGGTGCTCCCAAACACCCTCAGCATAAGTTTTCCTGGTTTAAACGGGGCCCAGATCCTTGCTAATGCCCGCAATGTCATGGCATCTACCGGTGCAGCATGCCATGATCGTTCCTTGGCCGTATCTCATGTTCTAAGTGCTATGGGGGTCTCCAAAGAGGTGGCCATGGGAACAATAAGATTATCTTTAGGCCGTTTCACCAGTGAAGATGATATTGAGGGGGTGACTTCTTCATTGAGGGAGGCCGTTTTACAGATTTTGAGCTGAACAAGGGCTAAGGAACAGATTCGTCGCCGTATAGGGCCTGTCAAAAAAGAATCAGAAAGGATGACCAGTAATTATTATGAAATTTATCGATCTAAATCGCCAGTATGAAGCATACAAGGAAGAACTCGACCAGGCAGTGATGGAGGTCATGGCCAGTGGCCAGTTTATCCTTGGAAAAGCGGTGGAGGATCTGGAAAATACGCTTTCACAGTACGTGGGTTCAAGATTCGGCATAGGGGTTAGTTCAGGGACAGATGGGCTTATGTTGGCCCTAATGGCTTATAATGTCGGTCCCGGTGATGAGGTGATAACTACACCATTTACTTTTATCGCTACGGCAGAGGTAATATCTTTTTTGGGGGCAGTGCCAATATTTGTCGACATTGATCCGGAAACCTACAATATCGACGTCGGTTCACTTAGAGAGACTATCGCTTCCCGTAAGAAACAGGGGGCAAAGCTGAAGGGCATAATAGCCGTAAGCCTTTATGGCCAATGTGCTGATATGGACGAGATAAACGAAATAGCCCGGCAAGAGGGGCTCTTTGTGATAGAGGATGGTTGTCAGTCCTTTGGGGCCACCTATAAATCGAGACGCTCGTGTGGATTGAGCCATGTTGGAGTCACATCGTTTTTCCCTTCCAAACCGTTGGGCTGTTATGGAGATGGTGGAATGGTTTTCACAGATGACGAAGATGTGGCTGAAACCATTAAGGCCCTTAGGGTCCACGGTCAGAAAAAAAGGTATCTCCATGAAAGAATCGGGCTTAATGCAAGGTTTGACGCCATTCAGGCAGTGATAGTAGGTGTTAAGTTTAGACATTTTGATAAAGAGGTGGCAATGCGGCAGAATGCGGCTGCTGTCTACGATGATCTTTTTCGTGAAAAGGATGTGGAAGTAGTGACTCCCAAGGTAAAGGAAGACAGGACGAGTGTTTACGCCCAGTACACCATAGCTCTTCCTGAAGAGATAAGGGATATGGTGCAGGAAAGTTTGAACAAGGCATCTATCCCCACGGCAATTCATTATCCTATGGCGCTTCATATGCAGCCGCCTTTTAAGCATCTTGGCCAGGGACCTTTCCCAAATGCGGAAAAGGCGTCCAGGCAGGTTCTTTCCCTGCCCATGCATCCATTTATCACAGCTGAGGAGCAAGAACTGGTTGTTGATGCGGTAGTAAAAGCGTTTTAAAAGGAGCCGTCAGGAAAATGATATTGCCGGGATCATGTTGACAACATGAGGGCCTGGAAGAAAAATTAAAACCTTCACAGGTGTTAGAAAGATAACAAAAGGCGAAAAGAAAGGATCGAACAATGATAGAGCGTTACAGCCGCCCCAGAATGGCTGAAATCTGGACCCTTGAAAATAAATACAGGACGTGGCTTGAGGTAGAGATCCTTGCTGCTGAAGCATGGGCTGAATTAGGGGTGATCCCAAAGGAGGCCGCAAAGGAGATAAGGGAAAAGGCAGATTTTGATCCCAAGCGGGTTGCTGAAATAGAAGAAGAGACCAGGCATGATGTAATAGCTTTTTTGACCAATGTCGCGGAGTATGTTGGTCCCTCCGCCCGTTATCTCCACTGGGGGCTTACTTCATCGGATATGCTCGATACGGCCATGGCTGTTCTCTTGAAACAGTCCATGTATATCATACTGGAGGACGTGGACCAGCTTTTGGAGGTCATTAAGAGGCGGGCTCTCGAGCACAAGGATACCGTAATGATAGGCAGATCCCATGGTATTCACGCAGAGCCTATAACGTTTGGCCTTAAGCTTGCCATCTGGTACGACGAGATGAAGAGAAACCGCAGGAGGCTTGAAAGCGCCAGGGAAACAGTGGCCTACGGCAAGATCTCCGGTGCGGTTGGGACCTTTGCCAACATTGATCCCAAGGTGGAAGAATATGTGTGTAAGAAGCTTGGACTAAAGCCTGCCCCTGCGTCGAATCAGATAATACAGCGGGATCGTTATGCCGAGGTGTTTTGCTCGTTGGCCATCCTTGCCAGCAGTGTTGAGAAAATAGCGACAGAGGTCCGTCATCTTCAGCGTACCGAGGTGCTAGAGGCAGAAGAATATTTCAGGCCTGGTCAAAAGGGGTCGTCTGCCATGCCCCACAAGCGGAATCCAATCCTTTCAGAAAATTTGTGTGGCCTGGCAAGGCTTGTCCGGTCCTATGCAATACCTGCCCTTGAAAACGTTGCCCTGTGGCACGAGAGGGACATAAGTCACTCCTCTGTGGAAAGGGTGATTGCGCCTGACGCGTTTATCGCCGCGGATTTTATGCTGGGACGTCTTACCGGACTCGTGGACAAGCTGGTGGTTTATCCTGAAAGAATGAAAGAGAACATGAATATGTTGAAGGGCCTGATCTTCTCCCAACAGCTTCTTCTCACCCTTACCCAGAAAGGGGTAAGCAGGGAAGAGGCATATAAAATAGTTCAGAGAAGGGCAATGGAGGTCTGGGAAGGCAAGGGAGAATTCAAGGAGCTTCTCCTTGAAGACAACGATCTATTGCAACACATGACAAGAGAAGAGATAGAGGGGATTTTCGATCTCGGCTACCACCTGAAGCATGTGGATACGATCTTTGACAGGGTATTCGGAGGAGGTTGATAATGAATCAGGAATGGGAGAGGCTCAGGCAGATAATAAGGGAACGGTCATACCGAGAGGGGACTTTTACGCTTACTTCCGGGAAAAAAAGCGATTTTTACGTGGACTGTAAGCAAACCACTTTGTCCGCTGAAGGGGCTTACCTCTGCGGCAAACTCATGTTTCAGCGTCTGAGAGAAAGTGCCTATGACATAAAAGCTGTTGGCGGGATGACCCTTGGCGCAGATCCTCTGGTTACGGCGGTTTCTGTCGTAAGTTATCTTGAGGGAGGGCCGCTTCCGGCCTTTATAATCAGAAAGGAACCGAAGGGCCACGGGACAGGCTCCTGGATAGAGGGAAAGGCCAACATAGAGGCCGGGGCACATGTTGCTCTCCTGGAAGACGTGGTTACAACGGGTGGTACCCTTGTAAAGGCAATAGAGCGGACCGAGGCCGAAGGTTTCAAGGTTTCACTGATCCTGGCAGTAGTGGATCGGGAAGAAGGTGGCAGGGAGGCCCTGGAAAGCAAGGGATATAGCCTTGAATCTCTTTTTAAGCGAAGTGATATTATTAGCAGCTAAAACGCGTGTAGAGGATGTGAAGAGGCTGCTTCAGGCTTTTCACCGTTTTTGTTTTGGGGTGAAGTTTTTTATAGATAGATGATTTTCCTGGCAATAGATGTTTTTTACAAGTCTGGAGCGCCCAAGATGCAAGGCATTCAACATCAAGGAAAATGGAGAAGTATTATGAAAGAAAAGGTTCAAGAGGCGCTTGAAAAGGTGCGTCCAATGTTACAGAGAGATGGTGGAGACGTGGAACTCGTGGATGTCGAGGAAGGTACTGGAATCGTAAAGGTAAGATTGACAGGTGCCTGCAAGGGATGCCCCATGAGTCAGATGACCCTTAAGGCAGGTATTGAGCGCTTTTTAAAGAGTGAGGTAGAGGAAGTAAGTTCCGTGGAGGCGGTCTAATAAATAAAGTATAAGGGTCAATGGTGGTATGGAACTCCAGCTTTGATTGTGCACGCTCTGTAGAGTTGTTCTAAAAGTATTACCCGAGTCATATCATGGGTGAATGTCATCCTTGAGAGGGAGAGGGTCATGTTGCAGGCCTTGGTGATTTCTCTGTCCAGACCATAGGGCCCTCCTATAACCATTGTTAAGTTCCTGATGCCCTTGTCTTCCAGGTCTGTAATGAAAGTTGCTAGTTCAGGAGAATCCATCTGCTTTCCCCTGGAGTCAAGGGCTACTAAAAAGGTTTTGTGAGGGATAGCTTTTAAAATGGCCTTGGCCTCCAGTTTTACCGCTTGGGAAGGATTGGCCGTCTTGTGACGGCTGGTTTTCACCTCCAAAATTTGGATATCAAGGTAATGGTTCAGCCGTTTAAGATAATGTTTGATACCTTCGTCGATCCAGCTATTTTTAGTTCTGTCCACCCAAAGGAGAAAAATACGCAACATGGGTTATTCCAAGCTCCAAAAAGAATTATTGAAAAAACTGCCCAAGGTAGATGAGCTCATGCTTACCATTGAGGCCGACGTCCCTCATGGGGTGAAGCTGAGGGCATGCAGGGAAGTTGTATCATCCCTACGTTCAGAAATATTTAAAAAAGCAGACCCAGATCCACACCTTTTGAATGATAACGTAGTATTTGATAATCTTCAAAAAAAGCTAGCAGAGTTTCTGGAGCCTTCATTAAGACCCCTAGTTAATGCCACAGGCGTCGTCATCCATACCAATCTCGGACGGTCTCTTCTGCCACAAGAGGTGTTTTCATCCTTGGTCGAGGTGGGCGGCCGATATTCAAATCTCGAATATAACCTGAAAGAGGGAGTTAGGGGAAGTCGTTATACCCACGTGGAGGATCTTCTGTGTGAACTGACTGGCGCAGAGGCTGCGTTGGTGGTGAACAATAATGCAGCGGCGGTTTTGATAACCCTTGAGACCCTTGCAAAGGGCAAAGAGGTGGTGGTCTCAAGGGGAGAATTGGTAGAGATAGGCGGCTCTTTCCGAATACCTGATGTAATGGCACGAAGTGGGGCCAGGTTGAAGGAGGTGGGGGCTACCAACAGGACACATCTCAAGGACTATGAGGCTGCCATTTGTGAGGATACCGCTCTTCTTATGAAGGTACATCAAAGCAACTTTCAGTTGGTGGGCTTTACCAAATCCGTATCTGTAAGGGAGCTCTCAGCGCTTGGGCGAAGATATTCACTTCCTGTGTATGAAGACCTTGGGAGCGGTAACTTTATCGACTTTAAACGTTACTCCATGATCCATGAACCAACTGTCCAGGAATCCATAGCTGCTGGTGCTGACCTTGTGAGTTTTAGTGGAGACAAACTACTTGGGGGGCCTCAGGCAGGGATAATAGTAGGTAAGAGGGATCTGGTTGAGCGTATTAAGAAAAATCCTTTGAACAGGGCGGTAAGAATAGACAAGCTTACCCTGGCAGCCCTTCAAGGGGTCTTGCATCTATACAGGGACCCTGAAAAGGCGGTCCAGAAGATACCTACACTCAGGATGCTGGTAATGGATCCCGCTTCGCTTAAGTCAAGGGCCAGGCGACTGGCTCGGAAAATAAAGAGACTTTCCATCTCAGGTCTGGAAGTGAGCGTGGGGGAGACCATTTCAAGGGTTGGAGGAGGGGCCCTGCCCCTGGAAGAGCTTCGCTCCGCAGCGGTATTCCTAAGATTTATGGATCATTCTTCTTCCAAGCTGGAAGCAATCTTACGGGGGAATGAACCACCGGTGATCGTGAGAATAGAAAATGAACGGATTTTGATGGATGTTCGTACTATCCAGGATGGCGATGAAAAAATAATTCTTGATGCCATAAAAAAGGCCTGTGCCAGGCTGGGGAGATAGGGAATTTTGTCTGTGAAAAAGAATGTTGTAGCGGATAGGCAAGCCGTGCCCCCAACAGATCTCAAGGTGTCAGTCCCCCTCTACCAGTCGGATCTGATGCGCCTTGGTCCTCTGGTGGTGGAAAATCTAAAGGACATATTTCAATTTGTTGATGCATCATTTTGGCCTGCCTCTGTTCATGTGGACGGTCTTCCTCCGGTCAAAATGTCAGACAGGCAAAGAATAAGGGCCAAGGAGGCTTACGAGAAGCAGGAGGGCTTTTGGGATCGGGTCGGCCAGCAGGTTTTCATACCGGTTACACAGAATGGTTTCCTGCTGGGGTCGATTTCGTTTGCTGGTGTCAGCAGGGTCATTTCTCCTGATGAATCAGGTCGCTGGCTCCCCTTGCTAAAAAGGTTTGTGGAGAGCGAGTTTAAACGTATCAAGCGTGAATCTACCGAGTCTTTCAACGGTTCGCCTCCTCTATATCTTGATCTGGTGTTGGAGGCAGGGCAACAGGAAGCATGTGAACATTGCTGGTTGCTCCACCTGGGGAAAGCGGGGGGAAAAAAGGATTTTCCTGAGTGGGGGGAGTGTGTCCAGTTATGTGAAGAGTTGTGGGGCCGTAACAGTGCTGAATGGTTGGGAGGTAACAGTTCCGAAGGTTGGATATTGCTTACTCCTGACAAGGAATTGGGTTTTGAGCCTGGATTTAGAAGGCTAAAGGGGGTGACCTTAAAAAGGAAATTGGCGATTGGTTTTTCCTTTGGGCATCTCCTAAGGGCTTCTTTCTCAAAAGAGGTCGTGCGGCAGGAAATAGCCTACTTGGAAGGTGTTGCTGCCGAATTGAGGACACAGGTGTTTTGTACGCACGATCTGGCAAAGCTGAGAGCCAGGTTGGGCATGGACGATATTTTAGGTGCAATTTCAGCAGTGCGATCCAAAACAAGAGCAGGCGCTTATTGGGTCCTTGCCTATTCCAAGTCACCTTTGAAAATTGAAAATCATCTTCCTGGTAACAAGATTTCCGTGCTTCGAACCGGAAACGAGTCTTTTTTCCTGATGAAGAAAGTTGTACAGGGAAAAGGTCCTCCTCGCGTAGAAGACGTGGTCAAGGAGTTCCTCAGTGTTTTAAAGTCCAGGGTGAATTCTCCTGCTGTGACCTTGGGGATTGCTGCGAGTTGGCAGCCTACAGTGGGGGTTAAGTATCTACCGGTCGCTGCCCTTTGGGCCTTTATACATGCTGATATGCTGGGTGAGGGCAGTGTTGCCCTTTTCGATAGCCTGACGTGGAATGTGAAGGGCGATGAAATCCTTTCCTGGGGTGATGTTACGGGGGCGTGCAGAAGTTTCCGGATGGGGCTAAAGATGAGGCCTGATGATGAAAATCTTTTGAATAGCCTTGGAGTGTGTTGTGCTGAACTTGGACGAAAAAAACAGGCCGTGGAATGTTTTAAAAGGGCATTGTCAGTAAATCCTGATGATTATATGGCCTATTACAATCTCGGTGGTGTTTACCTCAAGATGGGAGATCACGAGGCAGCAAAGAGTGTGTTGGAATCGGCTCTTCAGCTAAGGCCGAATGATCTTCATGTGATAACCCGTTTGGCCAGTGTATACTTGCGACTTAATTTTTTTGAAAAGGCGTTGTCTCTACTCCTGCCTGTGACAGGCAAGGGAAATAGTTTGGTGCAAGGATCACTTTACAGGTTGTTGGGCAAGGCATATCAGGGTTTGGGGCAATGGCAAGAGGCTAAAAGGGCATGGAAGGCTGCACTGGGTGTCAATCCTTCAGACAGTGAAGCGACCGCTTTTCTTGCCTTGGCATATTGGGAATATGATGGGGACAAAGAAACCGCCTTGAGGTTGAGCAGGCAGGCAGATTGCCTGGGAAGAGGAAATAAAATAGTCCAGCAGATTATAAAAAAAATCAAGCCCAGGCTCAAGGATGCCTTAAATAAGGAGACCCTCAAAAATTAGATTTCTTACAAAAATAGCAGGCGCCCTTTTTACGTGCCAATTATTTTTCTTTTTTTTGTTTGCTTTATTGCTGTTTTGAGGATAACTTTCCAGTTCTAATTTGTTGGCTTGGTATGAGTAGTGAAAGAAGTCACGAAAAGAAAAAGTTTTTTGATTGGTCTATCTTGTCAAATTCAACCCAGTGTGACATCTTGACAAGAGAAAATCCAACATGGTAACAACTCCTATCCAGCAAAAAGCATCTTTTGTAATGATGTTTTTTGATCTCCGGATTTTTTTGTCCGGATTTTGAGGAGTCCGAAGGTAATATTACAGAACAATCTGAAATCCAGAAACGGGAGATTTTGCCAATGAAAGAGGTAAGACTTCATGGTCGAGGCGGGCAGGGAGCAGTTACATCTGCGGAGCTCGTTGCAACAGCAGCCATTGACGAAGGAAGGTTCGCCCAGGCCTTCCCAAGCTTTGGTCCTGAAAGAAGAGGCGCTCCAGTGGCCGCTTTTATCCGGGTAAGCGAGAACCAGATACGCACCAGAGAGAAGGTGTATCATCCGGATATTGTTGTGGTATTGGACTCTTCCTTGCCTTCCCTTGTCAACGTGGCCGCGGGACTTAAGGATGATGGAATTATTATTTTGAACACTGCTCTTTCAGAAGAAGAGGTGAGAGAGCGGTTTGGGCTCAAGGCAAAATTGGCCCTTGTGGACGCCAATACCATAGCCCACGAGGTGATCGGAATGCCTATCACTAATACCACGATGCTCGGGGCCCTTCTTAAAGCAACGGGGATTGTGGGCATGGACGCATTGGATGAGGCCCTGGAGAGACGTTTCGGGCGCATAGCTGAAAAAAATAAGGCCGCGATGCGCAGGGCATTTGAAGAAACGGTTGTGACCAATTAATTTTAAGTTTTAATCAAGGAATAAGGAGTGTAGAAAATGGCCAAGACGGACGCCATCGTTGGTTGGAAGACAATCACTTTCGGGTGTCACGTGCTGGAGCCGGGGAGCTCGGCCAACTTTAGGACGGGTGACTGGCGGTCTCAAAGGCCTGTGACAGACAAGGAAAAATGCATCAAGTGTGGAATGTGCTACATCTTTTGCCCTGATATGGCATACAGCCAGACAGAAGATGGCTATTTTGATGCTGATATGGAGTACTGTAAAGGATGTGGCATCTGTGCCCACGAGTGTCCTAAAGATGCAATAACGATGATCCCGGAGGAGGGATAATTATGGCAAAGCGCGTGGGAATTGAAGTATCGATTGCTGTAGCGGATGCGGTTAAACTGGCGAATGCCGATGTCATAGCGGCATACCCGATAACGCCGCAGACCCATATTGTAGAACATCTGTCTGAGGTGGTTGCAAATGGAGAGCTCGACGCGGAATTCATACCTGTGGAGTCCGAGCATGCAGCCATGAGTACTTGTTGCGGTTCCTCCGCTGCAGGGGCTAGGACTTTTACCTCCTCAAGCTCCCAGGGACTTTCACTGATGAGTGAGATCCTCTACATCCCCCCTGCAATGAGGTTGCCCATAGTCATGGTAGTGGCAAACAGGGCATTGTCCGCACCGATCTCTATTTGGAATGATCACCAGGACATAATGGTTCAGAGGGATATTGGCTGGATACAGACCTTTGCGGAAAATGGTCAGGAGGCCTTCGATCTCACCCTTCATGCCTTCAGGGTAGCAGAGGATCGCAGGGTTTCATTGCCCGTGATAGTCAATCTCGACGGATTTACTCTCAGCCATGTGATTGAACCAATTGAGATTTTGGATCAGGAGGAGGTAGATAAATATATTCCTCCATTTAAGCCCCGTTATAAACTGGACCCCAAAAAGCCCATCTCCATGGGGCCTGTTGGAATTCCTGAGGTATACACAGAGGCCAAGGTAGCCCAAAACGAGGCGCTAAAGGCATCGAAGAAAGTTATTCTCCAGGCATGGAAAGAGTTCGCTGAGCTTTTTGGCAGACAATACAATCCTGTGGAGACATACAGGAGTGAAGACGCAGAGGTACTTTTGGTGACCATGGGCTCCATCTCAGAAACAGCGATGACAGCGGTTGATGAGATGAGGGACAAGGGCCAGAAGGTAGGTCTTGTAAGGATACGTCTCTGGAGACCATTCCCTGGGCCGGAGTTCAGGAAGGCTGCTGGCAAGGCCAAGGTGCTGGCAGTGATAGATCGTTGTCTGCCTCCCGGTGCTGTTTGCGGACCGGTCGGGGCTGAGCTGCGTTCACTCTTCTACAAGGTGCCCGGAGCACCCAAGATATTCAGCTTCGTGGCTGGCCTTGGTGGCAGGGATGTAACAGTTGAACGCTTTGAGGAGATAGTGGACAAAGCTTCGGCATATGCCAAGAGACGTCCGAAGGAACTTTATGAAGTGATCGGGGTGCGTGAAAAATGATACCTGAACTTGAAAAATTCAAAGGATTTTCGGCCAAAAATCTTCCCAAGGAAGAACCGCTTGCCCCTGGGCACAGAGCATGTCAGGGTTGTGGCGAGGTGCTGGCACTGCGCATGGTAATGAAGGCCCTGGGCAAGGATGTAATAGTCTGTAACGCAACCGGGTGCATGGAGATCATCACTTCTCCATACCCACAAACAGCATGGCGGGTGCCATGGATTCATATCGCCTTTGAGAACTCCGCATCTGTCGCTTCCGGTGTTGAGTCAGCCCTCAAAGTGCTCAGGAGGAAGGGCCGGGCTCCTAAGAAACACATAGACATCATGGCAGTTGGCGGAGACGGCGCCACTGGTGATATCGGGCTTCAGTGGATATCAGGGGCCTTTGAAAGGGGACATGACTTTCTCTATGTCTGTCTTGACAACGAGGCCTATATGAACACCGGTGTACAGCGTTCAGGTTGTACGCCATACGGTGCAATGACCACTACCAGCCCTCCTGGTAAAAAGAGCTTTGGTCAGGTGACATGGAAGAAGAATGTGCCTGCCATTGCTGTGGCCCACAACATACCTTATGTGGCAACAGCTTCTCCAGCCTATTACCTGGATCTTATGAACAAGGTTAAAAAGGCTGCCATGGTGAAAGGGCCTGCTTATGTGCATATCTATTCCCCATGTCCAACTGGCTGGGGATCAGCAGGTGAAAGATCCATCGAGTTCGCTAAGCTTGCCGTGGAGACGAAAGTCTTCCCTCTTTATGAGGTTATTGAGGGCCGCTATGTCATGAGCAGGAAAATCACTAAGCCAAAGCCTGTAGCGGAATACCTCAAAGGACAGAGACGGTTCCGCCATCTCAATGAGGAACAGATCGCTTATATCCAGAAGCGGGTGGATGCTGATTATGAAAAACTGCTCAAGATGGCTGAGATGACCTAATTGGTCTTGACTTGTTTACCAAATCAGGGGGCGCGTTTTGAACGCGCCCCCCTTTTCGTCTCATGAAAAAGGCCACTTGACGAGACCTCGGCTATTATGCTAATCATCTGTGTATGAGATATCGTTATCAGAAAAAAGAAAACGCTTAGTTTTAATGCCTCCTTCTTTCGGAAAGGAGGTTTTTTTTTGATGTGATGAAACGGGGAAGGAAAAAACATATACTGTCCATTGCTGATCTTTCCAAAGAGGATATAACCTTTATTCTGGATACGGCTGAACCTTTGAAGGAAATCCTGGAGAGACCCATAAAGAAGGTGCCTGCCCTCAGAGGTAGGACGGTGGTCCATCTTTTTTTTGAACCAAGCACCCGCACCAAGCTTTCCTTTGAACTTGCCGCAAAGCGTTTAAGCGCTGACACCGTGTCGGTATCCGCCTCGACTTCTAGTGTGGTCAAGGGTGAAACCCTGATAGACACAGCGCGGAATATTCAGGCAATGTGTCCAGATATTGTCGTTTTGAGGCATCCTCATTCAGGGGCACCTCATCTTATTGCCAGGCATTTGAAAGCCTCTGTAATCAATGCCGGCGATGGCACGAATGAACATCCCTCCCAGGCCCTTTTGGATGTTTTGACGGTCAGAGAGAAGAAGAAGGACATTAAAGGCCTCAAAGTTGCTATCATCGGAGACATCGCACATAGTAGGGTGGCCCATTCGGATATTATCGCCTTTTCGAAACTGGGGGCTGAGGTGGTGGTCTCAGGGCCGGCAACCCTGATGCCTCCCTATGTTGAAGCCCTGGGTGCGAAAGTTGTATTGAGGGTGGATGAGGCTGTCAGGGGGGCAGATGTCGTTATGGCATTGCGTCTTCAGAGAGAACGTCAGGGGCGTATGCTGATACCGTCTCTTCGGGAATATGCCAAGGAGTTTGGAATAGATGATAAAAGGGTAAAGTTGGCTGATTCAGAGGCAATCATAATGCATCCTGGACCTATAAATAGGGGGGTGGAGATGACTTCCGATGTCGCAGACGGAATAAGTTCTGTCATACTGGATCAGGTCACTAATGGTGTTGCCGTGCGTATGGCCCTTTTGTCTCTTCTTTCTGAGCACATTGACGAGGAGCGTCCGTAATCATGGAAGCGATTTTGCTAAAGAATGGAAGATTGATAGATCCTACCCAGTCTATTGACCAGCAAGGTGACTTATTGATCGAAAAAGGTGTGGTCTCTGCCTTGGGTCAGGACCTCGAATCGTCTAGGGGCTGTCGTGTGATCGATGTGTCGGGCAAATGGGTGACCCCAGGGTTTATTGATATGCACGTGCATTTAAGAGAGCCGGGAGAAGAATATAAGGAAACCGTAGAAAGCGGTACAAGGGCAGCAGCGGCAGGAGGGTTTACTGCCGTAGCATGCATGCCTAACACCAAACCTGTGAACGATAATGTTACGACTACCAATTTCATTTTACGACGGGCTGCGGAGAGCGGATTTACCAGGGTCTATCCTGTTTCTTCCATAACCAAGGGGCAACGGGGCGAAGAGCTTACAGAGTTTGGTGATCAGTTGAGTGCGGGCGCTGTTGCTTTTTCTGATGACGGTCTGCCGGTAAGGGATCCCGCACTTATGCGCATGGCCCTTGAGTACGCAAAAAATTTTGATGCCCTGATTATTTCCCATTCAGAGGACATGTCCCTTTCAGAAGGAGGCGCCTTGAATGAAGGAATAATGTCTACAAAGTTGGGCCTTAGGGGGATACCTGCAGCGGCAGAAGAAGTGGCGGTCTACAGGGATGTTCGCCTCGCGGAACTCACGGGCTCAAGGCTCCATGTCGCGCATGTTAGCACTAGGGAAAGCGTGGAAATCATTCGCAGGGCCAAGGCAAGGGGTGTCAATGTTACCGCAGAGACGGCTCCGCATTATTTCAGCCTTACTGAAGAGGCAGTGGGTGATTACAACACATTTGCCAAGATGAATCCCCCTTTGCGAACAGAAGACGACAGGAGGGCCGTTATTGAAGGCTTAATGGATGGTACAATCGATGTAATAGCCACGGATCACGCCCCGCACTCCATGCTGGAAAAAGAGTGTGCCTTTGAGGTGGCTGCAAATGGCATCGTTGGTCTGGAAACTGCTCTGGGACTGGTCATGTCCTTGGTGGAACAGAACTTGATAACACCCATTCAAATGGTGAAATACCTTTCGTGTAATCCAGCCAAAATACTTGGCGTCGATGGCGGTACATTGAGGCCTGGCACAGTGGCTGATATTACTGTTATAGATCCTGAAAGTACGTATACGGTTTCTGCGGAGAACTTTTATTCTAAAAGTCATAACAGTCCCTTTTTGGGATTTGAACTGAGGGGCAGGGCTGTTCTTACTATTCTTGATGGGAAGGTGGTTCACGATCCAGATGGTTTACTGAGGTAGTATGCGTCTGGGCAACAGATCATCTCTGTAATAGGAAGGCAGGATGTTTATTTGTTCGGGTGTGTCACCATGACTTTTGTGTAGGCACCCGCCCGGTATGAAATGCCTCAATCTCCCTTCATTTTTGCCTCTAACCTTGCCTCATCCTTTGAATCCACTGGAAATTTGATACTACGAAGTTCATAGATTTCACAAAAAATATTTTATCCTGATGCGGTCTAATTACGCCGGTATGTACGTACGCTTTATCCCAGTTGTCTCCGGGCAGGTGGGTGACTGCAGAATTAAGTCATTAAAAATTCTCGTTCAATCTTAGACTGAAAAATGTCGATAAAGGATGTGGAGGTACAGAGTAATGGATTTTGCCCATCCTGAGGATATCTTTGCCACAAATGATATGGAGAAAAAATCATCGGGTCCGGCCGTATTGGTAGTAGATGACGACAAGAGTCTGAGAGAATTTTTGGAAATTTTTTTCACTAGGGAGGGATACAGGGTCTTTACGGCTGGAAGTGGACAAGCGGCCCTGGCTTGCCTCAAAAACAATTCGATATCCCTGGTTTTTACTGATGTAAAAATGCCGGAGATGGATGGAGTTTCCTTATTGAAAAAAATCAAGTCGCTTTACCCCGATATCCCGGTCATACTGATAACGGCCTTTGCTTCGCTGGATACTGCGGTCAATGCTATGAAAGAGGGGGCGTGGGACTATCTTACCAAGCCATTTCAGCTTGATGAACTTCGGGAGATAGCAGGAAAGGCCTTGGCATCAAGGCCAAGAGAAGACGATATTAAGGTGGGACATGGTCCAGACCGGGTTTATCAACTGGATTCAATGATTGCGAAAAGTCCGGCCATGTTGAAAATTTTCCAGCTCATCCCACGGATAGCCTCCAGCCCTTCCAGCGTCCTTATCTCCGGGGAAAGCGGAACAGGTAAGGAGCTTGTGGCCCGGTCGATTCATAAAAGGGGAAAGCGATCAAATTTCCCGTTTGTTGTTGTAAATTGTGGTGGTATCCCGGAGAATCTGCTTGAAAGTGAGCTTTTTGGCCACGTCAGAGGTGCTTTTACCGGGGCTCTCCATGAAAAAAAAGGACTTTTTACAATTGCAGACAAGGGCACTATTTTTTTGGACGAAATAGGCGAGTTGCCCATGTCGCTTCAGGTGAAGCTCTTGAGGGTAGTTCAGCAGAAGTCCTTCATACCCCTTGGTGGCACCAGGGAGATAAAGGTGGATGTCAGAATCATAGCTGCCACCAATAGAGATCTGGAGCAGGAGGTAATGGAAGGTAGATTTAGGGAAGACCTTTACTATCGGCTGAATGTTATCCACATACACATGCCTCCCTTGCGGGAGCGGCCTGAAGACATCCCGGTTCTAGTGCAATATTTTCTTGAGAAATATTCCAAGGAGCAAGACAAAAGCGTACAGGGCATATCCACCTATGCCATGGAGGCCTTGCTGAAGTATCCGTTTCCAGGGAATATACGGGAGTTGGAAAACATAATAGAAAGAAGTGTAGCCCTTTCCTCGTCAAATCTTATTCTGCCTGAAAGCCTTTCATTGGCCAAGTTTAAGCAGAAACAAAAAGGATCTGTTGACGCATTATCTTCATTTGAACCTGATATACCTCCCGATGGACTGAATCTGGATGATTTCTTAAGCGAGATCGAAAAGAAGCTACTTTTAAAGGCACTTGAAAGGACAAATGGTGTAAAGAGTGAGGCAGCGCGGCTGTTGGGACTGAATTTTCGATCTTTCAGATATAGACTGGCAAAATATGGAAGCTGAGAACCTTAACAGGCGTATCTTCTACTGGGTTTTGGCAGGAAGGCTTGCGCTGCTGGCCTTGGTCCTTGGGAGTACCTATTATTATTCCTACAAAATTGAACCATCTGTTTTTTTGTCCCAAAGGCTGTCTAGCCTGCTGGCAGTAGCTTTTTTCCTGACTGGGGTCTTTGTCTATTGGCTCAGGACAGGAAAGTATATACTTTACCTTCTTTGGACCCAGATGGTCTCGGACATATTTCTTGTGAGCTGTGTCACTTACTGGTCTGGCGGAGCCAGTAGCCCTTTTACTTTCCTGTATCCCATAGCCATTATTGTAGCCTGTCTCTTGGCTGGTAGAAGGGGTGGAACCTTGGCTGCCATCTTGAGTACTGCCAGTTATGCACTGGTAAGTTGGCTCAGCTTTGACGGGACACCAGGCCTGGTTAAGACCGTATATGTCTTTTTTATTAACATGGCGGCATTTAACGTCACAGCCATGTTGGGTATCACTCTGGTCCAGCGTCTTTCCAGAACGGAAGAGAATCTTAACAGCGCGACCCGGCTTTTGAAGAGGATGGAGGCCATTCAGCACCATCTTGCTGACAGTCTTCGTTCAGGACTCATAGTAGTTGATGAGTGGGGTATTGTTACCCTGTGGAACAAGGCAGCGGAAGAAATCCTGGGGATTCCGCAGATGTCGGCACTGGGGCGTTCATTAAAGGCCATATGGCCAGATGGAGCTGAAGCCCTGACAGAGGTGTATCACGAAGAAAATCCGGAGAGTGATAGAATTGAGCTGTCTTACCGGGGAATAGAGGGCCAGAAAAAGATATTGGGTGTTTCCTGTTTTAATTTGCAGGACGAAAAATATGTCAGAATAGGAAAGGGGTTGATATTTCAGGATATCACTGACGTAAAGAAACATGCTGAATATCTTCAGCGCATCGATAGGCTTGCAGCCCTGGGAGAGATGGCAGCAGGACTGGCCCATGAGATACGCAACCCCTTGGCCTCAATGCTTGGTGCGTCTCAGTTCTTAAGGGAAGGTGGATTGGTACTTTCCGAGGGGCAAAAATTACTGGAAATAATGATTAGGGAGGGAAACCGCCTGAATGAGCTGACAGAGACATTTCTCCAGTATGCCAGGCCCGCGCAGGGTGGGGCAAAAGAAATTTTCATCAAGGAAGAATTGGAAGCAGTTGTGGATCTTTTGAGACAAAGAAGGGATGTGTCCGAAGCAGATATTTTGTTGGAAGTTCCTGAATCCCTAACTCTTAGAGTGGATCCTGGACAGTTCCGGCAGGTCGCTTTTAATTTGCTGTTAAACAGCATGCAGGCCTTTGGAAAAGAAGGAGGACGTGTAGAAATAACAGGAAAAGAGAAAGAGGGAAAAACTATTTTGAGTTTTATGGATAATGGTCCTGGAATCTCTGAAGAAATATGCCACAAAATATTCAATCCGTTTTTTACCACCAGGGCCGATGGGACAGGCCTTGGACTTTCCATAGTTCATCAGTTGGTGCAGACCTGGGGGGGAGAGATACACGTAACTTCTGATCCTGGAAAGGGGACCACTTTTACTATTAAGGTTCCAGTCCGAGGTGGCGGGAGCGATTTTGACACTAATTGAATTACATAGAAATTTTTAGCATATTAGAATAACGAAGATAGATAAGGAGAGATAAGATGGCTGAAAATGTTCTCGATTGCAGGGGGCTAGCCTGCCCCAAGCCGGTTTTACAGACTAAGGATGCCCTTGAAAAAATTGATGACGAGTTCCTTTACGTAATAGTGGATAATGAGGCAGCAAAGAATAATGTCACTCGTTTTGCAGAGAGTCAGGGATGTGAGGTGTCTGTTGAGCAAGATGGAGACATTTTCACGCTCAAACTGAGAAAAAAAACGAAGGCCGTCCCGTTTAGTGGACCTATAACGTGTGAGACATTCTCATCAGCCGCGGATTGGGCTGTAGTCGTAAATAGTGATGTGTTGGGTAAAGGTGACAAAGATTTGGGTCACAAACTCATGGATGCCTTTATCCATACCCTTATGGAGTTGTCTGTTCAGCCGAGAACCTTAATTTTTTATAACCGTGGAGTGTTACTGGCTTTAAATGACTGTCCATTTATTGATGCTTTGAGGCGCATGGAGGAACAGGGGGTGGCTATCCTGGTCTGTGGAACCTGCCTTAAACATTATAATGTAGAGGAAAAACTAGGTGTAGGCCGTGTCTCAAATATGTTTGAAATTTTAGAAACCATTTCAAAGGCTTCCAAGGTGCTCACCCCTTAATCACTGTCTTGTGCCGCAACGAGTCATAAACCGAGATTACGCACTACAACTGCCAAAAACTGATTTTTTGTTAGAAAACAGGCCAGAAGAGGCTGCCGATTTTACCGAATCTGCTGTGCTGTCATGGACTTAACTTACAAAAGTATGTATACGTGTCCGCCCCCAGCTGCTTCGGCAAACTCGGCAGCAGCATAGTCCGGGATCAAGTGGCCAAGACCCGCGCAACAGGACTTGGGATCCTTCTCAATAGGTTTTAAACGCTAAAAGTGAGGTTACCTAATACCTGATTTGGAAATGGATGGTTAGCTGGCCATCACCTCTTCATAATAATCCCTGCCGGCAATATCATTTATGACAATTGCTGGAAAGTCTTTTACTTTCATGCGGAACAGGGCTTCTGGCCCCAATTCTTCAAAGGCGATAATTTCACAGGCAGTGATGCGTTCGGCCAGGTATGCCCCTGCGCCACCCAATGTGGCTAGGTAAATAGCGGAATGTCGTTTCAGGGACGATCTGACCTCCTTTGAACGCTTGCCTTTGCCCATGGTGGCCGCGAGCCCAAGGTCTAGAAGAGAAGGGGTATATTTGTCCATACGGTAGCTGGTTGTTGGCCCTGCAGAACCCACGGGTCTCCCTTGAGGGGCTGGAGATGGACCAACATAATAGATGAGTTGTCCAGAAAAGTCTACGGGAAGGGGTTTTCCTGCTTTCATGAGCTCAATCAGCTTTCTGTGGGTTTGATCCCTTCCAGCCAATAGCCATCCACTCAGCAGGACCCAGTCACCTGCCTTTAGCTCCTTCATCTTGTCGTGGGTGAGGGGAAGCTCAACCCGTTTGGCCATGTTTTTTATGGCGTTAAGCCGGTCTGGCCCGGAATCAGGTCCTTCCGACACGGAGATATGATAGGAAGATTCGAGCTTCCACTGTCCCTTTTCCCAGATTCCGGTGGCCCTTCTGGCTGCATGGCACTGGACATTTATGGCCAATGGCAGACTTGCTATGTGACAGGGATAAGTCTCCATGGCCACTGCTAGTGTGGTGGTCTTCCCTCCTAATCCCAAAGGGCCTA
The DNA here is from genome assembly GCA_964620365.1 of uncultured Desulfobacterales bacterium. GTDB lineage: Bacteria > Desulfobacterota > Dissulfuribacteria > Dissulfuribacterales > S140-46 > CAZUIH01. The sequence continues at coordinate 5,005 of CAZUIH010000010.1, read as the reverse complement.
TACCTGAGCGGTTTAATTCTTCCAGGATCCTTTTTTCGATTTCGGCAATATCCTCTCTGGAATTATGGAGACCAATAGGACGAAGGAGTGCCTTCTTGGAGAGTATGGCTGCTTTTTCCATGGTCCCACCAAGTCCAATCCCAACAATGCCAGGAGGACACGGATTGGGGCCAGCAGTGCGTATGCGTTCTACCACCTCATTGATGACCCCATCAATTCCGGCGGACGGGGGAAGCATTTTCAGACAGCTCATGTTTTCGCTACCACATCCCTTGGGTAGAACAGAGATTTCCACCCTGTTTCCTGGGATCAAGTCAATATGGACTACTGCAGGGGTATTATCTCCGGTGTTCTTCCTGGTTATAGGGTCGCACACACTGCGTCTCAAAAGTCCCTTCTCGGTCCCTTCCCTAACCCCGGAGTTGATAGCATCCATTAAATCGCCTTTGATGGCGATATCCTGGCCCAGAGTCACAAAGATTACGTCTATCCCAGTATCTTGACAGATCGGCAGGGAGGCGGAATCTGCCACTTCCAGATTTTCAAGCAGGATGCCCAGGATTATTTTCCCGGTTGGATCTGATTCCCTGGCAAAAGCTCTGGTCAGGGACTCTTTTATGTCCGCAGGCAGCGTAAGGTTGGCTTGCCGTACAAGGGTGCTAACAATAGGGCTTATTTCACTTGCCTTGAGTTCTATCATGTCAAAGGAGTTAGGTGAATCCTCTGTTTCTGTTTATTAAGATTTCTGTAGCTGTTAGAGCGATATGCCGGCACATCTAAACCCTTTTTCCACCACAGAAACCGGATCATTGCCCAGGATTCTTATTATCGGTTCCTTACCCACATCGCCTGTGTCAAAAATGATGTCGGGTACCGTGCCGTGTGAGCGTATCGCCTCTTTAACACCCCAAATGAGCGTAGATCCCTCTTTAAGTCTCACTTCTTCAGGCTCTCTGCTTCGGGAAAATTCAGCAATACTGAGTCCTAGCTCGCGCGCCCTTTCAAGGTAAGCTTCATCAAAGCGCATGTTCATGGCAGATCGCATCTTTTTGTTATACTTCATGACAGTGAGTATTATCCGTGCGACATGGCTTGAGGCCCCGAATGCAGGAGCGCTTATCCTGGCGACGCCGTTCCCGATACCAGCGATTCGTCCTGGAAAGGCAGCGACATCGTTGACGTCCCGGGCCATGGGGAGAGCATAGCCAATGTTCAGCTGGACTTCAGGTACCAGAGGCCTGGATGGACAGGAAACTAACATGCGCCATGCATCTTCCAGGGCCATGAGTACCGGATACCTGGCGAGATCATTTTCCAGCCAGCTCAAGGGATTTACAGGACCTATGCCACCTCCCAGGGAGAAAGCCCCTTTTATCGCAAGGGTTACAAATTCTTTTCCCTGCTCACATGCCTTCACTATATCCAAGCCCTTGGCAAGAAAGCAAGTTATGGCAGCGGAAAGGGTACAGCCTGTCCCATGGGTGTTTTTTGTGTCGATTCGTTCCGACGGAAATTCAATCAGTTTGTCCTTGAAGGCCAGGACGTCAACCGGCGGATGATTTTCCAGGTGTCCTCCCTTTAGAAAGACAGCGCACTGTCTAGCTTGTGAAGCGCATTTTCTTTTTGTCTCGAGTAAGGCCAAAAGGGAGCTGGCAGCAGACTTCATCTCTTCCAGGGTAGTAATGGATACATCCAGGAGCGCCTCGGCCTCTGGTATATTCGGGGTAACCAGGGTGGCGTGGGGAAACAACTTCTCCTTAAGGTCACTTACCGCCTCTTTATCCAGAAGAGTGCTTCCGTCCTTGGAAACCATTACGGGATCGATAACCAACTCTAAGAGGTAATCACACGCCTTTAGCTCGTCCGCCACTGCATCTATGACCTGGCTCCCCAAGAGCATACCCGTTTTGGCAGCAACAGGCCTGATGTCGGTAAGAACTGCTCCAAGCTGCTTTTTTACAAATTCGGGAGCGACCGGTTCCACCCCGTGAACACCCAGGGTGTTTTGTGCTGTCAAAGCGGTTATTACCCCTGCCCCATAGGTATTTAGGACGGTAAAGACCTTCAGATCCTGCTGTATGCCTGCTCCACCCCCGCAATCAGAGCCAGCTATGGTAAGTACAGGTGGTTGTGCTTCCATGACAGTGGTCCCTCTAGGGCTACTTCTATTTCTTGCAAGTAGCCATTGCCCGCTTGAATGTCTTTATGGCGCAGTATTCACCGCACATCGTGCAGGTGGGACCATGGTATGCCCCTCCTTCGTCCCTGTAGAGACGGGCCTTTTCCGGGTTGATGGAAAGTTCTATCTGGGTCTTCCAGTCCAGACGGTGCCTGGCCTTGGCCATTTTTATGTCCTTTTCCATGGCCCCAGGGACCCCTTTTACTATGTCTGCGGCATGTGCCGCAATACAGGAAGCAATCACACCCTCCCTAACATCTTCAAGGGAAGGTAGCTTAAGGTGTTCAGCCGGCGTAACATAACATAGGAAGTCGGCGCCCGATGAAGCAGCAATAGCCCCTCCGATAGCACTTGTTATATGATCGTAGCCAGGGGCTATGTCTGTTACCAGTGGGCCAAGCACATAAAACGGTGCTCCGTGACAGAGCCTTTTTTCAAGGAGCATGTTTGCCGCTATCTGGTCCATGGCCATGTGTCCAGGTCCTTCTATCATAACCTGCACTCCAGCTTCCCATGCCCTTAAGGTCAATTCTCCTAGAATTATTAGTTCGTGCACCTGGGCCCCATCGGTTGCATCGGCCAAACATCCCGGCCTAAGGCCGTCACCGAGGCTGAGGGTAACTTCATGCTCCTTTGCGATGGCGAGAAGGTCATCGTATCGTTCATAAAGGGGATTTTCTTTTTGATTATACATCATCCATTCCAGGATGAAGGATCCCCCTCTACTGACAACCCCCATAAGACGCTCTTTGTTTTTTAGCCTTTCTACGGATGCAAGAGTCAAGCCGCAATGAAGGGTCATGAAGTCTACCCCTTCCTGGGCCTGCTCCTCTATGACTCTCAACAGGTCATCCACATCCATCTCGCAAATGGAGCGTTTGCGCCTTTCCACAGTTTCCACTGCGGCCTGGTATATGGGGACCGTACCAAGAGGAACCGGACAGGCCTCGCGAATGGCTTGGCGTATTTCCGTGATCGGGCCACCCGTGGAAAGATCCATTATTGTATGGGCTCCGGCTTCCAAGGCTACCCTGAGTTTTTCTATTTCGGGTTTTGGGTCAGGGTGGTCTTTAGATGTACCTATATTTGCATTGACCTTGGTCGACATGCCCTGTCCAATGGCCATAGGGCGTTCCAGTTCCACGTGTTTGTTGTGTGGGATGACGACGGTCCCCTTGGCTATGGCTTCCCGCAGCGCGTTGGGGTCTATTCTTTCATCCTTGGCACAACGTTCAACAAGAGGTGTTATGTTTCCATTTTTTGCAGATTCTTTTATAGTCATGATTGCAATGTAATGAGAGGAATTGGGCTTTTCAAGATGTGATTTTGCAGGTATACGAAAAGTCTTTTCAAGATCCGGATAAAATGATTTTTATTTTTGATATGTTAAATAATAATAAATGACATTGACGAGGATTTAAATCAGGAAAGGAGCTAGTAGTGACAAACCAGCTTTTAGAGGCCCAGAAAGGCAATATTACGGATGAGATGAAGGAAGTGGCCCAAAAGGAGGGACTTACCCCTGAACTGGTGAGACAGAGAGTAGCTGACGGCCAGATAGTAATAATAAAGGGTAGGTTCAATGAAAAAAAGGTTGCTGGTATAGGAAAGGGGCTTTCAACAAAAATTAATGCCTCAATAGGAACATCAAGTGATATATGCGACATAGAGCATGAAAAACGCAAGGCAAAGATAGCGGAGGAGACAGGTGCTGATACCCTTATGGAATTGTCAGCTGCCGGTGACTTGGATACCATAAGGCGGGAAGTTTTGAAAGTGGTATCAATTCCTGTTGGTAATGTACCACTGTATCAGGCCTTTTGCGAAACAATCCAAAAATACAGGAATCCAGCCAAGTTAGATCCTGAGGCACTTTTTGACCTGATTGAGAAACAGTGTGAAGATGGCATAGCCTTCATGGCGATACATTGCGGAATCAATCAATTCACCATAGAACGCATGAAGCGACAGGGATACAGATATGGGGGCCTCTGTTCCAAGGGGGGAACCCTGATGATCCAGTGGATGATCGAGAACAATAAGGAGAATCCACTTTATGAACAGTTCGACCGGGTATGTGATATACTAAAAAAATATGACACTGTTCTCAGCCTTGGAAACGGGATAAGGGCAGGCGCTATTCATGATTCCTTGGATAGGGCACAGATGGCAGAACTAATACTCAATTGTGAGCTTGCAGAAAGGGCCCGTGAAAGGGGTTGCCAGGCAATGGTCGAAGGGCCGGGCCATGTGCCGCTTGATGAAATCGAAGCCAATATAATATTGCAAAAAAAGATGTCCAACGATGCCCCTTATTATATGCTTGGGCCTCTACCTTGTGATGTGGGAGCTGGATGGGACCATATCACTGCGGCAATAGGTGCTGCCCAGTCTTCTATGTACGGAGCTGACCTGATCTGCTACATAACACCCGCTGAGCATCTGGCTCTGCCCAATGAAGAGGATGTTGCCATAGGCGTCAAGGTTGCCAGACTCGCTGTCCATATCGGCGATGTTGTGAAATTAAAGGGCAGGGCGGATCTAAGGGACAAGCAGATAAGCAAAGACAGGCGCGATTTCAAGTGGACCGAACAGTTTAAGAACCTGTTATTCCCAGAGGATGCCAGGGCAATTCTTGAATCCAGAAAGTCCCTTTCCAACAAGGGATGTTCAATGTGTGGAGAATTATGCGCACTTAAAAATGCAGCTGTAACCCTTAATGATTACCTGAAAGGAGACAAGCTGAACAAATAGTCTGTATTGAATAAAAGTTACCGTGAAAATACACACTGCGGCGCTGTATTTTCATGCCTTAGGGGTGCGGCA
>CAZUIH010000009.1:0-37279 GCA_964620365.1 uncultured Desulfobacterales bacterium | reverse complement strand
CCCCTAAGGCATGAAAATACAGCGCCGCAGTGTGTATTTTCACGGTAAATTATGCGGTGCTAGATAAGGTTTTTTTTGCCCTATCTTGAATTTCTTGCATGAGCCCTTGATCGGAAAAGCTGAAAAATGAACCCGTCTTCCCGACTATAATGTGATCAAGGACTTCCATGTCCATCAAGTACGCCGCTACGGTGATCCTAAATGTGATGTTAAAATCAGCGTCTGACGGCTCTGTTTTGCCTGATGGATGGTTATGTGCAAAGACCATGGCGGCCGCATGGAGGTCCAAGGCCCTTTTTATAATTTCTCTGGGGTATACCACACTTTTGGTCAGGGTACCTTCAAATAGGTTCTCGACTGCAATTATGCCATACTGCCCATCCAGAAATAGTGCCACAAATATTTCTCTGTTTTTGAAGGAGAGTGAATGGAAAAGATAGTCCACGACATCAGAGGCGCATTTTATGTAAACTTTGCCTTCGATTCTTTTACGGAGAAAGGTACGTGCTACTTCATGTATGAACCGGACAGCGAAAACGTTTTTAGGACCTACCCCTGGTATCTTTTTCAGCTCGTCTACTTGGGCCTCCAGCACCCCAGGCAATGAGCCGAAGCGTTTTAATGCCTCCTTGGCCCTGGTTTTGCAATCCTGCCTTGGGGTTCCGAAGCTGAAAAGTAGTTCCAGTATTTCAACATCGGTAAAGGCAGAGAGCCCGTTGCTCAGGAACTTGTCCCTTAGTCTTTGCCTGTGTCCCGCGACCTTTTTTTGCCAGTTTTCTTGTCTCACGTCAAAATTATCCAATCACTTCACGGAAGAAATATGGCTATTTTTTTGAGGCCTATTTTGAAGGAAGTTCCTATCAAATGAGTAACTGTTTCCCATATCACGCCGATTTTTCTGGCACTCCTCCATAAATTAACAGAGAGTTGCCTTTTGAGTATTGTAGTTTATGAGAACAAGACATAGCTTATAACTAAGTATGCCTGGGAAGCATGGAATGTGCAATTTTTCTCAAGAATATATTTTTCTTATGGATATGTATAATGAAGGGAAATATACGAAAATACAAGCCATCTGAAACAAATTTTTACTTGATGTAGCGTCATTTTTAAATATATTCTTTTATATGAAACTAACTGACAAATTTAAGGGCTCTTTGCCCATAATAGCATTTATAGGCTGGCACAACTCAGGAAAGACCACCCTGGTTCGCAGGATAGCCAAGGAATTAAAGGAAAGAAATTATATTCCCGCTATTATTAAATCAACAAAACACAAGGATATTGTCTTGGACACACAGGGCACAGACACATACTTTTACCGCCAAGATGGTGTCCCCTTCGTAGCCCTTGTTTCACCAGACGAAATCAATCTGTTTATGGAAAACAGCAATGAGCCTGTAGAGACTCTTGCTCACAGATTTTTCCCCCAGGCTGATATTGTTCTCTGTGAAGGGTTCAAAAATCATCCCTCCATACCTAAAATTGAAGTTACGAGGAAAGATTTTGCAAATAGGCCTTTAAAAAATGAAGTGAACAATGTGATCGCAACAGTTTCTGATTTTGATCTTGATGGGGAACGAGTCTTTAAGATCAAAGAGGTGAAGAAATTATGTGATTTTATTGAAGATACCTTTCTCAGGCCTGGTGACGGGGAAGATGTGGTAACCCTTTTTATAAATGGTACTCCTGTTGATCTTAATAATTTTGTGAGAAATGCCTTGAAAGGTACTGTAAGGGGTTTCATCGGTTCTCTCAAGTCAACAGAAAACGCAAGGGATATCACTATCCGTATCCGATTAAAATAGTCGTTCTGGTAATGAAAACAGTTCTTGATTTTTGAAATGTTTTTTGTCACAATCTTTTTAGCATGAAAATTGATGGAAGCTCGGATTTTCATCAACCTTTTAACGGACGGCCAGTAGAGGAGGTCTGCCAATGTCCCGGAATTTTTGCAAATCGGATCTGAAACCCAAAGTTTCCCGAAGGGGATTTTTAAAGGGATGCGCCATCGCTGCAGCTGCCCTCGGTCTTTCAGACGAGATAGTGCCACGTCTAGCAGAGGCTGCATCATCGGCCAAGAAGCCACCTGTGGTCTGGCTTCATTTCCAGGAATGCACTGGATGCACTGAAAGCCTGCTTCGTGCCTCGCATCCTGACATAGGACGGCTCATCCTGGACATCATATCTCTTGATTATCATGAGACAGTTATGGCAGCAGCCGGTCAGCAGGCAGAAGCGGTACTGGAAGACACTGTCAAAAAATATGAAGGCAAGTTTGTATGCGTGGTAGAGGGTGGAATACCTACTAAAGATGGAGGGATATATTGTAAAATTGGCGGCAAAACCGCTCTTCAAATCCTTCAGGATGTGGCACCAAAGGCGGCAGCTATAATTGCCCTCGGAACATGTTCCTCCTTTGGAGGCATTCAGGCGGCATACCCAAATCCCACAGGGGCTGTGGGAGTACGGGAAATCATCCGCTCAAGGCCTGTAGTCAATATCCCTGGCTGTCCTCCCAACCCAGTCGCATTTCTGGGAACGGTTCTCCATTTTCTCACATTCAAGAGGTTCCCTGAAACTGATCAGCTGGGTCGACCTCTTTTCGCCTATGGCAGAAGAATACATGACCACTGTGAGAGAAGGCCCCATTTTGACGAAGGCCGGTACGTAGAACAGTTTGGAGATGAAGGCCATAAAAGGGGATATTGTCTTTATAAAGTTGGATGCAAGGGGCCTGAAACTTTCTCCAACTGCCCAGCTGTAAGATTCAATGATGTTGGTGTATGGCCTGTCTACGCCGGGCATGGATGTGTTGGCTGTACGGAACCAAATTTCTGGGATACCATGACGCCCTTTTATGAAAGGCTTCCGGATGTACCAATTCCAGGTGATCGCGGCATAGTTTCCAGTGCAGAGTCTGCAGGAAAGAAAATCCTGGGTATAACTGCCGCAGCCATTGGAATACATGGTGCCATCGGTATAGGGAAAAAGGCATTTAGGGGTAAGAAACAAGAGAGCCCAGAACAACAGGGACAAAAAAAAGGCGAAGATCTTTAAAGGAGGCTGTCAATGGCCAAGAGAATAGTCGTTGACCCCATAACAAGAATTGAAGGGCATTTGAGAATTGACGCTGAGGTAGAGGGAGGAAAGGTTAAAAAGGCCTGGTCCTCTGGTCAGATGTGGAGAGGCATCGAGGTAATCTTGAAAGGAAGGGACCCTAGGGATGCCTGGATATTCACACAGCGTATCTGCGGTGTATGCACCACTGTTCATGCCATAGCATCGGTACGGGCTGTGGAAAATGCCCTCCAGATGGAGATTCCCATTAATGCCCAGTATATAAGGAATTTGGTGCTGGCCATTCATGCTCTTCATGATCATATTGTTCACTTCTACGTGCTTTCGGCCCTGGACTGGGTGGATGTAGTATCAGCCCTCAAGGCTGATCCCCAGAAGACAGCATCTCTTGCAGAGAGCCTTTCCGAATGGCCGGGAAACAGTCAAAAGCGGTTCAAGGCTGTAAAGGAAAAAATAAAAGGACTTGTGGATAGCGGACAGCTAGGCCCATTCGCAAATGCGTACTGGGGGCATCCAGGCATGAAACTCCCCCCAGAGGTAAATCTCATGGCCGTATCCCATTACCTGGAAGCCCTTGACTACCAAAGAAAGGCAGATCAGGCCATTGCCATATTGGGTGGCAAGAATCCACACATCCAGAATCTTTCTGTAGGTGGGGTCACTACGTCGATCAATCCCAATAACGAAACCGCCCTGAACATGGAACGGCTTTACTGGATTAAACAGCTGGTAGAAGAAGTCCGTTCCTTTATCCATAATGTCTATCTGCCTGACGTGATCGCAATAGGCGCCCTTTACAAGGATTGGTTGCAATATGGAGCAGGTGTAACCAACTATCTTGCCGTACCGGACATGGTCCTTGACACAAAGGGTACGAATTTTGACCTGCCTGGTGGAACCATCTTTGACGGAGATCTCAATACCGCGAAGCCTTTTACGAATTTCAACGATCCTTACTTCAGGGATAACGTGGCTGAGTCAATAGTCCATTCATGGTATCAAGGGGATTGGACCAGGCATCCCTTTTCTGAAGATACAGTCCCAAATTACACTGATTTTCAGGATGAAGGTAAATATTCCTGGATAAAGGCACCGCGTTTCCAAGGTAAGCCTATGCAGGTCGGACCCTTGGCACAGGTGATGGTGGGATATGCCCTTGGTCATGAGTTGACGAAGAAGTATGTGGATGATGTCCTTGACAGGGTGAGTTCTATTGCAAAGGTAAAGGTGGGGCCAGAGGTGCTTCATTCCACTCCGGGAAGACATCTTGCCAGGGCAATCAGGGCTGCAATGCTTTCTGACCTTGCCATAAAACATTGGCAGTTGCTTGTAGATAATATTGGAAGGGGAGATCTCGACATTTTCAACCCGCCAACTTTCCCAAAAGGAGAGCAGCAGGGATTTGGATTCCATGAAGCCCCAAGGGGGACCCTTTCCCACTGGATAGTGATAAAAGATGGCAGAATAAAGAATTATCAGTGCGTGGTGCCATCTACGTGGAATGCCGGCCCTAGGGATGATAAAGATCAGCCGGGGCCGTATGAGGCCTCTTTGGTAGGGAACCCTGTCGCAGATCCTGAGAAGCCTCTTGAGGTCTTAAGGACAGTACATTCTTTTGATCCCTGTATCGCTTGCGCTGTCCATATGGTGGATCCATCAGGAACAGAATTTAGCAAGATAAAGGTGTTGTAGGAGGGGACCATGACCTATGAAAGTGAAAAAGTTTGGTCTGTCTTATTGAGGCTCTTCCACTGGGCGTTCGCACTATCTACCGTGGCCCTTGTGGTGTCTGGTTTTTATATTCATGAACCATGGGTCAATTCCATGCTGGAGGGTAGCAGGTCCTTTCCTATGGCTTTCGCAAGGTATGTGCATTTTATTGCCGGTTTTGTCTTCACCGGAGCTATGATCGTCCGTATCTACCTCTGGTTTTTCGGTAATAAATACGAAAAGATCCTTGACTTTGCGCCGGTTACACCTAGAAATATCAGGAATTTCTTTTCTACCATAGGTTACTATCTGTATATTTATCGCCCCAAGGAGCACAGAATGGGGCACAATGCATTCGCTGGTTTTTCTTACATAATTACTATGTTCATTGCTGTCGGCCAGTTTTTGAGCGGGTTTTATCTGCTATACCCCGAAAGTCAGATGTGGCAGTCCCTGGGGCTGAAACTATTTGGCACCCAGCAGGAAGCCCGTATGATACACCATGTGATCATGTGGTACTTTATGTGGTTTGTTCTTGTCCATCTGTACATATTTATCTGGAATGACATAAGATCCCCGGAGGGGCTCATCTCTTCCATTTTCAATGGGACGAAATTTAAGCCCAAAAAGGTTTCATGAACCATGATAACGTAAAGATTATCGTCCGGGGAATAGTACAGGGGGTAGGATTCAGGCCATTTGTTTACCGTCTTGCGTGCAGACATGGCCTATCTGGAACTGTGTCAAATAGTAGCGATGGCGTCATAATACATGCCTGCGGAGAAAAAAAAGATCTGCAGGAATTTATCAAGGAGATCCAAGACGAAAGTCCCCCCCTGGCCAAGGTGACCTCAATATACATAGCTCCATCAGAACGTCCTGTTGAAAAAAGTGGTTTTTCTATATTGTCCAGCATTAAGGGTGATAAAAACAGGACCCTTGTGTCACCTGACGTAGCAACCTGTGACAATTGTCTGCATGAGTTGTTTGATCCGCAGGACCGAAGATATCGTTATCCTTTCATCAACTGTACCAATTGTGGGCCTAGGTTTTCCATAATTGAGTCCCTGCCGTACGATCGTCCAAGGACGACCATGAAACCCTTTAAAATGTGCACCCTCTGCGAATCAGAATACATGGACCCGGCAGACAGGCGTTTTCATGCCCAGCCCAATTGTTGCAAACTATGCGGGCCACGGATCTGGCTCGTGGATGGTGACGGCGAGATCGTAGCCAGAGAAGACAAGGCACTCGAGCTTACCGCCAAGGCCCTGCGTCATGAAAAAATAGTAGCGGTCAAGGGAATAGGTGGCTTTCACCTTGCGGCAGACGCTTTTTCGACCCATTCAGTAGAACTTTTGCGTAGGCGGAAAAGGAGACCTGCTAAGCCTTTGGCCGTAATGGTAAAGGATATTGAGGTAGCAAGGGAATTCTTTGAGATATCAAGGGAGGAAGAAAAGCTGCTCACTTCTCCGGAGCGTCCCATAGTCATTTTGAGGACCAAAAAAGGGGTCCCATTGTCTCCCCAGGTTTCTCCGGGTCTGAAGAAAACAGGTGTGATGTTGCCTTATGCCCCGGTTCATTATCTTCTCTTTGATGAAAGAGCTTGCCCAGATATATTGATCATGACCAGCGGAAATCTGACCGATGAGCCAATTGTTACCAATAATAGTGTGGCATTGAGAAGACTCAACAAAATCGCCGATTTTTTTCTTTTACATAACAGGAAGATTAAAGCCAGAGTGGATGACTCCGTTGGTCAAGTGATAGCGGGATATCCTCAACTGATAAGAAGATCCAGAGGATTTACACCAAGGCCGATTCACCTTCCCTGGGATTTACCCCCTTCCTTGGGTAGCGGTGCTGACATGAAAAACACCTTCTGCCTCATAGAGTCCAAGGAGGCGTTTCTCAGCCAGCACATAGGCGATCTTTCCAACCCAGAAGTTATATCAGACCTGGAGGAAAATGTTGTGCATTTCGGGCGCCTGTTTGATATCTCTCCACGGGTAATAGCAGTAGACATGCACCCTGATTATTTTTCAACCAGGTTTGGAAAAAGAATGGGTGACGCGGTTTCAATCATCCAGCACCATCATGCGCATGGCGTTTCAGTAATGGCGGAGCATGGGCTGGGAGGAAAGGTTATAGGCGTAATCGCGGATGGTACAGGGTATGGGCCGGATTTCACCGTTTGGGGCGGAGAGATTTTGGTGTTGGACAGGATGACCTTTACCCGAGTCGGCCATCTCGAACATCTCCTGCTTCCAGGCGGAGATATAGCAGCCAGGGAGATCTGGCGCATTGCTCTCTCCGCACTATGGAGAAACCTTGGAGAGAGATGCCTTTCAAAGGATTCCTTGCCTGCCAGCCTCTTGGCCATACCTGAAGGCAAGAGAACCATTGTGGCCCAGCTGCTCAAAAAAAAGATCAACACACCTGTTACTTCAAGTTGCGGCCGGTTATTTGATGCAGTTGCAGCGATCCTAGGATTGAGGCTTTACAGTGAATATGAAGGGCAGGCGGCCATGGAACTGGAATCCCTGGCCTGGGATGAAGTGCCATCTTCTTGTGCTTTACAGATTGAGATCTTTAAAAGGCCTTTCTATGCCCCTGTTCTCGAAAGAAAGAATAATTGCTGGGTGATCAGTAGCTCTCATGTTGTCCATTCCATGGTGAAAGACTTGGAACAGGGGGTGTCTCCTGCCAAAATAGCCTTCAGGTTTCATACATGGCTCGTAGCCGCTATTGCCAAGGTGACAAGGGAAGTGGCAAATGAGCATGGGATAGATACGATCGTTCTGTCTGGGGGATGTATGCAAAACAGGTTTCTTCTTGAAGGCCTTTTTATGGTGTTAAACGAACATGGATTGCGGGCTTTTTCTGGACAGGAAGTACCGGTCAATGATGGCGGCCTTTCTCTGGGACAAGCGGTGATAGGGGGATCAAGATATGTGTCTTGCAATACCCATGAAAGTAATTGAATTAAGAGGCCAGGATTCCCTGGCTCCAACTGCGGTTGTGGACGCTAACGGATTCAATAAAGAGGTGCGGCTCGACATAGTGGACCGAATCCCCAAGGTCGGGGATTACTTGATTGTACATGCAGGCTTTGCCATAAGTTCTCTTGATGCCACGGAGGCGGAAAAGAACATAGAACTTATTCGTAATATGGCAGAAGGGGTTACAGAATAGTTGTGGAACTACTCCAGGCTTACAGGGAAAAGGATATCGTAAACCGATTGTTAGAGGAGCTTGGCCGTAAAGTCAGCCGTCCGATGCGAATTATGGAGGTGTGTGGTACCCACACGATGTCCATATTCAGATCCGGACTTCGTTCAATCCTTCCCACCGAAATAGAACTACTGTCAGGTCCTGGTTGCCCAGTATGTGTGACTCCGCAGAGACAAATAGATCTGTTCATTTCTATTGCCAGAAAGCCAAATGTCAGGATAGCCACATTTGGAGATCTGATGCGGATTCCCGGGGCAACTGGATCTCTGGCCCAGGCAAGGGCAGACGGTGCAAAAATAGAGGTCGTCTATTCCCCCATCGAGGCACTGGATTTGGCCTTGGCTTATCCAGATGAACTTGTGGTCTTTTTGGGAATAGGTTTTGAGACGACGGCTCCCGGCGTCGCAGCCACAATATTGGCTGCCAGGTCAAAGGGAATAGCAAATTTTTCTATATTATGTGCCCACAAGACCATGCCACGGGCCCTGGATGCCCTTCTTGCCCATCCTGATCAGTCAGTTGATGGTCTTTTGTGTCCCGGTCATGTGAGCGCAATTATTGGTTCAAGGCCATATGATGTCATCGCACAAAAATATTCGATTCCATGCGTCATAACAGGATTTGAGCCCGTAGATATCGTTATGGGCCTTGTTCACCTTGCGACGTTGATAGGCGAGAAACGATTTGAAGTGATCAATGCCTATCAAAGGGTTGTTGCGAGGGAAGGAAACGTGAATGCCCAGGCAGTCATGAAGAGGGTTTTTGAACCTGTTGATTCTGAATGGAGAGGACTCGGGACAATTGCGGGCAGTGGCCTTGCATTAAGAGACGAATGGCGGGACTTTGATGTGTTGAACCGGCTGGATGTCGAGGTTCCCAAAAGCGGAGATCCGGTGGGATGTAAATGTGGGGAGGTCCTGCTTGGCAAGATGAATCCGACTCAATGTCCTCTTTTTGGTAAACGATGTACTCCCGTTTCCCCTGTCGGTCCTTGTATGGTATCATCAGAAGGAACGTGTGCTGCATATTACCAATACAGGGGATAAGATTTGGAAGTCTATTTGGGAAGACAGCCTATATTGGATACCAATTTGGAAACTGTGGCCTATGAACTTCTTTACAGATCTGGCTCTTCAGTGAATGCATTTACAGAGGTCGAGGGGTCCCAGGCATCGTCTCAGGTACTTTACAATTTATTTTATGGTATAGGACCAGAGGAAGTCACTGGTGGGAAAAAGGCATTTATCAATTTTACCAAAGAACTCCTGGTTACTGATATTGTAACAGCACTTGATCCACGACATGTAGTCATCGAAATACTGGAAGATGTAATAATAGATCGGACTCTTATCGAAGCTTGCCGGGAACTGGTGAAACATTCCTTTACTCTGGCTCTTGATGACTTCATCCTTAAGGAAGGGGTGGAAGAGCTCCTTCGCCTGGCATCCATCGTAAAAATTGATTGGCTTGCAGATCCTTACGAGAAGATAGTGGAGATATGTGAAACGGTCCGCCCTTATGGAGTAGAGCTTTTGGCCGAGAAGATCGAGGCCAGGGAAAAATTTGATCAGGCCCTTGAACTTGGTTGTAACTATTTTCAGGGGTATTTTTTTGCAAAACCCATAATCCTACAGAATAAGGATATTTATGCTTCTCACTGGAGCTGGCTTAAAATAATGAGAGCGATTCAGAGGCCAGAATTCAATCTTCAGGAGGTCAATGACATTATCACCTCTGACGTAGCCCTTTCATATAAACTGTTAATGCTTGTAAATTCCGCGGCCTTTGCCCGTCAAAAGGAGATCAGTTCTATCCGACAGGCCCTTGTAATACTGGGGGAGAAGGAAGTACGCAGGTGGCTGACTCTTCTCCTAATGAGCAATCTGTGTGAAGACAAACCCCAGGAGCTGATGGTAACCGCTGTTGTGCGGGCACGTTTTGGAGAACTTCTGGCCAAGGCCACAGGCCGTTATGATTTAATGGCCAAGGTTTTTCTCGCAGGTGTGCTTTCCTTGCTGAACACCATGATGGGACGTCCGCTCAAGGAACTTCTTGCGGAACTTCCTTTGGATCCAGCCATTCCCCAGGTACTCCTTCAAAAAGAAGGGGTGCTAGCACCCTACGTATATCTTGTTTTGGCATACGAAAAAGGAAATGAGCAGGTCATTGAGAAGTGTGCTGGTCATCTTAAACTGGATTATGCCGAAATCAGGGATTGTTATCTTGAAGCGATCAAGTGGACGGACACCTTTTTGGGCAGTTAAAGGATCGGGAAAACTTTTATGCAGATAATTAAAAGAGACATGTTGTCGCCTACTGTACTGATAGATCATGGAAGCGGTGGACTTGCCACGCAGGAACTCATAAACGGGATTTTCCTTTCTCAGCTGTCAAATCCTGTCCTTCGGGAGATGGAAGACAGTGCCATTATTGAATTGAACGGCAGTCATATTGCCTTTTCCACAGACAGTTACGTGGTGGATCCTATATTTTTCCCAGGCGGGGATATAGGCTCGTTGGCGGTGCATGGCACTATTAATGATTTGGCCATGAGGGGTGCCAAACCCTTGTTTCTTAGCCTTGCTGTCATACTCGAAGAAGGTTTCCCCATGTCTGATCTTGAAAGAGTGGCTGCATCCATCAGATCAGCAGCTGAGAAAGCCCAGGTAAAAATAGTAACTGGAGATACCAAAGTCGTACCCAAGGGCAAAGGTGACAAGATCTATGTCAACACCAGCGGAATCGGGATCGTTCCCGACGGAGTAAACGTTTCTGCCTCATGTGCCCAGCCTGGTGATCTCATCCTGTTATCAGGCACTGTGGCTGACCATGGAATAACCATTCTCGTTGAGCGTTCAGGACTCACGGTTACGGAACAGTTTGAAAGTGATAGCGCTCCTCTTCATTGGGTGGTTCAGGCCCTGATCGACAATATGGCAGATTCTGTCCACACCCTAAGAGATCCGACCAGAGGGGGAGTTGCCACTGCACTTTGTGAGATAGCCCAGGCCTCAGATGTAGGAATGGAAATATATGAAGAGAAGATACCTGTAAAACCTAGTGTAAGAAGCGCGTGTGAGATGCTTGGAATGGATCCGCTATACATTGCAAACGAAGGGAAATTTTTGGCTGTGGTATCAGAAGAAAAGGCCTTGGAAGCATTAAGAATCATGCGGATGTTTGATGTAGCCGGCGACAGCGCCATTATAGGAAGGGTGACGGATGCCTCTCCTTCAAGGGTTACGTTGATTACCTCGATAGGAGGTAAAAGGGTGATCGAGCCTTTAAGCGGAGAGGTGTTACCCAGGATCTGTTAGCCGGCATCATTTGTAAACAATGTCAGTGGCGGTGATACAGGAAAGTCACGACGAAAGGGCCATAATGGACGAAATAATTGACCAGAAAAAGATTGGTCTTGTTGGAGTAGGTAATCTTCTGTTGTCAGATGAGGGATTTGGGATCCATCTCATAAGGCATATTGCAGGTAATTTCAGGATACCTTCCAATGTTGAGATTGTAGATGCAGGGACCGCCGGGATATATCTTGCCCCTATATTTGAAACCACAGATCCCATATTAATAATTGATACAGTCATGCTTGATGAGGAACCAGGGACGATACGTTGCTTTGGAATAGAAGACCTTAATTCCAAGGCCATTTCGAGTCGTATGTCTCCACACCAAGTAGGGTTCCTTGAAATTTTGGATATTTGCAGGTTACGGGGAAAGGCTCCTGAACATGTAGAACTGATAGGAGTTGTTCCAGAGGTTCTTTCTGCGGGTACAGAACTTTCGCCAACTCTTGAAAGGCAGCTGGGCAAAGTCACTGGGTTGGTGTCGGAATGGCTCTTGAGGCTTGGTGTAAGTTTGATGCCGCTTTAAAAGGAGGAAATCAGGTGCATGAGTTTACTCTTGCCCAGGGACTTATGGCACAGCTCCAAGAACTGGCTAGAGAGCATCATGCCAAACGCGTAACAGCGGTGAAGGTTGCAATAGGACCTTTTTCTGGAATCGTTGTCGATTCATTTCGTTTTGGGTTTGAATGTATTTCTAGCGAAAGTGATTTGACCCGTGGGGCTTCCTTGGAAATTGAAACCGTAGCCCCAACCTTCATGTGTTGTTCGTGTGACAAGAAATTTGAGGCCCAATCGTGTTACGCTGGTCGCTGTCCCCATTGTAACGGAGACAACGTAATACCTTTTGGCGGGAACGAACTCATATTGCTGCAGGTAGAAATGGAGGAATAAAAGGAGGAGAAATGTGCGATACATGTGGATGTGCTGGAACAAGTGATAGTCAGAAAATGGGGCCAACCAAAAAAAAGGTCGTAGAGGTACACAAGAGTCTTTTGGAAGCCAATAATGTCCAGGCTGAATCCAATCGTGAACATTTCGAGGCCCTGGGAGCTGTTTGTGTGAATTTGATCAGCGGGCCTGGTTCTGGTAAGACGACACTTCTGGAAGCCACCATAGAACGTCTCGGCAGCAGGTTTAGCATAGGTGTTATAGAAGGGGATATAGAGACAGAGAGAGACGCAGACCGGATACGGGCAAAAGACGTACCCGCTGTCCAGCTTACAACAGGGGGCGCGTGTCATTTGGATGCCCCTTTGGTCCACCAGGGACTCCACAGGCTTGAAAAGGATCTGGAGACCAAGGGACTCGATTTTATATTTATCGAAAACGTTGGAAATCTGGTCTGTCCCTCAACCTTTTATCTGGGTGAGCACAAAAGGGTCGTTTTGGTTTCGGTTCCGGAAGGTTCAGACAAACCTGCCAAGTATCCTAATACATTTTTGAGTTCTGATCTCTTCTTGATAACCAAAAAAGACCTGCTGCCATTTTTCGATTTTTCCACTGAGGAAGCCGAAAAGGAGGCTAAGAGGATCAAGCCAGATTTAAAGGTCATTGCCCTTTCATCTGTTACCGGAGAAGGATTTGACAGATGGATAGAATATTTGATGGAGGTACGGTCAGCTCTTTTCCCCCAGCATGAATCCCTGTAAGTAGTAACTGCAGGGGCTTTGCCACGCTTTCCTACTGTCGGATAAAGCACTTTCTATGACGGCGTCCTAAAACGTTCATTTTTCCGTGTCGTGGCGTTTAAGGCTCGATATCATTGTAGGCCTCGGCTTGGGAACGCCACCACCAACGCAGGTAGACACATGCCTTCTAGTCTCGAATCTTAAGCCCTCCTGACTGATGGCTTATTACAGAAGATGTGCATGCACGCCTCCTCTTTGAAGGGCAGCGCATTGCATAATTTGTCATTAGACGCTACCTTGCACGCCATAATGAAAGGTATGAGATCACATTTTGGGAAAACATTTCAGGTTTGGGGAGAGGAATCAGGACCTCTTACTTCAAAACCCTTTGACAACCTCAAGAATTTGCTGTCACGCAAGGAAAAAGAGCGTCACAGAGAGATTGCAAAGGAAAAAAGGGAATGTGTGGTCTCCTCCCAGTCGGAGGATGACATGGCGCTTTTTCTAAAGGCCATGGAAGGGGTAAAACCCTTGCATCCTGTGAAAAAAGAAGACGATCTTGTTTCTAAGATTGGGCAAAAGAATAAAAAGGTCCTTAAGTTTAAAGAAGCTGAAAAAGAGTTTGTCCAGAAAAAACTCGAAGCCCTGATAAAGGGAGAGCATCCTTTGCCGGTAAAGGATACCCCTGAATTTGTTGAAGGGCGAAATCAAAATATTCATCCTGTTCTATGTCAACGACTACACAAGGGAGAGTTTGCCGTACAGGCGTATTGTGATCTTCATGGTTTGAACACTTTGGATGCGCTGGATGTGTGTGAAGCCTTTTTTGCCGAGGCCATAAAAACCAGAAAAAAATGTGTGGCTGTCATCCATGGTCGAGGTCTTTCTTCGCCCAGAAGGCCCGTGCTAAAGGAAGCTGTAACTAGGTGGCTGGAAAATGGCCCATACAGGAGATTCGTTATTGCTTTTAGCAGTGCTCCCCACTGGGATGGCGGGGCAGGAGTGACCTATGTCCTTTTGAGGAATAAGCCTTTTAAAAGACGTAAAAAAGCGAATCGACGGTTGCTGGTCAACGGTTTGGGGCCTTGTGAAAAGTTTAGTCCTTCCGAGGTGAATTGGTGAATATTGAAATCAAGTCTGGATGCCTAGTGGTTGTAGAGGGAATCGATGGCACAGGAAAGTCCACCCTAGCCACTAATATCTTCAATATACTGACTAAAATGGGGTATCCCGTACTTTTAACAGCGGAACCGACTGATAGTACCTGGGGTAAAAAATTACGGGAGAGTTTTACCAGTAAGAGACGACTTTCTCCCGTGCAAGAACTGGAACTCTTCTTGAAAGACAGAAGGGAACATGTTCAAAAAATACTCCTTCCAGCCTTGTCCCAAGGCAAGATTATAGTTTGTGACCGGTATTATATTTCTACAATGGCCTACCAGGGGGCGAGAGGGCTCGATGTAGACGATATAAGAAGAAAGAATGAAGCCTTTGCTCCTATCCCAGATCTTGTGCTGCTGCTTACACTTGATCCTGAGACCGCCATTAAAAGGATAAAACATGTCCGGGGTGATCTACCCAATAATTTTGAACAGCTTGATTATTTAAAAAGGGTTGATCAGATATTTCAGACATTTTCCATGCCTTTTGTGACTAGACTCAATGGGACCTTGAGCCAGGAAGAATTGGCACAAGAGTCGGTTAAACATATTCTTGAACGGTGTATAAGGTCATAATCCGGGATAAATTTTAGTACTGGTGGCAGGTCCAAAACCAGTTCTTTTGCCGATCTACGGTCCTGTCCAAGACCTGTTCCTCAAAAATAGATAACATTCTCGGCGGGCCTTTTCGTCCCCCTTTATCTTTGACAAGGCAAAGGATACTATTCTCCGTTTACCGCCATCTTTGTCTCCTTGTGTTGAGGCTTTTGGGTCCCTGACGATAATGGGAAGCGGACCGGATAAATATTTGGATCGAGTACTATTTGACACCCGAGTTTTCTTTCCGCATTTATAATTATCGGCCCAAGGAGATTAGCTGTTATCTCCCCGGGATTGTCTGGAGAAATAGTAACTATTACAAGGACGTCCACCTGGTCAACACTCTCAATCTTGAGTTCTTCTTGCACGGTATCAGATATGTCAAAGACATAGTCATCAAAGAACCGGTTCGGGCTTATGACTACAAAGGCAAGATCTGGCTGTTCAATGGATTGAAGCCAGTGAAATGGAGAATTTTCCCTATGTGGAATGAGCACATACTTTTTGTATTCTGGAAAGCCCAGAATTCCTCTCACCATTGTAATTATCTTTTCTTCTTCGATCTCGATCGTTCCAAAACGGCTGGTTTCTATTTCCATAATTTTCCTCATGTTACCATGACAATTTGTCAAGATCCTTGACGTCCGGAGCTGCCTTTGCTGCCCTCACATTCTCTTCCTGAATACGCCTAAATATCTCTTCCCTGTGTATAGCTACGCCAGGAGGTGCCTTGATTCCAATTCTTGCCTGCTTGCCCTTTACTTCAAGTACAGACACCTCTATCTCATCGCCTATGCGGATCTTTTCACCAACCTTCCTGGTTAATATAAGCATGATTGCCCTCCCTGGCGTTTTATAAACTAGTTAACTTGAATCTTGAAGGCCCCAGGTCAGCTGAAGATACAAGGAACCGAATGCTGATGCGCGTATCGGGGCATGTCTTGCATTCGCCAGCACCGTGAATCTGGTAAAACAGGCGCTTACCAAGGGCCCTAGGTTCTTGAGACAAACAAGTAGCCAGCATCTAACAGCTCGTTCGTAACGTGTTATCCTGGAATGTATCATAGGCAATATCAAAAAGAAAAAAAAATTCGGCAACCAGTTAGAATACTGATTAGATGAAATCCACTAAGCTCATGGACATTACCTTTGATGCAGCTGAAAGGGCAGCCTGGTAACTTGTCTCCTGTGTACGCAGGTCGGTGATGGCCTTTACAATGTCTGTGTCCTCGGTATCCGAAAGGCGTTCCTTGTTTGTTAGGGTTAAGGTCTCAGCCATGTCTTTCTTGTTGTCAAGGGTATTGGCCTGTGCCCCTAACTGTGCCACCTGTTGGGATATATAGGATATTGTCCTGTCTATGTCTGCCAAGGCCACTTCAATGTCCGGTTGGCTGTCTGACATCAAGCTGTCGTACAAAAGATCAAGGGATTTAAACATATCACTTTGCACCAGGGCAGTGTGGCCATCCAGATTAATTTTCTGCGTTACTCCCGAGGCCACATCCAGTGTGATATCCTCCCGGTTACCGTTATATGTGACGGAGCCATCTTTATTAAGTACAAAAGGGGCCTCTCCGGGTTCGTATCCAGTGGTCCTTGTGCCTCCGAACACATATCTTTCCCCCAATTTCGTGTTTCCCAAGGCCACTACCTCTTCAAGGATGGTTTTTACCTCAGCAGCGATGGCCTGGCGACTTTTGGCATCCTGGGTGTCGTTGGCTCCCTGTATAGCCAACGTCTTGGCACGCAATAGTCTGTCCTGAATCTGGGTCATTGCGCTTTCACTAGCCTGCACCCAGCCCTGGGCATATACGATATTGTCTTTATATTGCTCTGTTTCCTTTATGGCGCTTCTTAAAGACAAGGCATGGGTAAGGGCCACAGGCGCGTCTGATGGCCGTCGGTAGATCTTGCCGGATGAGATAGACGAATTGGTCTTCGCCATTTTTTCCGTAAGTTGACCAAGATCGGTGTTGATCTGGGAGTAGATGGTGCTCATTGTGATACGCATAATTTATACCTCCCCATGCCATCAAGATTTGGCTTCAAGAAGCGTTAGAAACATTTCATCAGCTGCCTTCAAAAGTTTTGCTGCGGCGGCATAGGAATGCTGGAACTTAAGCAGGTCTGCCATTTCCTCATCCAGGGAAACAGCTGAAACTTCGTCTCGTCTTGCCTGCAGTTCATTGACAGATGCCTGGCTGAATTCGTAATCAAGCTGAAACCCCCTGGAATGTATGCCGACTGTCCCAACAAGGCTCTGATATGCGCCGTTCAAAGTGGCGTCATCAAGAGACGAAAGGGTATGCCGGCTCTGGTCCCTTAATTCAATGGCGTTCAGATTGTTTGCAGGAGACATGAGTCCTCCTTTAGGTGTAAAGAGATCGACGGCATCAAGAAGGTTTGAACTGTCTCCTGCCAGGACAAATCTAGATGTATTGCCTTCGGCTTGAATCTCCAACCTGCCATTCTCTGTAAAGGCCTTTAAGTTTGGCATATTGTCAATAACTTGGGCGATATCAGCCAAGCTATCATATTCTGAGTCAACAGGCACTGTATAAAGACCGTTATAGGTGCCGAACCACTGATTGTAATAATTAGTTCCACCTTGTTCTATTGTATCAATCTTGAAACTAATTGGTCTTCCATCATTGCTTGTAACCAAAATTCTGCCCTGGTTGTCTATGGCAGCATCCACTGTTCCAAATTCAGTTTCAATAGCCTGAAGGAATCCCCCTATGGAAAAATCAACTGTGGGGTCAGCAGTATAGGAAGCGGTGAATTTGGTTCCATCCTGTCTGATTCCTGTAAAATTGATGACAAAAAGATTATCAAAGTCAGGAGAGCCACTGTGGGGCAATTCCGGGACGTTATCCCAAGTGGTGGAGGCGTCGGCCGGATTCCCCGTGGTGCTGTCGGTGAATTGCACCGAACTGATTTGAGCCGGTGCCGCATTGGGGATTCCAAAATCAAGCCCGGCTATGTCACCGGCCACACCATCAATTTTAAATGAGATAGGATGGCCATTCTTGCTGATCAATACCAGGTGGCCGGTATCGTCCACCGTGGCGTCGACAAGGTTATCAAAACTGTTTTCTATGGCAGCAAGAAAGCTGGCAATGTCGGTATTGGTGGTCGGAGGAGGGCCTCCGATGTTTCCGGTATATTCAGTAGAGAATTCGGTGCCGTCCTGTTTTATGCCGGAAAAATAAATGCTAAACTCTCCAGGAGTGGATGTCCCGTCAAGATTGGTGACTCCATTGACGTCATCCCATAGGGTCGTTTCGGTGACTGGATTCAAGGTGTTATCTGTGTTTGCCCTTGATAATCTTGCCACCTCTGTGAGATAATTGCCCTGACTGTCATAGTTATATATGTAAAATTGTCCGTCCTGGATCCCAAGCTCAAAGTTTTTTAAGGGCTCACTGATCCTGTCAATCAGATATTCACCCTTGATGTCGTTACCGATTTGTGGAAGGCCCAGGGCATCAAGCACTCCGCTGGAATCATTTGATAGTGCTATTTTATAATCTGGTTGCGTCCTAAGAAGTAGGCGACCATCTGGCCGAACCTCTGCGTAGATGCCAGGCAAGCCAGACGCAAAATCACTACCTATCTGATTTATCAGCTCTTCCAGCGTGGGATCAGAGTCCACGGAGACAGTTTGGGGGTAACCGCTTACCAGGCTGTTTGAAGAGTCATATAAATAGATCTGAAAGGTCCCTGCCTCAATCGAGCCGTAGTTGTCCAGCCCAGAGGCCGCGGTGTTCAGTGGTACAGTTATTCCATTAACAGCTTCGTCTGCCACCAGTGATGGCCCAAGAGGGGAGTCTATCTGCAGGCCGTTTATACCCAGGTATTTTAAAGCCCCTGAATTGTCCGGCCCAAAGGTGATCCCTGACCAGGTGTCATCGGTGACACTTATGTGAATGCGTTGTGCATAGATATCCGCCTCCAGACCATCTACGCTGTTTATGGCATCTATGATATCCTGCACCGAAGTATGATTGGGGTCCACTGTAATGGTCACGGGATTTATCCCGTCCGTGGAATCGTCCATGTCAACCAGTTGCTGATTTTGGTCATAGACCCATATATTGAATTTGCCGGATTGAAAGGTGACTCCAAGTGGTCTGTTTTCATCCTGAACAGTTATTACACTGCTTACTTGATCACTTCCCCTTGGTTCCACTTGGGCAGCTGCTATGAGGCGAAGATCGTTTTTTAAGGCGTTATTGATATCTATGGTGGCAGCATCGATACCAGTAAAGAAAGAATTCAACCCGGTGGCCAATAGTGCTCCTGACGTATCCTGGCCAAAGGCGAAGCCAGCAACATTCTGATTGCCATCCGCCTGGACCACAAGCCTTCCGTTAAGGATGCGTGCTGACAAACCATCTACAGCATCAATGGCATTCCTTAAATCTTCCAGAGAGGTTTGGTTGTACAGGACGTTTATTTTGACCGGGTCGTTCACCTCAGGGGTTGTGGGATCATAATCTATGATATTGCCATCTGCATCGTAGAGCCATATTTCGAAATGACCGTTTTGGACCTCGTCTGAAAATTCGAGCCCAGAAGATCTCAAGCCAATAGCCTCGTTCGTGTTCAATGCCTTGTAGACACCGCTTGTCTCTTGTAAAGGAATAAGGCCCACTCCCTGGCTATGCTGTCTGTTTATGGTCTTGATTAGTTCCTTCCCTATCTTGTTGAGCTGTTCCAGATAATTCAATGGATATGATCCATCGAACTTACCCAGGTTGAGTCCGTTGATACCACCGGAGATTTCATCTATCTGAAAGGAAATCGGCACGTTCCCAGGCTCCAGGTCCTCAATGACGATTCTTCCTTCGGAGTTGATGCTCGCCCTTACTGTCTGGATGGTACCAGTTCCCCGAAAGGTGTTTTCTATATAGGCCAGAAAATCTGCCACCGTGGCATTTTGTTCCGGAGGTCCCTGCGAATAAGTAAAGGTGCCGTTTACTGGATTGCCATTCTGATCCGTTCCTGAAAAACGAATGTCGAAGTTGCCTGAAACAGAGACCCCGTCTATTTCATCCCATCTGGTACTTGCACTGAGTGGAACCGCCTGGGGAGGAACAAGGGTATCATCCCACCTCGTGGCCCCTTTAATGGCCTTTCCACTGGTAGTATTGGATATGGAGCCGATGAGTACCGTCGGGTCTTTGGGCATGACCCGTTCCTTGATGTCCATCCATCCGCCTAGCTCACCGGTAGTAATCTCTTCTGTAGTCAATTCTATGGCCTGGTTGGACGAACCGATCCAGTTGACCACGCCCGAGCGTACTTCGAGATGCCAGGACCTGTCGCCCTCTACCAGCGGATTGTTCGGTCCGATCAAGATTGTATAGGTCCCGTTCCTGGTCTCAAAATAATGGATGTTGGTAAGACCGGAAAGTTGTTTTACCAGTTCATCCCTCTGGTCCCTGAGGTCGTTGGCCTGTTTATCGCCTACTTCGGCAGAAAGTATCTGTACGTTGAGTTCAGCAATATGATCAGCCAGTTTGTTGATGTCATCTACACTGGACTGGATATTGAGATCGACATCCTGTGACAGTTTCAATAGAGAATTGTATCGTTCCCTCAGTCCCTGGGCCAACAGAGTGGCCCTTTGAAGCAAGGTGGTCCTTTCGGGGATTCCTTCAGCATTGTTTGCTACATCGTCCCAACCGTTCCAGAACTGATTCAGTAATTCATTGAGCCCATTTTCATCGACTTCGTTCAGGACGCCTTCAATGAGTTTCATGCCGGACTGTCTGGTCTCGAGTCCGTTCATTGTTGATGTCTTGTCGAAGAGTGTAGTGGTGATGAACCTGTCGTAATCCCTGTAGATATGTGTGGCGTGAACCCCATTTCCAATGGGACCAACAGTGGACGGTACAGGATAATTAGGTGATAGGGCTACATGCTGGCGTGAATATCCTTCAGTATTCACATTCGCCACGTTATGGCCCGTGTTTTGAAGGTTCAGTTGATGAGTGAGAAGGGCCGTCTTGCCTATGTTCAGGATACTGCTAATGCCGCCAGCCATCACCCTACCTCCAGCCTATGTCTGTTGGTGTATATATTGGGGGAAACTGACCCGGATTGGTCATAGGTAACAGGCTTTTCCAAATTGTCTCCCCTCAACAGGGATGAAAGTCGCCTTGTCATCTCAAGTTGTTCCTCAATCCAGTCATGATGGCGGCGGTTTCTTTCTATAGCTTCTTTGCGTTTGAGGTTGATATCAGAGAGCCATTCCTCGAGTTTGGCCCTGTCTGGCATGGTCACTGCTCGTCTAAGGCTGTTCCATCTATCTTTTCCTGAAGGGGCCTTTAGTTTTTCAAGTATGTGATCAACTACTGAGAATATCCTTTTTTCTTTGTCTTCGATTAGCCGAAAGTGTCTCTTTTTTTCTTCCGTAACCTTCCAGAGCTGGTCTGTCCTGCCGTTCTGAAGGGCCTTCCACTCCTTTTCAAGGATGCCAAGCATGCCTTCCCAGGCCCTTGTCACTTCCCTTGCCATTTGCCAGAATTGAACGGGAAGCATCGGGAGAGAACCCGCTGACAAACCTGTATTCGGAGAACCCTTCAAGTGATTCATGATTTCACCCCTTATGACTATTCAACCGCTATCCTTTTCATCCTTGTTGGACCCTGGGAGGCTGATTCAGAATCCCCTGAGTCGGCAGAGCTGTCTGGCTTTAGCTTTCTGGAAAGGGCGTGATATAGTTCTTCCCCTATGCCTATTCCCTTGCCATGGGCTATTTTTCTTGCCACCTGTTCATCAAAAAGACTTGTGTAGATATCCTTCTGAAGTCCGCCTTCAAAGAGTTCACTTTCAGGAATAGACCGTCTCATGGTCTTTAGAAGCTGATTGATGAAAAGTGATTCGAACTCCGCACATGCCTTTTTAAGGGCCTTGTCCTCGCCTTTAGCCAGTTGTTCCCTCTGTCTTGCCACATTGTTTGTATCAAGAAGCATTCTGGCTGGAACAGGAGCAATTGTTTTCATCTTGTTATCCCCTTTTTTCATTAAATGATTTCCAAATCTGCCTGCAGTGCCCCGGCTGCTTTCACAGAGTGAAGGATTGCTATTAGATCTCTTGGGGTCACCCCAACGGCGTTCAAGGCCCTTACGAGTTCACCGATGGTAGCCCCCTGATCAAGTACAACCAGCTTTCCTTCACCTTCTTTTACCTTTATGTCCGTTTGCGGTGTAACAACAGTCTGACCTCTGCCAAAGGGCGGAGGCTGGGATACCTGGGGTGTCTCCTTTATTTGTATGCTTAGGTTTCCATGGGCTACTGCTACAGTGGATATACGCACTTTGTCTCCCATCACCACGGTGCCGGTGCGTTCATCCAGAACTACCTTGGCCTTGGAATCAGGTCTTATCTCAACCCGTTCAATGGCTGCCAGCAGGCCGACCGCGTTTCCCTGGAATTCAGGAGGGACAAGGATAGTGATAGTCTCGGCATCAACCGGATGAGCCACATCCAGGCCGAGTTCATCGTTTATGGCGTCTGCCGCCCTTGTTACAGTAGTAAAGTCAGGGGCATAAAGACTGATGCGAATTTCATTTTTATTGTTTAGCAATACAGGGATTTCCTGTTCTATGGTGGCTCCATTGGGTATTCTTCCGGCTGTGGGATGGTTTTTCTGCACCCCGGCGCCAGCACCCCCGGCTGCAAAGCCTCCGATACTTACTGGGCCCTGGGCAAGGGCGTAAACCTTTCCATCAACCCCTTTAAGGGGTGTGAGGAGCAGGGTTCCGCCCTGAAGGCTTTTGGCATCTCCAATGGATGAGACCACAACGTCAAATTTTTGACCAATTTTGGCAAAAGCAGGCATCTGGGCTGTGACCATGACGCCAGCCACGTTCTTGACCTTTACCTGATTGGCATCAACGTTTATTCCCATGCGCTCCATCATGTTAACTATAGACTGTATCGTGAACTGGGCCTGTGTGCCGTCACCGGAACCATTCAGGCCCACCACCAGACCATATCCCACCAGCTGATTAGATCTGACACCCTGAATATCTGCTATGTCCTTAAGACGGGTGGCGCGACCTTCTCCTGGCAGAAAAAGGAGTGCTAGGAAAAAAATGACCAGTTGTTTGAGGAAAAACCGGCTGTTTTTTCCCGGTTCGTTTAGACCTTCTGCTTGGAGAAACATGTTCATATGCTCCATCATTACATCTTTCGGTACTGCATTCTAAAAATCACAAGGTCTTTCTCTCTTCTTTATTGCAATAAAAGGGCCAGCCTTGTGTGTTGTTTTTTAGCCATAATTTGCTTGCCAAGATGTCGGTACACGATTTTTGCACTTAGCCCCGATCTGGCCATACGGGAGGGTTCGTCTCTATGGATAATATGCCTTACAAAGGTGACATCAGCCCAAGAATCCTTGCAAACCAGGACGGACTCTGTTTTTCACTCAAGACACCGCCTCCTGTGTACTCTATTCTGGCATCGGCTATCCTGGTGGATGATATGGTGTTGTCCGGTCCCAGATCCCTTGGCCTTACTACGCCAGTTAGAGTCAGGTATTGGGTCTCGTTATTGATGCGAAGCTCCCGGCTTCCCTGGATCAGGAGATTTCCGCTTGGGAGTACCTCAATTACCCTCGCTGTTACTGTCCCCTTGAGACTTGCGTCCCTGGAAGTCTTTCCGCTTCCGTCAAACTTGTCCGTTGTGCTTCCCCCTATGGCCTTGGATGCGTCAATCTGGGCGTTGGTAGGAGACCTCTGGTACCTTGGCTCAAGTCTTTTTCTCCACTCCAGGTCAAGTAGTCCGGTAAGACCGACATTCATCTCAGACTTTCTTTGGGTCTGTGTCTTTACGTCTTTTGACCCTTTAAGATCCTCTTCGATTAATATTGTGACCACATCTCCCACGTGTCTTGCTCTGAAGTCCGAAAATAGGCTTACATGCCTGTCCTTGTTGAAAAGCGAGCCTTCTTCCGTGGATGCAGGGGGAGGCTGGATAGCCCGAAAAGAGGTTGGGGTCGTCAGCGGCGGTGGCTGCATGTACTGGGCCGAAGGGGCGCACCCTGTAAAAAAGAGCCAGCTCCCTAGAATCAAAAGTATCGCATTAAGGATTTTCATTGGAAACCTCCTGATTAAAAGGAAACCGAGACGGTTTTTGCATTTAGAACCCGTGCTACCACCTCGCGCTTGCTCATAAGGTTTTTTACTCTTACGAGATCTCCCTTGGAGCCGTTCTGTCTCGCTTCACCCGGGACGCTTATTACCAAGGTTGGTGATTCAGCCACTATGGTGACTCTGTCGCCCCGCTTTACTAAAACAGGTGGAGTCAAAAGATTCGATGTGATGACCTGTCCTGCATGGACGGAACGTTTGAGAGCCTGGCCCAAGACCTTGTCCATCTCGCTGACTGCTTCACCTCTCAGCTTGGAAAGGGGCCGTTTCACCAGTATCAAGTCTTTCCCGGTGAGGACATGTCCTCTTTTGAGTGTCTGGGCAACACAAAGGACGGGTCTATATACTTCAACCCTTGTGCACATGCGTATTCTGCGAATTATGCGTCCATCAACCTTGATGGTCATGAGGAATGAGACCCTTCCTAAATATCTTCCGTTGGGGGGAGGCTCTGATTCGACCTGAAGTTCCCCTTTGGGCACCCTTATCTTTGCGGGATAGCTTTCTATCCCGGTGATTTCCATTTCATCCTCTGACCATGGAGCATAGGTTTTAAGTGCTTCCATCAAATATGGGGTAAGCTCGGAAGCAGTGATGACCCTTGTGTTTTGAGCCTGTTTCTCTGGGTAGCCAGCGTGGGCCTCAAGGCAGTTCCAAAAAATCAAAACAAGCACAACTGAGAAAAATACCATTAAGCCAGATAATGAAATGTAGTGCCTTGATCTTTGTAGAGAGCCTTTCATCATTTCTCCTTGGAAGTCTCCTGGAGTCCTTATCTGTGTTTCACCAAATTATTATGCCCAACAAAACGAGTGGGTGTATTAGCGTTTCAGGTTGTTGGCCACTCCCAACATGTCGTCTGCTGTCTGGACGGTCTTGGAGTTCAGCTCGTAGGCGCGTTGGGTAGTTATCATGTCCACCATCTCCTTAACTACATCGACATTAGA
Organism: uncultured Desulfobacterales bacterium; assembly: GCA_964620365.1. Taxonomy (GTDB): domain Bacteria; phylum Desulfobacterota; class Dissulfuribacteria; order Dissulfuribacterales; family S140-46; genus CAZUIH01. The sequence continues at coordinate 12,399 of CAZUIH010000009.1, read as the reverse complement.
CTGTTCCAGGAAGCCCTGGGCTATGGTGCCGAAATTTTCAGTCCCTGGATTTCCTTCCACGGGATCACCGGAGGCCTGAGTAGGTCTAAAGAGATTGCGACCTATGCTGCTGAGCCCGGCAGGATTGGCGAAGTTGAAAATGGTGAGTTGGACGGAAGCCAAGGCGTTGCCTCCCTGATCAGAGGCCACGAGAAGACCGTAGGGATCTATGCTGATCCTTACCGTGCCGTTGGGAACCGCGAATTCTGGTTGTAGCCTGTCTCCATTGGAAGTCACGATGAAGCCATCCCTGTCGAGCTTGAATGCACCAGCTCTGGTGTAGAGCTCTTCTCCATTGCTTATCACTTTAAAGAATCCTTCTCCCTCAATAGCCCAGTCCAGTTCATTTCCCGTATTTTCGTAGTCGCCCTGGGTGAAAATTTTCTGCACTGCGGCAGGTCTTGAGCCAAGTCCGATCTGCATGCCGGTCGGTACCTGTGAACCGTCTGCATTTTCAGTCCCAGGCATTCTAAGGGTCTGGTAGAGCAGATCCTCAAAATCAGCCCTACTTCGCTTGAATCCAACGGTATTTACATTTGCGAGATTGTTTGCGATAACATCCAGGTTGAGCTGCATGCTGTTCATTCCAGAAGCAGCTGACCAAAGTCCTCTCATCATGGCTTTTGTCCTCCAGGTCCAAAATTTTTATCCGGTTTGGAACACATCCTTGGACCGTGCAAACAGACCTGCATCGAGTAGGACGGCAGGTTTGCCTTCACGGTTGGTCCCTAAAATGGTTTTAAGCTGGTTTGCCCATATCATTGATAGCCTTGTTATCCAGTTGATCGATTGTTTGAAGGGTTTTCTGTTGTGCTTCATACCCCCGGTATACGTCTATCACCTCAAGCATGGCCTCCAGGGGATTTACATTGGAGTCCTCCAAAAAACCCTGTTTTACACGGATGTTCTCTACAGGCTGGGGATCACCTGCCTCTGGAATCGGGGCAAACAGATTGTTCCCAAGTCTTTTAAGCGCTCCCGGGTTTTTAAAGGTGACCACGTCAATGGTCCCGGTCTGGGTCTCGTCAACGAAAAAGTTGCCGTCGTTGCTGAGCCAAATGCCACGGCCCGTGGTGTCGTCTAGAATTATAGGTGCCCCGTTTCCTAGAACCGGATAGCCATCCCTGGTTACGAGCTGTTTTTGCCCATCTAGGACAAAACTTCCGTCTCTGGTATACCGGAGTCCATCAGGGGTCTGTATTACGAAAAAACCTTCGCCCTCAATGGCTATGTCAAGAGGATTGTCGGTTTTATGGTGGGCTCCAAGTGAAAAGTCGCTTTTTATAACCGCCCCTTTGGCCGTACGCTCGGTGTTATCCACCTGCGGAAGAAAATATTCCTTGAAGGTGATTCTCTGTTTTTTAAAGCCGGTCGTATCGACATTTGCCATGTTGTTGGCGGCCACTTCAAGTTTTTTCTCTATCATTACAGCCCCTTCCAGGGCTTCCATGTGGCCTAGTCTTGCGTGGGGATGTACTCCTATTCTCATGGCATACCTCCTTGGTCAGGATTAAATGCAAGTGATGTGCCGCGATGGCCAGAAGATTTCCGTTATAGTGGTTTCACGGTAATGTGGAAAAAACAGGAGGGCTCTGCAGATATAGGTGGTTCAGTCATTTCAAGTGAATGTGAGTCAGTGTAAGAGTTAGGTCTTTAGCATGAGAAGTTTTGGTCGACGGGGAGTTTTTATGGCTAAGAGTCAAGAATATGACACTCGTAGTGCGCTGTCCCGGCGACCTAACGCCTCTATTTGCCTGCCTTTTGATTCAATTTATAAACCCAGGCCAATATCTCTGCTACTATGACATAGGTTTCAGGGGGGATCTCCTCGTTGATATCCAGACGTGAAAGTACTTCTGCCAGATCAGCATCCTCTCGTATAGGTACCCCAGCCTCTTTGGCCAGCTCTAGAATCCTTTCCGCAAGCAGGCCTTCGCCTTTTGCTGTAATCCTTGGTGCATGATCCTTTTTCTCATCGTAACGAATGGCGACCGTCTTTCGCCTTTTTTTCGTATTGTCCATTTTTTTGCCTGTGTCAGGTTACTACGTCAAGGGAACCACTGTGCGGGTATGTTGAAGAAAAGGGACCCAGCAATTCAGAATGGTCTGCGTCTTCTATCGGGAATATCTCAACAGAATCGAGGCGAAAATCCAAGGCCTCCAGGGCCTCCTTCAGTAAAGGAAATCCTGCCCTTATTAATTTGATAGAGTCCTTTCTGGCAGCAATATTCAGACGCAGGGAGGTCCCCTTGTTTACAAGTTGGATGGTAATCGGTCCAAGGTTTTTTAGCTCAAGATCAAAAAAGAGATGACTGGTTTTCGCGGTTTTTTCTTCGACGTCATCCCCTGGATCTTCTTGCCACCAGGCAACATGTCCAAGCCCAGAGCCATTTGCAAACCAGAAGGGAATGAAGAAGAATGGTGTATCCATGTGGAGTTGGACCTGCCCCCTGAAGTTGTGGAGATTTTCCAGGTGATTGGTGAGGCCTTGCAAGCCGTCAAGGATTGACTGAAGGCCTTTTCTGGAAGGGGGTGAGGCAGGCGAGCCTGGTCCAACATCATCCTGATCAATTACATGGTCCGATTTTTTGGATCTCATTGGCGGGACATTAACCGCATGCCTATTGTAGAATTGGTTTTCCTGCATCTGTCGCGCAACATCTTTGATGTGCCCTATGACAGGCCGCAATGAGGTGTTCGTCTCTTCACGGGGTAAAACAACCTTTTTCCCCAATGATTCCACTTCTTCATTGCTGAAGTCGCGCAAGACAAGTCCTTTTTGAAGTATATGATTTTTTAGTGCGTTTTGGGGTTGCGTTCCCTCTTTAAACGGTATGTTAGTCAAATTTTTGACTTCACTTTTTGATGTGCCTTCCCCGGGCTCCACATTGTCCAAGGAAGTCTGAATATTGACTGTCAAAGAGCGGGACGGAGCTCCTTCTTGTTTTTGATTGATATTTTCGCCTTTTCCCTTTGTCAGCGTATCAACAACAATGGTATTCCCCTTTCTAGGGGGGGCCATAACCCATTCCCTGTTGCCCTGGAGGCTTGAGTCGTGGCTGTATTTGGATGTGATGTGGCGGGCAAAAAATTCCGGCCCTCTTGTTGCCTTAGGGGGGTGTTGTGATGTATTTGCCAAATTATCAGGGGAAACAGGCCTGAAAGGCAGCGTCACATCGCTGTTACCATTTTTTGTAATTTGGCCCTTGGGCATGACGTGGACACTATTTATATTGGCAGCCTCCGGTGTTTCAGGTCCGGTAGGGGGTCTTGAGGTTGAAAGGAGATGCTCTTCAGCATGGCCGTCACCTGCCGCTTGCATCCTGCCAGGATCTGTATTGTTTTTGATAAACCTCGTCTTCTGGATGAAATTTTGCAGTATGTCATTGGTTACAGGACCTTTCCCTTTTCCGCCATTGAGGAATACCAGGGCCTTGATTTTTTCTGGCTCAGGTTCTTTTCCCAGGGAGAGCCCCTTTACCAGAGATATAAGCCCTTTTATGTCTGGATTTTCTGTTGCGGATGTATCATCCTGTCCTCCCTCTGTCCCTTGAAGGGCAAGTAGCTGGTTCAATTTAGGGAGTAGAGCAGACAGGTTTGCCCTGTTTCCCAGAAACGCCTTTGCGATCTTCTGTGCACGTACTGATTCAGCCGATTGAGAGGAAACAAGACGTACCTTGATGGGGACATCAGAACTCACTACTTCCAACGTGACCGTGGCGCCTTTTGGAAGAGGAGTTTTGCCCCTGGCCTTTAGTAATTCTCCCTCAACCTGGACGAGATCCAGTCCCGATTGTCTGCCAATGACTAGACCTTTAACCCTTGTGCCTGGTTTTGCCCATGGCAGATGGCTTTCACCTGCGCCTTTCTGGGATTCTAGTCCCTTGCTATCCTTGGTTGTAGGCGTGCCATCTGCTTCCTCAAATAATTGGATAAGGGAATCCGATGTCCTTTGACGTGTGTCCACTTTTTTAGATGTGGATAACTCCCTGAAAAGAGAGAGGATGTCAGTTAGCTGAATTGGTAACATTTTTTTAAGTCTGGTTTTCAGAACGTTGTATAAAGTGAATTATGGTTTATTTACCAAATTTTGTCTTGAGGCGCTTTGCCTTATCGGGAAGACAGGATATTCTATTTATCGGAAGAAAAATAAAATCAGGTAAATTGTGTTCCTTTTACCAGTATATTTTCCCTATTATGGTAGATTCTGGGCACCGGCACGTGGATCGTTTACGAATCAGTAAGAATTGGACACGTCCCCTAAAGACATGATTTTTTGAGAGTGATCAATCTAGGCAACAGGTAAACGAAAAAAGCACTTGGACCATTTTAAACCAAGTGCTTCATTTTTTTCTGGTGGAGATGGCCGGGATCGAACCGGCGGCCTCCACGTTGCGAACGTGGCGCTCTCCCAACTGAGCTACATCCCCATTATATTTTTTGGAGCCGGCAAGCGGAGTCGAACCGCTGACCTGCTGATTACGAATCAGCTGCTCTACCAGCTGAGCTATGCCGGCGGTACCTATATTTTCAATGATGTTGGACTTTTAACCTATTTTGGAGAAAATGTCAAATTCAGTCCAAAATGATCATTTGAATGCAAAATCGCAGTCAATTAAGCTTCCACCATGTCTCCTTCAACTTCCTGTTTTTTGAGTTTCAGGATGTTTTCCCCGAAGAATACCGTTTTAAGCCAATCGAATCCAAACTGTAGCATGGCTATGTCATCGTCCTTCATCTTGTCCAGTCTTTCCTGCTCCACTTCAAATGCATTCAGAAAAGGACTTTCAAAGACAAAACGACGCAGTCCGTCCACATCATAACAACCAGTGAAAAACATCTTGAGTGAGGCATCAGGGATATTTACGAAAGGTCCAAGGGATTTTCGCCTGAGGATAAGCTCGATCCAGCCGGCATTTACCTTGTCGTATTCATCAAGCCCCTGATTCTGTCTCCATTCCATGACGGTCCACTCTTTTCCAAGCCCGTGTCCATGGCAGCGTCCCTCGTTTATAAGGGCGAAAAAACGTTCATCGGAAGACTCGTCTAGATTGTGGACTATACCAGCGGCTAGAGGATAGTATCTGCACGTAGCAGGCCGGTCTTCGTAAATTACACATCCCTCGTCATGCAAAAATGGACAGGGTTTTTCATCAGTATCTAGCATCTTCAATACCGGGATAGGTAGTTCAGTGTTTTCAATCTGTCCTATTGTAGTATAAAAGGAGAGAAACTCGCTAGAAGTGGCACCTAGGCGATTTTTCATTCTTATTATATCATACGGTGTTAGCATGATGGATGCATCCCGGCAGCATTTGGTGAAGCAGGCAAGATCTTTCTCACAGGAAAAGCAAAAGGTGCTTTCCATATCAAGCCTTACTGGAACGATTAATTCCTTTTTATCTTTTGGCGCATACATGGCAAATTAACCTCATTTCACTAAAAAATTTTGAAAAGATACCGTAATATACTCATGTTAGATTACAAGACAAGCAAAATGGACAGGCTTTTTATAACTTCTTCGCCGGTTAAAAAGGAGAATGTGCCAGATGTCTAACACCCAAGGCAAGGTAGCTATTGTCACAGGTTCCATCAGGGGAATCGGGCTGGAAATAGCCTGTGAACTGGCGAGACGGGGTGTAATGGTTGCACTCACATACTTCGACTGGCTTGACTCCCTTGACTCCATGCACGAAAGGATTAGGCAGACCGGCACGCCATATATTGCCATCCCTGCCGATCTCACCAGAGAAACTCATGTCGACAGGGTAGTGAATAAGACCCTTGAAACGTTTGGACGACTTGACATCCTGGTGAACAACATAGAACGGGGGGGATGGCCCATAGTGCACGGCCCTTACACCAAAGAGCAATGGGATCTGGAGCTCAGGACTACCGTAGATGCCAAGTACCATCTTTTTCAAAAAAGTCTTCCCTCCCTTAGGGCGGATGGTGGCGGAGCAGTGGTCAATATTACCTCCATAGCAGGAGAAGTGGGAAGAAGCGGGCCAGCAGGCCTTGTCTTCAACGACTGTTATTCTCTTGCCAACAAAGGGGTTCGCATCATGACCGAACAGTGGGCAAGGCAAGGGGCCCCAGAGGTAAGGGTCAATGAACTGGTGCTTGGATTCATAGAGACCAGACATGGCCCCAAGACCAGGGGGTGGGCGCTCATGAGTGATTCAGACAAGAAGGCAATCCTTGATCACACTCTTCTCGGCCGTACAGGGCATGCCGTTGAAGTGGCTAAAGCAGTCAGGTTTCTTGCCTTAGAGGCTGACTTCATAACAGGTGCGTCCCTGAGGATGGATGGCGGCTATGTCCTGGGGGGAGACAGGGCTGTTCCCATGCCCGAGGGAGTCGTTTCTCCCAAAGAGTCTACTCTTGGGGGAGGAATGAGCATATATGATATGGAAGATGACGAGAATTAAACCATCGGAAGAGGCATGAATATCCGTTCGTATAGGTTCTGGGCGTATCTATCCGTCATTCCTGCAATAAAGTCACAGACAAGTCTTTCATATGGGACATCGTCATTTATCATTACATCTTCTTCAAACAGTCTCTTGCTTTCTTTCAGGAATGCGTCCTTGTGTTTAAGAAAATATTCATACAGATCAAACAGGAGTTTCCTTGCCTTTTCAAATTCATTGTGGACTTGCGGAGCACGGTAGACATTGTCATAAAGAAAGGCCCTTAGTTTCAGCATGCAATCGTACATGTGGGGGCTTATGCCAAGCTGCATCTGTCCATCCACTACGCGGGTGTTGGATATGACGTCGCGTATCATGGCAGAAATCCTGCTGCTGTGGCTTTCACCGAGAATTTCCTTACATTCCAGCGGCACATCGTTTTCGTTTATGACACCGCTCCTTATCGCATCGTCGAGATCGTGGCTTAAATAGGCTATGATGTCTGCAATCCTTACTATTCTTCCCTCAACGGTACAGGCCCATTCCCCAAGATTTTTGGGAATTATTTCTCCGAACCCCTTGGAATGTTTAAGTATCCCGTCTCTTACCTCGTAGGTAAGATTAAGCCCTTTGCCTCCGTTTTCCAGCAGATCCACTACCCTCAAACTCTGTCTGCAATGAGAAAATCCGCCAGGCACGATTTCATTCAATACCGTTTCGCCAGCGTGACCAAAAGGGGTATGACCAAGATCATGTCCCAGGGCAGCGGCCTCTGTAAGGTCTTCGTTTAATCGCAGTGCCCTGGCAACCGTTCTGGCAATCTCTGCCACCTCGAGGGTGTGTGTGAGCCGCGTCCTGTAGTGGTCTCCCATGGGAGAAAGAAAGACCTGTGTTTTGTGTTTGAGCCTGCGGAATGCCTTGGAGTAAACTATTCGGTCGCGGTCTCGCTGGTAGGAGGTCCTGAAGGGGCAGGGCTCAACATCATGAAGCCTGCCTCTGGTTTGGGAACTGAGACTTGCCTGAGGGCAGAGTAGAAGACGCTCTCGTTCTTCAATCTGTTCTCTTATCGTCTTAGGCGGATGCAATTCTCCAGATTTAAGCCCGTAGTCAGAGTACATGTATTTCTTATAACTTTCACTTGCTTGGAAATCAACCAATGAGGCCCTTTAATTTCACTAGTTGGCAGCGAAAAATAATTTTTGACCATTTTCATGATTAGCTTTCTGCCCTGATCGTTTACGCAGGATTATTACTTGATGAAAAGAGGTCCCTGTGGATCCAGAAGTCCACGATTCCATAGATCGAACTAGCCGCAGCCACTGCTGTGATGTAAAGAGTCACAGAGGTCTCATTCCAATTAGTGAGATAAAGGACCAATAACGCAGTAATTAGAGAGGGGGTTATTATCCTGGTTTTTATCCAGGAGATATCCTTTTTTTGGGAAGTCGCAGACCACATGTCTAGCCCCTGCGTGGCGAATTCCATGGATAATATCCATGTTATGATTGGATTTGCCCCCTTTGATACGAATGGCATGAGGGCCAAGGTTATCAGAGGAAGAGACAGGGAAGATACCAGCCTTGCGACTGCCATGGGGCCTTGTTTGAAACAGGCCGGCAGCCCCTTGGAAGCATACTGGAATCCAGTAAAAAGGGTGATGAACAGCATTGCAAGACCGTAGATGAGTATGGCGTTTTGGGCGTTGAATATCAGGGCAACCATCAATCCTGCCAGGAGTAGGACCAGTGCTGCCTTCATGCGAAAGGAGAATTCGCCGAATCTCCAATAGATGCCGGTGGCCAAAAATGCGGTGCTCAGAAGTGCCCCGGACAGAAAAGCGATGGTAACGGTTTTGTCTGGAAAGGTGTCCGTTAGAAGTATGAGACCTGCTCCTATCATCTGTAGGGTTGTTTTTATCTTGGCAAGTTCCGTGACAGGAAGTTGCTCGTTTCCCCCTGAAAGGAACCGGCGTAGCTCAGTGACAAGGAATTCTCTAAGAAATATTGGCCAAATAAGCCATAGTGGCAGCATATCAAGATCCACGAGGGGGATCATGATCACAACAATGAATATCTTGTCTGCAATCGGGTCAAGCAACTTGCCCAAGGGAGTACATCCCTGTCTTCGTGCAAGCAAGCCATCAAGATAGTCGGTGAGACCCAGGAGAAAAAAAATCAAAAGGGCTACCATTCGAGCCCAGGTACCCATATAAACCAGGAAATAGGGCAAGGGTAGAAGTACTATGCGCATGAGAGTAAGATGATTTGCTCGCAGGGTCATCGGGGTAGCCTCAGATTGTGTTCAGTACATGTTTCTACAAAGGTGTTTAGGAGATTGCCTCTACGGGCCGATAGTTCCTGAACACATGAGATAAAATGGCGGTACTCCTTAATGGGACCCAGATCGATCTGTACCAACAATGGATCGCAGAAATACCATGTGCACCTGTAGGGTCGCTGGGGGCGTGGAAGTACACAGCCTTTTTCTCCAATGAATTGGCATAATGCCCCTTCATCCACATCAAGATCATATACCGGTATATCTAGCCCCATAGCAAGAAAGCCGACTATGTCTGCATACTCGGGGAACCCATGCCGGTTGGCGCAGCAGACATTGCCACAAAGGGGGCATGTCTCAGCAGTGTAACGCTGTATAAACGGATCTATCTGCTTGAAGGCATTTTTAAACTCTTCTCCTTTTTGGAAGACAGGACTCAACAGGGTATCGTTGTCTTCAAAAAAGTCTTGTAAGCTGGATATACATGCCAAAAATTGTTCCTTGTCTCTAAAATTAAGCCTGGGAAACTTTGTCGTGTCGAAGCCTATCATAACCAGTATGTAAAAAATGTATTCGTGCCGTTACCTTATATGAATGGTCTCGAGTCCAAAAGTTATATGTATTCGTCAAGCTCTCTTTTTTTCAGCTCTTTTATCATGTCCTTGATCTCTTGCAACCGTTCTCTTGGGCAAACCAATATCACATTACCATTGGCTATCACTGCCATATTGTCAATGCCGATGGCGGCAACCAGTGAGCCATTTTTAGACATGAAGAGATTATTACTGCAATCGATCTCGACCACCTTGCCCTGGTCGATGGCGTTGCCGTTTTCATCCTTTTCGGCAAGCTCGTAATGGGTCTGCCAAAGACCCATGTCATGCCATTGAAAGGATACAGGGAACACGGTCACACAAGCACTTTTTTCAATAACCTCTTTATCCAGAGAGGTGTCAGGCATATGTCTATAATATTTCATCTGGACTGTATAATGTCTTCCAATATGAGGAGCCATCTCATTGACCAGACGAAAAAGGTTTGGTGAAGACCGTTCAAGGCATTTTAGAAAAGGCTTTGCGCCAAACATGAAAATTCCGCTATTCCAGAGCAGTTTGCCAGAAGAACAGTATCTCGCCGCTGTTTCCTTGTCCGGTTTTTCATGAAAGAGTTTAACCCTGAAACATCTGTACCCATTGATTTGTGCGCGTTCATGGCCAGGTTCAATGTAGCCGTATTCGGTTTCAGCCCTAGATGGTTTGATCCCAAGGGTCACCAGATCAGAACTCTGTTCAGCCCACAAAAGTGCGGCGTCCATACTTTTCCGGAATATGGTTTCATCACCAATAAAATGATCAGAGGGGAAAACAGAAATTACAGCTGAACTGTCTGATTTTTCTATTATCTTAACAGACCAGGCTACCGCTGCTGCCGTTCCCTTGGGACAAGGTTCCAGTATAAGGTTGTCCTTTGCAAGTCTGGGAATCTGTTCAAGAATTATATCTTTATGCTCTGGCCTGGTTATCACCCAGATCCTTTCCGGAGGTATCAGGGTTTCAATCCTGGAGAATGTTTTTTGTACCAGGGTTTCACCTGTTCCAAAATCCAGGAATTGTTTGGGCAGATGCTTTCTGCTTTTAGGCCAAAGCCTTTCTCCCAGCCCACCGGCCAAGATTAGTCCATGGCGATTGGTATGATTCACGTGACGTTCCTTTTTCTTTCCATCAAAAATGCGCAGGCCATGGCAGCTCCTGCCACAGCGGCTGTCTCTGATCTAAGAATCCTATTGCTGACAGATGCCGTGCAAAACCCCATACCTTTAAGGAAGGTTAGCTCTCTACTGGAGATACCTCCTTCTGGACCAATGAGTAATGTAATATGTTTTGGCTTTTCGTTACTCACAAGGATGCTGGGAAGGGTTCTTTCCCTTTCATTTTCCCATAAAAGGATTCTCTTTCCTTGTTCTGTCAGCTCCTTCACTGTTTCGTCTATGATCGAAACAGGATGGATTTTAGGCAGAAAATAGCCTCTGCACTGTTTTAACCCCTGTCTGGCGATATCCTTCCACCTTTTGAGGCTGCGATTCGCCTGGGTCGAATTAGGCCGTATCGAGGTATGCTCCATCAAGACCGGCCTTATCGAGTCGACTCCGAGTTCAGTCAGTTTCTGTACCAGCCACTCCATTCGGTCTTTTTTTAAAAGACTTATTATCACTTCCACCTGGAGAAGATCTACTTCATGCATCTTTTTCTCAAGGATGAGAAGATCGACCCCTTTTTTCTTTATCCTGGCAATCTCAGCAGAAACGCTTTGTCCAGCTCCGTCCACGAGGCATACCCTGGCGCCTTCCAACAGGCGTAGCACCCTGGTCATGTGATGCGCCTCCTGGCCCTCTAGGGTTAATGAAGTGGTGCTATTTGAAAGAAGTTCTGGCGAAACAATGAAACGGGGTTCTCGCATACTTTTGCCGTGGAAATATCCTCTTTTTTGGGGTTGCTATTTCCATGTTAAGTAGTGCCTGCATGAATACCTGCCAGGCATAAAACCGGTCTCCGGGAGAAATCTTTACCCTGATAATACAAGGGCGGTCCATTCACCCTCCTTGGTATCAATCAATCTATCTTTCAGGACAAGCCCTCGTTTTGTAAATGCCTCTTCTACCCTGTCTGCCTGAGTAGTCAGTATACCGGACAGGATTAGTCTGCCAGATGGAGCAAGGCGACTGCACAGATCGTCTGCCAGCAATAAAATGGTGTCTCTGTCCAAATTGGCAAGTATCACATCGTAAGATCCCTCAATCTGCCAAAGTGGGGTGGTTGCGGCAGAGGCCTTGTCGTGTACATGATTTCTCATGAAATTGTCACGTGCTACCTTTACGGCTATAGGATCGATATCTAGACACAAGACTGAGCTGGCCCCAAGTTTGGCAGCAGCTATTCCCAATATCCCTGTGCCAGTGCCTACATCCAGTACCTGAGGACAATTTGTATTGTCATGGTCCGTGACATCAATCTCCTTATCGGAACAGTGCCTCCATTTTTCTTGGGTCCACATCCTTTCCATTGCCTCCAGTATCAGGACCGTGGAGGCATGGGTCCCGGTGCCAAAGGCCTGTCCCGGATCGATCTCAATGACTAAGTCTTCTTTGGATGGTACGAATTGTTCCCAGCTAGGCTTGATGACCAGTCGTTGACCTACTCGAACTGGTTTAAAATATTTTTTCCAATTTTCACTCCATTCCTCCTCAACTATGGTCCTGGTTTCAAACCTTATGGCCCTGTCATCCCCAAAAAACTCTTCCAGGTCATAAAAAGAGTTTTCCAACTCCTTGAGCAATCCCTTGTCAAGGTCATCTTTGTTTAGATACGCCTTTATCCGTTGAGAAAATTTGTCCTCTGCCCCAGGAAAATCGATGTCCTCCACCAAAATTCCTCTGCCCAGGGTCGAGATGAGGATCTCTGACACCACTTCGGAGATCTCCGGGGTTGAAACATCCACTATCAGTTCTATCCATACCTTGTCTGTTGATTCTTTCATGGTCATATCAATATTGTATTTTTAATTGATTATGAAAAAATGGACAATCGTGTTACTCGATATCGAGGCAAAAATATTTCATTAACCCAAACCTTCATGCGGCCCGTACATCCGTGCCGCACCCCTAAGGCATGAA
>CAZUIH010000008.1:0-37963 GCA_964620365.1 uncultured Desulfobacterales bacterium | reverse complement strand
TTCCCTCGCAAAAAGACCCGAATATGGTGCCGCCTCTTCAATGCTCTCTGAATATCTGAAGGCCGCCAAGATAAAACCATCTGTACCCCTTGCTACGGCCCTTTTTTATGGGATCAAGGTGGATACCCAAAACTTTACCAAAAAGGCCTCCTACGCCGATGTACTTTGTTTCCAATCCCTGTTCAAAAGAATCAACCAACACAGGCTGAACAAGATCGAAACTGCTGATATCAGAAGATTTGAGCTTAAACACTTTCGTAATGCACTCGAAAATATGAAGTTCAGCAAGAAAAGGATCTATTCACACGTGGGCAAGGTCTCAAACCCGGATATTCTGGTGGTGGTTGCCGATTTTTTCACCCATGTGCATGACGTAGGATGGGTAATAGTTTCAGGACAGTGCGCAGATAAACTCATAGTTATTTTCCGCTGTGATGGTTACAAGAAAGACGCTGGCAAACTTGCAGAGAAGGTTTTCGGAAAGATGGGGCCTGCAGGAGGACACCGACAAAGTGCCAGGGCCGAGATCCCCTTCAAAAGCCTTACGGACATCATAGACCCTGAAAATTTCTCCACTAAGACCTTGCAAAAGCTCATAGTAAAACATCTTTCCTAAACCAAGGCTGATGCAGGATGCTCAATATTTTTCCTGCAAAGTAAATATAGGCCAACCAGAGTCGAAGAGAATTAATCCCAAACCTTCATGCGGCCCGTACATCCGTGCCGCACCCCTAAGGCATGAAAATACAGCGCCGCAGTGTGTATTTTCACGGTAAACTTGGCTACTGCATTATGGGTAATCTCTACCTGTTTCACAGCCATTTATTCCACGGACGTCATGGATAAGCGAAATTAAGGATTTTGGCTGTACAGCTTGGGATAACCGGAACTACCACCCGAATACATACGCGGGAATTACTACACTGAAGAAAAAAATTCTCGCCGCTTAGATACTGGCCAATGATATTGATTCTCCCTTACGAGTGCAACTACTGGGAAACTATCTTAAAAGTCGTTAATATTGCTGATGATGAAAATCAGTTGTGGCCATAGGTCTTGATCTGAAATCCTGGGCCGGAAACAGATGAACGAACAATTGCCGGTAACAAATTGTAACTTGCCAACAACAAGGCTATACTGGCCGTTATCAGGTTACCTTTAAGCGGGCCGGTTTGACACTGGTCTTTCACGCCTGACTGGGGTGGTTTGTAAACTATCGTGATAAAAATGTGATTCGGGAGAAAAAATGCCTAAAATAATAGCGATGGTATTGGCAGGAGGCAGGGTTAACGAGCTTGGGGTGCTCACTCATCTCCGTCCCAAGTCCACAGTACCCTTTGGAGGACTTTACAGGATAATAGACTTTCCTCTAAGCAATTTAATGCATTCCGGTATTGAACAGGTCGGTATCCTGGGACAATACAGGTCGTCATCTCTTATCGAACACATCGGCACAGGCGCTTCTTGGGACATGCTAGGACGCAACAGGGGCATCACCATTCTTCCACCATTTCAGGGCCTTCACGCATCGGACTGGTACAAGGGAACTGCTGATGCAGTATACCAGAATCAGGACTTCATCTCGGCCCACAGACCCGACCTCGTATTGGTCCTTTCAGGGGACCACATTTACCATATGGACTATCAGAAAATGGTCAGCTTTCATCACGAAGTAGAGGCCGACGTCACTGCCGCCTTCGTGAAGGTAGATCCAGAAGGATCCTCCCGATTTGGTTTGGCAAGCATGGAAGAGGGTGACCCGAGGGGTGGCCGCATAGTTCAATACGAAGAAAAACCATCCAAACCTATTTCTCAATGGGCTTCAATGACCGTATACCTCTTCAAGACAAATGTATTGCTAGATGTGCTTGAAGAAAACTCACGAACTGACTCCCACGAATTTGGAAGAGACATCTTTCCTGCCATATTGGACAACTACAAGGTATTCGGCTACAAATTCTACGACTTCTGGGGCTATACCAGGACTCTCGACGAATATTGGGAAACCAATATGGCCCTGCTAGGAAAAACTCCAGCCATTATGCTAAAGGATTGGCAGATTCGAACCAATCTCGATCATGAATCAATCAGAGAACGTGGCCCAGCCCAAATAGGTAACACCGCACAGTTGGATGATGTGCGTCTTTATAATGGTGTCCGGGTAGAAGGTTCAGTGAAGCGTTCCATTTTGTTCCCTGGAGTCCACATTGAAAAAGGAGCGGAGGTATGTGATTCAATAATATTTTTTGACACACAAATTGGTTCCGGCGCAAAAGTGAAACATACGATCTGCGACATAGGTGTTAGCATTGGGAAGAATGCCCACATACAGGGAGAAAAAAAGGCGCTGTGCGTGATAGGTGCATCGGCACAGATAGAAAGCAACACCACGCTAAAACCAGGGACCAGCATTGCGCCAGCTGTAAAGGCCAGTAGATTTTAACCCCAACGATGGACCCTAAGAAGTCCATCGTAGCATTAAAGCTGGCTCAACAAAAAATTCCATAAGCCTGTTAATATGCTTGGTGTCATCGACAACTGCGAATACGCAGCCAAGCACATCTGTTTTGTATCTACTACAGGCCTTACAAGACCTCTCGAAGATTACTGGTCAAGCAATGAAGGCCAATAACTCTTCTGCACTGATACAACCCTGTCTATCAACCCCAAAGTGGATGAATCTCCGATATTGACATCACGATCAACACCCGTTTCAGGTTCCATGCACCTCTTCAGAACCTCCAGCACACCATTTTTTAAACCCGTAAGATTATATCCCCCCTCGAGGCAAAAAAGGATCTTGCCTTGGCAACATTTTGAAGCAATATGAAGAAGAAAAGCCGCCAAGTCTCCAAAGCCCTTTTCAGACACATTCATCCCTCCAAGGGGATCATCCTTGTATATATCGAAACCGGCTGAGACCAGGATAAAGTCAGGGTCATAAGAAAGGGCTACCGGCCTCAATACGCGATGAAAAATGGACAAAAAATCCTCGTCGCCTGCCCCTGGCGTCAATGGCACATTGACTGTGTAACCTCTTCCTGCCCCTTCACCAACCTGCTCTACCCCTCCAGTTCCTGGATAATAAGGATATTGATGGGTGGAGAAGTAAAGAACGGAAGGGTCGTCATAAAAGGCGTGCTGGGTGCCGTTTCCATGGTGAAGATCCCAATCCACTATCATCACCTTTTCATACCCCAGTATCCTTTGACCATAACGGGCACCCAGTGCAACATTGTTAAAAAGGCAAAATCCCATGGCATGATCTGCTTCGGCGTGATGCCCTGGGGGGCGAACGAGGGCAAATCCATTTCTGGCTTTACCACCTTCAATGGCGTCCATGGCGGAAAAAACGCCTCCTGCGGCCAGACAGGCCGCGAGCCACGAACCTTTACTGGTAGATGTATCCGGATCAAGCTGATAAAAATCGGTGTTAGCGGTATTACGTATGCGCTCTATGTAATCTAGCGTATGAACCATGGCCAGCTCGTCAACCGATGCCTGCCGTGGCGCAATCCTTATTAAATCTTCCGCAAACCCCGCCTGATCCAGCGCCTCGTATATTGCCTCCAGCCGCTGGGGAGACTCCGGATGACCCGCTCCTGGATCATGATCTATATATCGCTCATCCCTGACCACCAGGGTTGTATTACCCGAAAAGTCCTCTCTTTTGACCATAACGACCTCCCCCTTTCATGTCTGATAAACAGGACCCGGTAAAAGAGTTTCCGTCACCAAATCCTCTACCCCAAAGGCAATCCATTTGTGAAAAACATCAACCTGCCAGGCCAGGAAAAAGCTTTGAAAGCCCATCTGCCGCGTACTGAACGGCTATGACTGACAGAAGTAGTCCCATAAGCCGGGTCAGTATCATGATCCCGGTATGTCCAAGGAAACCATGCAATTTGACCGCATACCGAAAGGTGAAATAAGTTGCCACCATTACCACGCCTGTCGAAATCAGTGCTTCCAATTTTCCCCAAAAATGGGGTGCACCTGCCGAAAGCACCAGGACAGTGGTTATTGCCCCCGGACCGGCAAGCATTGGCACTGCCAAGGGAACTATGGCCACATCATCCTTTTCCAGACTTTCCTGCCGCTCCTTTTCACTGGTCTTGGTCCTGACTGTCTTTGCCTGCAGCATGTGGAGGGCTACAAGCATCAGAATAATGCCACCTGCCACCCTGAAGGCATCAACAGTGACACCCAGAAAACGCAGTAAAAAATCACCACCTAAAATGAAAAAACCCAGGACCCCAAATGCAACTATTGTTGCGCGCAAAGCAATTATTTTCCTGTCCCTTTCGGACTCATCTGCCGTGACGGCCAGGAAAAAAGGGACATTGCCAACTGGATCCACAATCACCACAATGGATACCAGTGCGGAAAGCCATTGACTCAGAAACGACCAATCAAAAGACATATAAGTAACTTACCTCATGGCATACATTTTTTGCAGGGGCAATAACCGGCCTGAAAAGCCTCAATCCTGTCATGGAATATTACCCTGTTACTCTTTCGGGTACGTTTTCCGTAATTGCAGCCAGGCCGATGAAATCTTCTGGAATAACTGTTCCCCACGTAATACCGCTCTGGACGAACCGGTTTGAGCGACCAGATATTTATTCCACGCTCTATCGCCCTTCTCTGGGCCTCCAGGATCTGTTTTTCAAACCCCTCCTGAACCTGGCCATACCTGCAAAAATAGGCCAGTCCTTCTCCGACAAGAATCTCATTTACCATCCTTCCATCAGGGAGAAAAACATAGGCCAGGAGTCTGCCAAACCGGTCACGTGGCTGGCTGCCGACAACCAGGCGAACACTCTTGCCCTGGACCAATTCCCGGTTCCTTAAAGTTGCTTCCCTACCATATGGTTGAGCAGGAGTGCCTTTATGGGCTATCTCAGGGGCGTTGATGTTTCGATACCTCACCCGTGTGCCATCCTGAAGCACTATAGTATCTCCATCTATGACATACCTTACCCGCGCACTGAACTCTCGGCCCCATACGTGATCCGGAACTATACTGCCAACCAAGATAACAGCTATTAAAACGACAAATTGCGCGAGTACGATCCGTTGATAAGTGCATGGCCTTTTCATTTTATTACCTTTGCACATAAACCCGAATTATACACTTCAAATATCCGGGAACATTTTTTTTAAATCATTAAATTAACAGCAGCTTGCCTGTGAAAAATGTTCGCCCAAAAGAACCAAATAATCCGGGATAAAACCTGTCCTGGATCAAAACTGTCTTACTGCCTTATTCTGCCTTGGTGAGCCGCTTTAGCGCCTCTTTGTAACGCTGACAGGTCTTGTCGATTATCTCCTGCGGCAGCTTGGGAGCCGGAGGGGTCTTGTCCCACGAAATTGATTCAAGATAATCTCTTACGAACTGTTTATCAAAACTGGGCTGTCCTCTGCCTGGCTGATATTCTTCAGCAGGCCAGAAACGGGAAGAATCAGGTGTCAGGACCTCATCTATCAAAATAAGTTCACCATCCGCAATCCCAAATTCAAACTTGGTGTCCGCGATAATAACACCCCGTTCCGAGGCATAATCAGAGGCCTGTCTATAGAGCTCAAGGCTCACGTCCCTGACCCTGTCTGCCATCTCACCGCCGATCTTTTTCACTGTCTCATCAAAACTGATGTTTTCATCATGGGCCCCTACTTCGGCCTTTGTGGAAGGGGTAAAAAGTGGTTCAGGCAATTTTTGGGATTCTTTTAGACCAGGGGGCAGTGTTATGCCGCATACAGAGCCAGTACTTAAATAATCCTTCCATCCCGAACCAGTAATATAACCCCGTACAATGCACTCGACTGGCAGAGGGTCTGCCTTTTTTACCAACATGCTGCGGCCCCGCAACGACTCCGAATATTGCCTGCAGACCTCAGGATATTGATCGACATCAGCGGTAACCAAATGATTGGCTACTATATCTTTTAACTTGTCAAACCAAAAAAGGGACATCTGGGTAAGTACAACACCCTTTTCCGGGATGGGATCAGGCAAGACGACATCAAAGGCTGAAAGGCGATCAGTGGCAACAATCAGCAAAAAATCATCAACTTCATATATGTCTCTAACCTTTCCCCTGTGGAGTAGTTTGAGCTCAGGAAAATCAGTTTCGAAAATGATCATGGTAACTCCTTTCTATGAATTTTATAAAAATTATAAAAAAACTAGGATTATTTCATGTCGCTACAAAGTACAAAAGTTTCAACACTTTCGGACCGGGAACTTTTGGGTTTCACCACCTTTACGCGCCCAAAAGACTTTTTCAAGGTCGCCAGATATTGTGGAAAATCCTCTCCCTGAAATACCTTGCAAAAAAAAGCGCCTTTCTTTGTCAAAAGCGATTGGGCCAAAAAAAGGGCCTGTTCGGCCAGTGCTATGGATTTCAAATGGTCTACGTCTTTCCTGCCCGTGGTCTTAGGAGCCATGTCACTCAAGACCACGTCAAAGAGAAGGCCATCATTGTGCCTTTTCAATTCCTCTGCAGGTATTTCAAAAATATCTCCCCTGATAACCTTGATATTTTCGGATGCGATTTCCAACTGTTTGAGATCAACAGCCACGACCAACCCATCTGTTCCAACAGTCTTCGCTGCATACTTGGTCCATGACCCAGGATAGGCCCCAAGGTCAAGCACCCGAGCGGCTTTTGACAAAAAACGATATTTTTTCTGGGCCTCTTCCAACTTGTACACAGAACGCGCAGGATACCCCTCTTTTTTTGCTTTTTTAAAATAATAATCCTTTACCTTTTTCATGATACCTTGCCATCTCTCACAATTTCAATATACTGCGCGGGATGAATTATCATTGGTCCTCCAGGCAGGTCTGCGACTCCCATTTTCCACTGTAGGATACAACCTGAACAAGTGGTCACCACGATTTGGGGGCTACCGTCTCTCTTCCACGCCTCTATCCCCTTACTTAATATCCTGCCTGACATCTGTCTGTATTTTAAACCAAAAGTTCCTCCCTGACCGCAACAGCCACTCTCCAACACATTGATGCCTTTTGCAATCCTTTTCATAACTTTTATCAAAGAGCCTGCGGACCCGAGTCCGTATCTTTGATGACAAGGTATGTGCAGGGTTGCAGACACACCGTGAGGTTCCATATCGCTAACAGGAAACATGCCTAATTCATCCACCAGTTCGGAAAACTCCCTTATCTTACCGGAGAGCTCCAGGGCCATGGCGTATTCAGGCTCATCTTCTGTGAAGAGACGGGGCCAAGAATTCCTGATCATGGAGCTGCATGAAGCGCAGCCCGTCAAAATATAGTCGAGTTCAGCCTTATCAAAAATCCGGATATTTTCCCTGGCAGTCTCTCTTGCAACCTGTCTGGCCCCACTAGACCAGGCTGGCAGACCACAGCACATCTGCCCTAAAGGCACGTAAAGTGAACCACCAAACCAGTTTACTATGGATTCTGCCACGTCAGGAAACAGGTAATTCTGGATGCAACCGATGAACAAACCGATTTTTGGTCCTTTTCCACTAGGACTCGAGGACCCTGGATCGTCCACCCCCCTGAAAAGGGGCCTCGAAAGGGCTGGTTGCGCAGATAGGCTGGAGAGAATGAACGTAACAAAATCGTCATCGGCATGCCAAGAATCCACGGCGGTCGCAAGACGCATTATCAATCCACTTGTACCAGGAATCGTCTTGATAACCCTTTGTATTAAGGGAAGGACACGTTTTGATTTGAACGCCCTATCCAGTAAAAAAGGGAGACCAAATTTTTTTCCATCTTCCTCCCTTGCGACTCTAATTCTTTCCTTTATATCTACTCCTACCTGACATGTATTTGTACAGGCGCCGCATTGAAGACAGGCTCCAAGGGTATCAACTATTTTACCAGCCCCCAGCCCTTCTTTTTCATCACTTTTGAGGAATAAAAGATTCTCCAGGATTTGTCCCTTTCCCCTGGGAGAAAACCGCTCGTTTCTAGTGACCTTATACACTGGACAGACCGCCAGACAAGCCCCGCAGCGTACACATTCACTAATATTCTTGCTTTTCGAAGAGTAATATTTATCTTGCATACATAAACCTGGAGGTCAAGTCGGGATAATAAACGAAACCGCACCCTCAATGCAAAACAAATAACAAACAGGTGCAAAGCCAATAAATAGAAATCTTTACAAATAACCACATAATGTTTAAATTATTTTAAACTATAAAAAAAATTAATAGTTAATTCCAGTGGAACATGTTTACTGAGATGACACATAATAACAAGCAGAATAACAATAAAACGACATCATTCCCGCCCCACAGGCGTCGTCATGAACGACTGCCTGTAAATCTGGAGCTCCATTACACAGATGGGGTCAGGGTATTTACAGACAGCATTTTAGACATCAGCTTAGGCGGCATGAGGATAGAATCACTTAGACCTATTCCACCAGGTACGAGGTTGACCGCATCAATAACGTCTAAACCACCGCTTAAAATATGCGGCGAGGTCCGGTGGACCAGAAAAAATGGTTTCAAACATCTTATCGGGGTACATTTTGTGGATGTTACTCTGGAGCAGGAGTTTAAACTGAGAGAAATAATGCAATCTTTATTTTGGGATGTAGTTCAACCCTATGACCGTTGATGCTGGCAAAGAGGATCCTACTTAACTTATTTTAACCTCCTGGGATTCATGAAAAGCCTCATATAACCGTCTGGACGGACCTCCGCCAACAATTTTTTCGCTCTTTTTGCGATTTCAAGCATATGCTTAGTGCCTTCAGACTCACCATCCCAAAAACAGATGACCAAATCCGCTGCCTTCAACAACACTTCATTTCGCATCATAGTGGCCTTGAGTCCATGTTTTTCCCATTCAGAAGGTATGAATTTTACTGGAAGGCCCAGATCTTCCGCGTATTTTTCCCCTAACCTGTCGGCCCCAGGTGCGTTACCCGACAAAATGATATCCTCGTCCAGAAGAAGATTATCCAAAACGGATTTCACGAGATCGTATGAATCGATGCTTCTGGAACCACCAACTGCAACCTTAGCCATTTATATTCCCCCTTCCTGAACCCATGGTGAGTTGACGGAGTTGCTATTTAAAAAACCATCTTAATTTATCCAGAAAATAGTATATAGTATGTAGCCTATTTTCAAAAGAGGAGCTGACAAATTGTTTTCAAACTGCCCTAGTGAACATCCAAAACGTCCAGACGCAATATGGTGCGAGAAATGACTCTTGATAATCTAAAGACAGGTGAAAAGGGAATAGTGGTCAAGTTGAACGCCCATGGGCCTTTTAAAAAAAGACTTCTTGAAATGGGCTTTATAACAGGAGCAGAGGTGGAAGTCATAAAGTATGCCCCTCTAAAAGATCCGGTCGAATATCTCATCAAGGGATATCATGTAAGCTTGAGGCATGAAGAGGCTAATCAAATAATAGTGAAAAAGGCCTCATAATTATAGGTTCACAAAAATTCATTCCAGATTGTCCAGATGCCAATATTGCCGAGTATTCGAGGCTTGGAGGCATCAACCGCATAATCAGGAAAGTGTAATAAACATGAAGCTATGGTCTGTCGTTATGCTCCTCCGGCTGGCCATTAATCATCATCGTCAACCGAAACATTGTCCCTCACTATATCCTTGACATTTTCAAGGGTGTACAGGACATCATGGATAGTCACCTGAGGGTGCTCTTCGCAGAATTCATCAACACAACTAAGGATGCGTTCAGTAAACTCTTCAAATTGATCAACCGTCAATGTAGTTGCCGGTTCAGAAGACAGGAGATGATCAAGATCTATTCCATGAAATTTCAAGAGTTCCTCTTTTATTAACTCAAGACGTTTTGCTCGTCCCCTGCCCGAACGTTTACAATCTTTTATATTTACAACCTTTCCCATATAGGTTCTCCGCTGGGTTATTTAAAAATTTTTCTTATTTTAGTCTATATGCATTCCATATTGCAAGATACTTTTGCCCCGAATAATGAGTTGTGTTGGCAGAGGCGGGCTACATAAACAGTACTGCCCTTCCAACGCGCAACGGGAACATATGAATTGACAACAAAAAAAAGTAAAAGTAGAGTTCATCACATGGTACTAGAAGAAATGACCATGGAGGCCTTTCGAAAAGGACTCGCCAAAAGTACAACCATTATCCTGCCAGTTGGCTCTGTGGAAGAACATGGTGGCCATCTCCCTCTTGGAACCGATACTATCCATGCGTATGAATTGGCGAAAAATGCCACCTCACTTCACGACTTTTTCGTTGCCCCTCCCCTGTGGTACGGTCTGTGCCGAAGCACTAGCCAACATCCTGGAACTGTTTCTATCTCCGGAGCGGTCCTACGCTCTATTATAATAGATATCCTGGGTTCTTTCTATGATCAGGGGCTGCGCAACTTCGTAATCCTGTCAGGACATGCCGGTGGGACCCATATGGCCATGCTCGTGGATGCAGGCGAGCACATCCTGAATACCCTACCTGAGTGCAAAGTTGCTGTGCTGTCAGTCCTTGACCTGGTGGCACAACTTCCAGTAGGCGTGGTGGAAACTGAAAACGATTCCCATGCCGGGGAAGTCGAAACGGCGTTGATGCAACACTTGAGAAAAAAATACGTATGTGGGACAAGTCCTGAAGAATATCCCTCTTTTCCCAAGCACATATTAGTAAGAAATAAAAAAAGGTTCTGGAGTGGCGGTGTATGGGGAGACCCCTCAAAGGCATCGCCTGAAAAAGGGGAAAAAATACTAGACCTCGAGGCGGAAAACTTGGTCAAACTTATCAAACAACTTGAATCATGGAATGAATGAGGTGTGAATTTATGAATTTCACGACTCCAAACGGCAAAATCATTCGTTCACTTCTTTTTGCTGTATGTTTAATACTCTTATTACCAGCCTGCAAAAGTAGTGCGGACCCATCAAAGGCACCTGAATTTACCCTTTTAAATCTCCAGGGGGACACCGTACAACTATCTGATTTTAAAAACAAAGTTGTTCTTATCAACTTTTTTGCCACCTATTGCCCTCCTTGCAGGGCTGAAATACCTGACTTTATTAAGTTACAAGAAAAATACAATACAGACGGCTTTGTAGTGGTTGGAATTTCAGTTGATGAAAATGGTCTTTTTGTCCTCCCTGGCTTCGTGGAGGCATTGAAGATGAATTATCCCGTCTTGCTTGCTACCTCCAAGGTCATAAAAGATTATGGAAATGTTTACGCATTACCGGAATCTTTTCTCCTCGACAGGGAACACCGCATAATTAAGCAATATACAGGGATGGTGACTATAGATGAGCTTGAACCGGTTATAAGAAAGGCTCTTGGGCTTTCACAGGCTAAGGAAGCCAAGAACTGACAGGAAACTATGGCAGTATCTTGACTGAGGGCTCCCCCTCCTCGACCCATCCGATAGGGGCGACTTCCACAAGCCCCTTTTCCAAAAACCTCGTAAAGAGATGATCTGCCTTTTCCTCTGCAACGGATATCAACAATCCTCCTGACGTCTGGGCGTCAAAAAGCATTTCTCCTAAAAACGTATCCACATCAGGGGCAATTTGTATTTTCTTTTCACAAAAAGATCGATTAGCGTAATCTCCCTCTGGAACCAGGCCCATCCGCAAAAACTCCAGGGCTTCGGCTATGATCGGCACCCTGTGGGCCTCGATTACCAGGCATACACCACTTGCGGCTGCCATCTCGAGGCCGTGCCCTGTAAGTCCGAACCCGGTTATGTCGGTAGCTCCGTTCACGCCGACTTCCATCATGACTTCGCTGGCCACCTTGTTAAGGCTGCTCATTATCGAGATCATCCTTTCCCTGATTTGGTCTGACAGCAGGCCAGCTTTTAGAGCCGTTGCCAAAACCCCCGTTCCTATGGGCTTTGTCAGAAAAAGGACATCGCCCTTTTTGGCCCCTGAATTGGTCACATATCTTTCCGGATGCACTATTCCAGTAACAGAAAGCCCAAACTTGGGCTCTGGATCATCCACACTGTGCCCACCTACCAACACGGCTCCAGCCTCATGTACCTTGTCTATCCCTCCCCTCAAAATCGTTCCCGCTATTTCCGAATCAAGATCCTTACAGGGAAAACACAAAAGATTCATGGCAGTAACAGGTACAGCACCCATTGCATAAAGATCACTCAGGGCATTGGCTGCCGCGATCTGGCCGAACTCATATGGATCATCCACCACAGGGGTGAAAAAATCAAGAGACTGCACCAAGGCGATATCATCGCTCACCTTAAAAATACCAGCGTCAGAAGCGGATTCTACGCCTACTAGCAGGTTGGGATGACTCGAAAGAGGAAGATGTTCTAAAATTTTTGTCAGATCACCCGGACCTATCTTGGCTGCTCACCCAGCGGCCCGTGCCCTCTGGGTTAATTGGGCTTTTTGGTAAGAAGTCATCAGGACTATTTTCGAAGAGTCGCTATCATTCTGTTCTTTTTCAGAAAGATATCCAGTGCATCACATATATTTAGAAAAACCGTTTTACTTGCCATCAATGCCTCAACCGAGGCACCTTCCATGCCTATCACACATATGGACAATGCAGCCTCACGAAGCATCATGGCATCATTACATCCATTGCCAATGGCCACGGTCTTTTCTCTCCCCAACTTATCGAGAAAGGCCAATTTCTGTATATCTCCACGGCCTGACTCCAAACGGTGAAAAGTTATCTTACAGTCCTGGGGCAACTGTTCCCGCAAATCATCCAGAGTCTGGTTGGTATCAGCTGTCAGTATATACACATTCAGGATCTTGGAAATCTTTATCAGCCGATCCACCACGCCATCAATGAACTTTCCATCCACAGCCAAGGTACCATTGAGATCCAAAATAATATTGCATAGATCATAAAATAACCCACACGGCAGATCGACCTCTATCTGTTTAGTAGCAACCATAATATTTCCCTCCTGGCCAATAAAATTAGCGGCCTTAAACCCTCAAAGATCTACCCTTGCTAAAAGGGCATGACGGATGCGTTGCGGTAGAAATCCCACTGCTACATCTGCTATCTTTTTTGCAACAGGGATCAATTCTCCCGGTCCGTGCCAGTGTTCAACCAGAACTTTTTCATCGGTCCTAAGCAAAAGCCTCAATATTGCCAGGACCACGAGGTAAATATCATCGACAAGGCCCAAGAAAGGAATCCAGTCAGGTACAAGATCGACTGGATTGAAGACATATGCCAAGGTTGCCCCCAAGATAGCCTTGTCCGCAGAAGAAACCCTTGGATCCCTGAGAAGGTTAACTAAAAGCCCAACAAACCTGGGCAATAGCGAAACATATGACTTCATTTTACCTTTATTCCTGTTGTCCTTCATCGAGCCTAACACCTCTTTTAAAACGCATAAAACTTAACCAAAAAGTGCGAACAAAGTAAAGATTGTTATTTTATATTGACCACGGCCAAAGTGCAGATTCATATTAACAGTCGGGCGATTTGACTACTAGTCATGATATATACACTGTTTAAACGCAAAATTGCCCTAAATTAAACGAGAAGCTAAGAGGTTCCAATCATGAAATTATCCAGTGACAAAATAACAGCCTTACTCTATCCCACCAGCTTTCCCAAAAAAAGGACAAGAGACATACTTACTTCCATTTTTGACCAAATTTCCCTGTTGATGCCGAATGAATTGACCGAACGCACCCTAAAGGAATCCTTACCTGAAGATGACCTGATTAAGATGAACACGTGGATGCCAGTTCCCCTTGGAGAAAGAGTAGAATGGTTCTCCCAACTCATGCGAGACTGGGCCGCATGGGCCCAAAGCATGGGACTAGGTCAGAATGTCAGCGCATCAGGTATCTTGGACGCATTCGGCTCACAAAGCAAGGAAACAGTTGATAGTATTGTGCACAGCCTGAAGGGCGCCCTGCCCAAGGATCCCGTACTAGAGGCACAAATCACATTGCATCTGGCCTTTGAAATGGATTTACAAGATGAAATGCTAGATAAAGAGCTTAGCATGATCACCGACCAGGAAAAAACACTTAAACAGATCCTTCAAGGACCTATGATCGAACTTAGGGGACGTTCCAAGGAGAACTACGCAATCCCTACTCTTCAGAAATCAAAGGAACGCTTGCACGCCTGGGCTATTCTTTGGTCAGCCGCCCAAAAGGAATCAGTGCAAATCCCAGTGGGAGAGAGCATTGAAATAAAAGACATTATTGATTCTGCCTATGAATCTGTGAACAAAGGTGCCTCAGTGATCGACATAATGAAGCTTTCTGTCCCGCCCCAAATCTGCTTGGATTCCGGGTTACGAAGCCGGTTAAGAGAAAAATTGGCTGAAATCCTAGAAATAATCCCCCATGCTAAGGACGCGTTCACAAAGGTCCCATTGGAAAATATAGTGTCAGCTGGCCAGGCAATTGAAAATAAATGGAATGAGCTCTTGGGTGATGCAGGGCCTTGCCCCCAGTTGTGTCTCACAATATATCCGGAAACCCCTTGGGAAAAACTCTTGCTTACAGGGGCAAACTGCGAAGAAGCAGAGGTAACAGAAGGAGGCTTGACCCCGTTTTCCTTCTATTTGATTTAATCTATTCGCTTTAAAAAACAACGCCCTGAGTCTCCGGACAAGACATAATGCTATGTCTATTGACTGTCGGAACTCAGGGCCTTTAATAAGAGCCTTTTGCTAGCTCAGTCTATCTTTTGTTACCTTCTCTTTTATTATTGCCAGGCAGCCACTTGATTCTCTTTGTGAAACCGTGTCACCCTAGACGACTACCTGATTGATGGTATGGAGGAATCAAAAAACCATCGACAAACTTCTTTGTGCCGCATCCGCAATATGTGCCAGACCCTCCGGCAAGATTCCAAAATACATTACGCCTAGAGCAGCGAAAATCAATACCAAAGCCGCTGGTAATCCTACCCTGCCTGGCACCACATCCCTAACAGGCTCCTTCATATACAACATGTATATGACCCGTAGATAATAGTAAGCGCCCATAACACTGGTGAGGATACCCAGAGAAGCCAGCAGGAAATACCCCTCTTTTATTGCCGCAGAAAACACGTAAAATTTGGCTATAAAACCGGCAGTGGGAGGTAGACCGGCCATGGCTACCAAGAATAGAGACATTACAAAGCTCAAGGTTGGGCATTTATATCCTAGGCCGCGGTAGTCATCCAGGGTCTGAGCATTTCGTTCCCTTCCGTCTATGAGGAAAAGCACTCCAAAGGCCCCAAGATTCATGAGAGTGTACGAAAACAGGTAAAACAAGACTCCCATCCGGCCCTGGTCGTTAGCTGCGAGAATCCCCAACGCCATATATCCTGCATGAGCCACAGATGAATATGCCAGCATGCGTTTCACATTCTTTTGGGATACAGCCACAAGATTCCCGAAAAACATGGTCAAGAGCGCCAACCACCACAACACCGGCTTCCAATAACTGGCAAGCATGGACAAGTGAGCTGTGATATAAAAATCAGGCTGTCCGCTCTGACTCAAAATCGGTGTGAAGGCAACACTCAATATCTTGATGAACACTCCAAAGGCCCCAGCCTTGACTGCGGTGGCCATGAACCCAGTGATAACTGCAGGGCTTCCTTCATATACATCAGGAGTCCACATATGAAATGGAACCATGGCCATCTTGAAAAAAAGACCTGCCATGATCATACCAAGGGCCACCAGCACCGCTGGTTGATCAAACAGTCCCCTGGATAACACTGACGCGATCGTGGTAAGGTTAACGGACCCTGTAATACCAAACATAAGCGCCAGCCCGAACAGAAAGAAAGCCGATCCGAAACTTCCCAGAAGAAAATATTTCAATGCCCCTTCCAAGGAACTTCTTTGATCCTTCAAAAAGGCCGCCAACACGTAGATGGATATGGACATGACCTCCAAGGCGATAAAGGCCATCAAAAGGTCAACGGACTGAACCAATGCTATGGTCCCATACACTGCAAAGACAAGAAGAATGAAATATTCTCCCCTCTTAAGTCCGTTATTCTTCATGTAGCCTATACTCATCAATGAGGCCATTATCCCTGATAATAACACTATTGAGCATACGAATACTGAAAACTTCTCCATGGAGAAGACGTCCATGAACACGACCTCATGGAGCGACCACTCCTTACTAACTATGTGGCCAAGGGTGGCGACAAAGGCGATTGCAGTCAGCCATCCCATAAGTGAAATGCGTTTTTCCCACTCTTTGTCCTGCTGCCAAAGATCTACAAATATCAGAACCAGGCCGGAAAGCAGCAGAATTATCTGTCCCCCGGCAATCCGCCAGAGATCATCGAGACTGAAGGCAAATCCCAGTTCGTTCATTTGACTACTCCTCTGAGGTGTTCACGTGATGTGTGTGTGACACTGATTTTACGTGGTGATCACAATTTTTAACGGGTAGCATGGTAGATTCCACCTTCACCTGCCCTATGAAGTGGTCTACAGACGCATGCATCTTTTTCAAAAAGAAATTGGGGTAGAGACCTATCCAGAATATCAAGGCAACCAATGGCAAAAGATATACATATTCACGGCAGGTCAGATCCTTAAGTTTCTCGTTCTTAGGATTGGTGACCTCGCCGTAAAAGACGCGCTGGAC
Organism: uncultured Desulfobacterales bacterium; assembly: GCA_964620365.1. Lineage (GTDB taxonomy): Bacteria > Desulfobacterota > Dissulfuribacteria > Dissulfuribacterales > S140-46 > CAZUIH01. The sequence goes on along the minus strand of CAZUIH010000008.1, from coordinate 21,365 downwards.
CATCCATAGCATGTATACGGCGCCTAAAATCACTCCAGATGCTGCTAGCACGGCAGCCATTTTATTGACCTTAAAGGTCCCTAGCAGGATAAGAAACTCACCAATAAAACCATTTGTAGTTGGTAGTCCAATAGATGATAGAGTCACTATCATGAATATGGTGGCATAAGCAGGCATGATCTTGGCTATTCCTCCATATTCCTTGATAAGCCTGGTATGCCGTCTCTCATATACTACGCCAACCAAGAGAAAGAGTGCTCCAGTGGAGATTCCGTGGTTGATCATCTGGAGGATAGAACCCTCAACACCCTGCCTGGTAAGGACATAAAGTCCAAGCATGCAGTATCCTAAATGCGAAACAGAGGAATAGGCCACCAGTTTCTTGATGTCTGGCTGAACCATGGCGACCAACGCACCGTATATAATACCAATTACGGACAATGTTATAATGGCCGGTGTGAAAAAATGGGATCCTTCTGGAAAGAGAGGCATTGCGAAGCGAAGAAAACCATATGTCCCCATCTTCAGTAGGATACCCGCCAGTATTACCGAACCGGCTGTAGGCGCCTCAACATGTGCATCAGGCAACCATGTGTGAAGTGGAAACATTGGTACCTTGATCGCAAAGGCCAGTGCGAAGGCCGCAAAGAAAGCTATTTCATAAAAACGAGGTAGGTGCGTACCGTACAGCTCAAGGAGATTGAAGGTCATCATCCCTGTTTCATGTTTATGGAAGTAAACAAGCCCAATAATACAAACAAGCATGAGCAGGGACCCTACTGCTGTATACAGAAAGAATTTTATAGCAGCGTAAATTCGCCTCTCTCCGCCCCATACACCAATGATAAGGTACATTGGTATCAGCATAAGTTCCCAAAAAACGTAGAAGAGGAACATATCCAGGGCTATGAAGGTACCCAGCATGGCGGTTTCCAGCACGAGAATAGCCACCATGAACTCCTTAACCCTGTGTGTTACCGCCTTCCAGGTAGACAGTATAGTCAAGGGCGTGAGAAAGGTTGTAAGCATTATGAGCCAGAAGGAAAGACCGTCGATTCCGACAAAATAGCTGATGCCGTAACTGGATATCCAGGGATGATGTTCTATGAACTGAAATCCGGCCTTTCCAGGATCAAACCCGAAATAAATCCTCAAGGAGGCCACAAAAACCAGAATGGAAACCACAAAAGCGGTCCACCTGATAACACTTTTTCCTTCTTCGCTCTTCTGCGGAAGAAAAAGTATGGCCAGAACTCCCAATAACGGCAAGAAGGTAACGTAGGTCAATAACGGCGTATTCATGATCAATCCTTCTTTAATTCGTATGATCTGTTCAACTGTTAACTAACCCTAAGATATCGGTGTTAGCGTAATCCCAGGAAATACCACAGGATACCGACCAGTCCCATCAACATGAAGGCTCCATAGGTCTGTAAATGACCATTATGTAACCTTCCTACGGCTATGGATCCTTTCTGGGTCAACCAGGCAGGACCATTGACACAGATTCCATCAATAAGAAATGCATCTATCACCTTCCATAAGAAGATCGAAAAGTAGTAGATAGGATAAACAACTATGAGAAAATATATCTCATCTATGTAGTACTTGTTGTACACGAGCTTATGATGAAGCGCATAAGTCTGGGCCAGCTTTGCTGGTAATTCTGGAAACTTCTTCATGTAAACCACATAGGCCAGAGATATGCCTATGACAGCAACCAACACAGAAAGCGTCATGAGCCCCCATTCAACCGTATGCGAGTATTCTGGGATAACACTTCTTGCGGCTATGATCTCCTGTGAATGTTCAAACACTGGCTCTAAAAAGTGTTCCAGTACATTTGGAACCCCACCTAGCATATGGCCAATTAGAGGGGATATTCCCAGCCAGCCTCCTACTATCGCCAAAATCGATAGGATTATGAGAGGCACGGTCATGACAGGAGGTGATTCGTGCAGATGATGGGCCTGCTCTTCAGTTCCACGGAATTTTCCGTGAAAAGTCATGAAAATAAGTCTGAACATGTAAAATGCCGTGACACCGGCCCCAAGGGTACCCATAAACCATATGACCTTTCCGGCGAGGGGATAATAGGGAAAAGTAAACGCCTTCCAAAGAATCTCATCCTTACTGAAAAAGCCCGCAAATGGCGGAATACCCGCAATTGCGATTGTAGCGATAAGCATAGTCGCGTAGGTGATAGGCATTTTCTTTGCCAATCCACCCATATTTCTCATATCCTGGTCACCACCCATTGCGTGAATGACTGAACCAGAACACAGGAACAGACATGCCTTGAAAAAGGCATGCGTCATAAGGTGAAAAATTCCAGCCCAGTAGGCAGTAACACCCACACCTATGAACATGTAACCAAGCTGGCTTACGGTTGAATAGGCCAGCACTTTCTTTATATCATTTTGGAGAATTCCGATTGTGGCAGCAAAAAGAGCTGTAGTAGCCGCAACAAAGGCAACTACCAACAATGCGGTGGGCGCCAATGTGTAGAGCACGTTGGTCCTCGCTACCATATAAACACCGGCAGTAACCATCGTAGCCGCATGGATAAGGGCTGAAACCGGTGTAGGACCCGCCATAGCATCAGGTAACCAAACGTATAACGGTATCTGAGCAGATTTTCCCGTAGCGCCCAGGAAAAGCAACAGACATATTGCCACGGTTACCGGGGCATTAAAGGCCAAGTAGCCATTTTCGTACATGTGCAGGGCATTGGGAAACACTTCAAGATAAGACAGAGAACCAAAGGTTATGAACATCAGGAACATCCCAAGCACGAAACCAAAGTCCCCGATTCGGTTGACTATAAAGGCCTTCTTCCCGGCGTCCGCATTCTCGTTTCCCTGATACCAGAATCCAATGAGCAGGTAGGATGCCAATCCTACGCCTTCCCAGCCTACAAACATGACTACATAGTTTGCTCCCAGCACGAGCATGGTCATGAAGAAGACGAACATGTTGAGATAGGCGAAATATCGCCAGTAGGAATCGTCTTCATACATATACCCTATCGAATATATGTGAATGAGAAATCCGACCCCGGTGACAACCAGGATCATTACCGCTGAGAGCTGATCAACCATGAAGGACAGGTCAATATGAAAGTTTCCAATGGTCATCCAGTCCCAGAGAACCTGGACGAGCTGTCTTTCTTCAGCGGGCCTCCCCACCAATTCAGAGACAACCAATATGGCAACCAAAAATGACGCGCCGACACTGCTGCAGCCGATACAAGAAACAAGACCCTTACCAATTTTTTTCCCCAAAAGACCATTAAGTAAAAAGCCCAAGAGTGGGAATAAGGGTATTAAGTAAATGTAGTTCTCCATCGATAGCCCCCGATATGAAGATCAGAACTTACCTACCATTTGAGAAGATTGAACTTGGTAACATCAACATCCTTAACATGACGGAACAGGGCAATAAGAATCGCCAGCCCGACCGCCACCTCGGCTGCTGCCACGGCGTATATGAAAAGCACCATGACTTGGCCTGCCATGTCCGCTCTATACTGGGCAAAAGAAACCAGCATAAGATTCACTGCATTAAGCATAAGTTCCACTGACATAAAAAGGATAAGAGCGTTCCTTCGGGTCAAAAAACCGATTGACCCAATACAGAATAAAATTGTAGATAAAATAATATATTGATTAAGCATTATTCTGCGCCCCTCCTCTAGAGATTCTTCTTAGCCAGATATATTCCACCAATTAGTGCCACCAGTAACAGCACGGAGACCACCTCGAAATGGAGCAAGTAGTCCTTGAAAAAAAGATCTCCAAACTGAGCTGGATGACCGAATCCCTCAACAAGCCCTTTTTGTCCAACAATATCAGAGACGCCCCGTACACCAATTGCCATTAGTCCAAGAAGGACAACTCCTAAAATGGCACCTAGACCTCGATACGATACATTTTCCTGCACAGGTTCCATTTCTTGATTAGGAGTCATAAGTAGCATTATGACGAACACCACAAGGACTAGGATGGCGCCTGCATAAATAGTCACCTGGAAAATGGCTATCAAAGGTGCATGAAGATGCAAATACAGGCTTGCTAGAGAGATAAATACCGTCAGAAGCCCTAGTGCACTGGGAAGGGCATCCTTAGCAGTGATTGTGAACAAACCTGCTATAACGGACAACGTGGCAAATATCAGAAAATATGCATCCATAAGTGTCCCCTGTTTGATACCTTTACCTATTTTTTTGCATCCTTGTTCGAATCATTTGACTGATCCGTTGTACCGGAAACTTGTTTATCCTTTTTTGCAGCCGCTACCTTCTTACTAGCGGCCTTTTTTGCTTCAGAACCCGGTGTTGGTTTTGGTGCTGCCACAGGAACACTCTTTTTAGGTGGTTTAAGGGTTCCTGCCTCCTTCTCCCGGTGATAATTCTCCAGGAGACGCTCCTTGGTAAGCTGACAGCCCTCAGGGGTATAGTCGGCAAGTTCATATCCCTGGCCCAGCTTCAGCGCCTCTTTGGGACAGGTCTCTTCACAGTACCCGCAGAAAATGCACCGGAGTAGGTCAATATTGAACTCCTGGCAGTACGTCTTTCCTGCATACTTACCTTCCTGCCCCTCCTCTACCTTTGCCCTTTTGACTGTGATACACTTTGCTGGGCAATTTCTCGCACACATACCGCATCCGACACACTTTTCTCGTCCCTTGTCATCTAGAAGGAGCATGTGCTCGCCTCTGAAGACAGGTGATATTTCCCTTCTGTCTTCGGGATACTGCCAGCATGTAGGTACTGTATGAGGACCAGGGCGAAACGAAGCCTTCACATTCGATACAGCATGTTTGATGGTGAGCCCCATGCCCTTCAATATCTCAACAAGATATATCCGCTCACTGAAGGTATATTTTTTTTCTACAACAGGCTTGGCCATTTGTTGCTCCTAAACCGTCAGTTGAATTACCAAAGCAGTAAAGAAAAGGTTTATCAGCGCCAAAGGAATAAGTGATTTCCATCCAAGCCCCATGACTTGGTCATATCTAAACCTTGGTACAGTCCACCGTACCCAAACAAAGAGCCAGAGGAAAAAGGCTACTTTCATGAAAAACACCAGGAATGACGCTATCCCATAGGCTACCGGCCCCAAGAAACTGCTCATGTCCACGTAAGGCAAATGCCAAGCGCCGAAATAAAGTGTAACCATAAGGGCAGACAGCGTGTACAGATTTACATATTCACCGAAGAGATATAGACCCAGTCTCATGGAACCATACTCAGTATGGTATCCAGCTACAATCTCACTCTCTGCCTCTGGAAGGTCAAATGGGACACGGTTGGCTTCAGCATAAGCCGCCACTATGAACAGGATGAAACCAAGCGGCTGTTTGAAAATGCCCCAGTTTGGGAGGAATCCTAAGAATGTCCCCTGCTGCGCAAGAGATATCTCCCTCAAACTGAAGGTACCGTAAACAAAAACAGCGGCCAAAAGGGCAAGCCCCCAGGGGACTTCATAAGAAATAAGCTGGGCTGTGGACCTCAAACCACCTAGAATCGAATACTTATTGTTTGATCCCCAGCCACCTACCACAATTCCATAAACCGCCATGGAACCTATTGCCACGACATACAAAAAACCCACACTTACATCGGCCACCTGCAGAAGTATCTCTTTTCCACCGACAACGATCTTATCTCCAAAGGGAATCACCGCGTAGGCTGAAAAAGCAGGCAGGGCAAACAATATCGGTCCAAGCGTAAAGAGGATCTTTTGGGCCTTTTCAGGCACTATATCTTCCTTGGTAAACAGCTTGATTCCATCGGCCAACGGCTGGAAAAGGCCGAATGGACCAGCCCTGTTTGGGCCAAGACGATCCTGGATCATGGCTGATCCCCGCCTCTCTATCCATGTCATCAACGTGGCGATTAACAATGTCCAGGTCCAGATGAAGACCACCTTTATTAAGGCTATTACCCAGTCATTCATGAACATCCGCCTCCTTACCGGTCAAGTTCGCCGGCAATAACGTTCAGGCTGCTAAGACAAGCTATCAAGTCAGCCACCATTTCACCCTTTACCAGTTCTGGAAATGCCTGATACACCATGTAACAAGGCGGCCGAATCTTCACCCTATAGGGCTTGTCACTGCCGTCACTCTTTATATAGAAACCCAACTCTCCATTTGGTGACTCAATCGCATGATACACTTCACCCGCCGGCGGCTTTATTATTTTGGGCACCTTGGCCATCAATGGAGCGTCTTCAGGCATCTTTTTATACATGGCAAAGGCCTGGTCTATGATCTTTATGGATTGCTCCATCTCAAGCATCCTGACCATATACCTATCAAAGACATCACCATGCTTGCCTACCGGCACCTCAAAATCAAACTGATCATACATACAGTAGGGCTCATCTTTCCTGAGATCCCTTTTAACCCCACAAGCCCTGAGACATGGACCAGTAAAGCCCCAATTCAAGGCATCCTCTGGAGAGAAAGCCGTTACACCGATGGTACGATCCATCCATATCCTGTTGTGGGTAAGTAGTTTATCAGTCTCATCGATCGCCTTCCTGAGATTGGGTACGAGTTCTCTCCATCTTTGCTCAAAATCCTCAGGAAGATCGGCCTCCACCCCACCAATTCTTCCAAACGTATTAGTTAGCCTGGCACCATTAAACCATTCAAAGATCTCGTATATCTCTTCACGCTGTATATAGAGATAAAAGAATGGAGTAAACGCGCCGAGGTCTACACCCAGTATACCTACACAGACTATATGATCCGCTATCCTGGCCAACTCCATCATAATGACCCTAATCAATTGGGCCTTTTCTGGAACTTCAAGCCCCATGAGCTTCTCCACTGACATCTCATAGGACACATTGTTGGTGATGGCCGAGCAATAATTCAGCCTGTCTGTGATCGGGATGAATTGATGATAGGTGAGATTCTCGCCCAGCTTCTCAACCCCTCTATGTAGATAGCCTATTTCTGGTTCTGCCTTGACGATGGTTTCTCCATCGGTGAGCGCTACCACACGGAGGGTGCCGTGCATAGCTGGGTGTGAAGGACCAATATTAATGGTGACAAAATCACCGACTCCGTGGACGGTTTGCTGAGCAGACTCGTGAGCCACTTTTCCCTCCCCGTAAGGGTCACATTTTTGTGCCTGCATCAATCGCGTACAGGACACATGTCTTCAGAAAACTATACTAAAGGCCTAATCCTAACCCTATTCGTAAATCAGCCGCCTCTCTTCCCCTTCCCCTTCAAGAGGATAGTCCTTCCTTAAGGGATAGGCGGGAAATTCATCCCACATGAGCAATCTTCGAAGGTTCGGATGCCCTTTAAAACGAATACCGAACATGTCAAAGGTCTCTCTTTCTGGCCACGTTGCAGCTCTCCACAATGACGTGACCGAGTCGACAGTTAGATCGTCTTCAGAAACCCTCACCTTGACTTGCAGGCGTTCGTTTCGTTTCAGGGACAAAAGCAAATAATTAACCTCAAACCTTGGCTGCGGAGGCCCTTTTTTCTCCTCTTCCTCTCCCTCTGCCTTCTTCTTGGGTTTTGCCTTTTTATAAAGTGCAAGATTGTCAACACCAAAAAGGTCACTCAAGAAATCGAAACCAAGATCAGGGTCGTCCCTAAGACGTTTTAAAACCTCTACAACACGCCTTTTGTCCACCTCTACACACAGGTCACCGCGACATTCTGAAAAATTTAAAGCGTCTGACCCTAGACAATTTTGCACTCTTTCCCTGAGACTCATTTCTGGCCTCCACCTTTGAGCTCAGCAAGTTGTTTGTACAATGGATGATCTGACTGAATTTTGTCCATGAGCTTGAGGAGGGCGAACAACAATCCTTCCGGTCTTGGCGGACAACCAGGCACATACACATCAACCGGTATAACCCGATCGATTCCCTGAAGGGTAGAGTAGGTCCTGAACACCCCGCCACTACATGCACAAGCCCCCATGGCAATAACCCACTTAGGCTCGGCCATCTGATCGTAGATACGCCGCAATATGGGAACCATCTTCTTGGTAATCGTCCCAGCCTCAATCAGAACATCCGCCTGTCTTGGTGAAAAACTAGGCCTTTCTGCCCCGAACCTAGCCATATCATAGCTGGATGCCAGGGCGGACATCATCTCTATACCACAACATGCCGTTCCATACGGCAATGGCCAAGGAGACCTACTCCTGCCCCAATTTATAAGCTGCTCTAGCTTGGACAGGATCCACCCTTCACCTGTATATGCCTCAAACCCCATATCCTACTCCTTAATCCCACTCGATGGCACGCTTCTTTATGGCATAGACCAATCCGGCCAGCAAAACCGCCACAAAGATGAAAACCTCAAAGAAAATCCCCCAGCCATACTGGGCCAAGGCGCGATATCGGACAGCCAAAGGATAGATAAGAACTGTTTCCAGATCAAAAACCAAAAAGAGAACGGCCACCAAGTAATATTTTACATCGTAGCGTTTTCGACTGGGATCCAATAGAGGAACACCACACTCATAGGTAGAAAGTTTTCCAGGCTTGGGACGAAGAGGGCCAAGCGCAGCAGATATGGCAAGCATCCCTACAATCGCTAAAAGCGACATCCCAAGATACATGACGATGGTCTCAAACCCGCTCATCACATCAAAGCCCTCCTCTCACTCTCCCTGAGATAGGCACAAAACTGAACTAGCATTCAGTTTCTTGGTTAGAATATGACTCAACATCCGAGCCTTCTGCAATTTTTCTGCGGCATACCGCATTTTTTCAAATTCCTGGGGAGGGGTAACCTCACCAACCCTTGTAGACCATATACCTGCTTGATCCAAAAACTTCTTATAGCCTTTACCTCTCAATGTCAAGAAAAAGTAATGGCCAAAAAAATGAAATTATTTTCACTTATATTTATTATGTATCATTTATTTCGATGTTCGCCATTTCTATAACAGCAAAGGGCTTATGTCAAGTTAAAAATGAATAGATGTTCATTTTTAAATTATTGTAAAGGCAAGTTTATTTCTTGTGAAATAAAGAGTGTAGAAAAATCGGACTGTTCCACGTAATGGGTTTGATCGTCAAAAAAACAGACGGAAAGATAGGTTCCTTTAATAAAAACTAGAAGTGAGATAACGGAATCTCCAATGAACTTCAGCAGCAGCCTGAGATGCTTCTTGAAACGATTCACTTCGATGTCCACAAGCTTATGGAATTTTTTCAAAAGCAAATTATTTATCAGCGGTTTTGTAAACCGATTAAGTGTGCTAAATAAGCTCAGACAAACACATTTGGAGTAAAGTAAAAATATGAAGCCTGATACAACAATCTCTCCTACAGACAGACTGATTTTCGCACTGGATGTACCTACCGTTAAAAAGGCCCAAGAGTGGATATATTTGCTTCAGGATGAAGTAAAATTTTATAAAGTCGGCCTGCAGCTCTTTCTTGCCGGTGGTTTCGATATCGTACAATGGATCATTGACCGGGGACACAGGGTCATGCTCGACCTCAAGTTCTATGACATTCCCCAGACGGTGCAGCTGGCACTGGAGCAGCTTGATGGAAAGGGGATCACATTTGCCACCGTCCACGGCAACCGCCCGGTGTTAAAAGCTGCAACATGCGCCCGAACGGATGTCAATATCCTTGCGGTCACATTTCTCACAAGTTTTGGAAAATCCGACCTTGAAGAACTGGGGTCACCCATGACTGTGGAAGAGCTTGTGCTTTTAAGGGCTAAACAGGCCGTTCAAAGCGGGTGCGCCGGCATCGTGGCCTCTGGCAGAGAGGCCCGCCTCCTCAGGGAGAAGCTGGGGTATTCCTTTTATATTGTCACCCCTGGCATAAGACCCAAGAACGAAGTAAATATCTCGGGAGACGATCAGAACAGAACCATGTCAGCAGAAGATGCAATAGCAGGTGGTGCTGACTTTATCGTAGTGGGACGCCCCATCAGCAGGTCCAAAGACCCGATCTCTACTGTTTTGACCATAAAAAAAGAGATTGAAAAGGGGTTGAGTAGGCGAAAGGATTGATTTCACCAGACTGGCCGGACGGAATGGTTGGCATCACTGAGGCCCAATGGCGCCCATGACTTTAATCCGGATTGCTTACCGAAGATGAAACCTTTTTAAAGACGACATCAAAAGTTTCATCGAAGGAGGCAGGTGTTACCTTGCCCATCTCGATGAACTTAATCACTATTTCCTTAGTGACCTTGAGGGCCAGTTCCTTCTTTTTAAACTCGAGATCTGATCCTGTTACCTGATTTTTGGACAAGGCTATTTTACCCATAATAAAAAAAGAATATAAAAAGAAAAGGCTTCTGCTGATGAAGAAGGCCAATCATGAAGCAGAAGCCTTGGCTCAATAGGAAAAACCCTTTTAAGGCCCTCCCTATGTTTTCCAGTAGTTGGTGGAGCTGAGCGGGATCGAACCGCTGACCTCTTGAATGCCATTCAAGCGCTCTCCCAGCTGAGCTACAGCCCCACAAAGTGGGTTCTTAATTAACACAATTGTTTTATATCGTCAAGAAACCTGTCTTGGCCAAATGAAGGTTAGGTATTACAATGTGGTTTCCAAAATTTACGGCAAAAATAGACCCGTGCTGTATCTGGCACAGGCCAATTTTTAAAATGGCCGGTGATTAATTTTAAAACACATGGGAAAAATTCAGCTCAAGCTTGAGGACACCTATACCAAGCCTAAAAAAGTTATAAAAAGCTTGAGACAAAACCTTCAGGAGCGGAAATGGCCTATCAAGACCTGCAAGATTTCATCAACCAACTGGAAAAAAAAGGCGAACTTATAAGGATTAAGGAAAAGGTTAGCCCACATCTCGAGATTACAGAGATCACCGATAGAGTATGCAAACAGTATGGCCCGGCCCTGTTATTTGAAAACGTGGAAAACTCCAATATGCCCGTGCTTATGAATGCCTTTGGATCATACAAGCGTATGTCCATGGCATTGGGGGTCCCAAATCTAGACACATTGGGGCATGAGATACTGGACTTCATAGAGGCAGAGGCCCCCAATACCCTCTTAAAAAAGCTCCAGATCATACCAAAGCTAAAGCGCCTTGGCTCTGCCTTTCCCAAGATGGTTCAAAAGGCCAGGTGCCAGGAAGTAGTATTTAAGGAAGACGAAGTGGATCTGACCCATCTTCCGGTTCTTCATTGCTGGCCACAGGACGGAGGGCCTTTTATCACGCTACCGGTCATATTCACAAAGCATCCGGAAACAGGGATAAGGAATGTGGGCATGTACCGTATGCAGGTCTTTGACCAAAAAACAACGGGCATGCATTGGCACACCCACAAGGGCGGGGCCCACCATTACCGGATTGCGGAAAGAATGGGGAAAAGACTCGAGGTAGCCGTGGCCATAGGGCCGGATCCCGCTATGACCTATGCTGCAACAGCCCCTCTGCCAGACGATGTGGACGAGGTGGTTTTTGCTGGTTTTCTAAGAGAGGCACCTGTGGAACTGGTAAAGTGCAAAACTGTGGATCTCGAGGTTCCGGCTTCATCCCAGATCGTGCTGGAAGGATATGTTGAGCCAGGAGAGCGCAGGATAGAGGGCCCCTTCGGGGATCATACGGGCTATTATTCCCTCGCAGATGAATATCCGGTCTTCCATGTCACATGCATGACCATGAGAAAGGATGCCATCTATCCTTCTACCATCGTTGGGCAGCCTCCCCAGGAAGATTGTTACATGGCCAAGGCCACGGAACGACTATTTCTCCCATTGATCAAAAAGACTCTGCCGGAAATAGTAGATATGAATCTCCCCTTGGAGGGAGTGTTCCATAACCTGGCGTTTATATCGATTGACAAACGCTATCCCGGCCATGCCAGGAAGGTCATGCATGCCCTTTGGGGTTTGGGCCAGATGATGTTCTGCAAAATCATTTGCATCTTTGACAAAGAAGTCGATGTACAAGATCTCTCCCAGGTATTATGGAGACTGGGCAACAACATCGATCCCCGCAGAGACATTGTCTTTTCCGATGGGCCCGTGGACGCCCTTGATCATGCCTCTCCTCTGCCCCATTATGGAAGCAAGATGGGAATAGATTGTACCAGGAAGTGGCCCTCTGAAGGTTTCACCCGGGACTGGCCCGATGTAATAGAAATGTCACCAGAAGTTAAGGAAAAGATAGATAAGTTGTGGCCAAGGCTAAACATCCCCAAAAAATGAGTCGACCTTCGCCTATTCTTCTTGCAGTAACCGGAGCAAGCGGCTCAATTTACAGTCTCAAGTTCCTAGAGATAATGGAAAAGCTTGGGCAAGAGGTGCACCTTGTCATCTCGGATGCTGGAAAGAAGGTAGCCTCCCTTGAATTAGAGGAAGAACAATTCCGCAGGATGCTTGATTTGGCAGTAGCCATATATGATCAGGACGATTTTACGGCCCCGCCTGCCAGCGGCTCGAGCAGATGGCTTGCAATGGTTGTGCTTCCCTGTACCATGGGCACCCTTGCTGCCATAGCCCACGGGATCTCGACAAATCTCATTCACAGGGCTGCTGATTGTTTTTTAAAGGAAAGAAGGCCCCTAATCCTTTCACCAAGGGAAACTCCTTTTAATAGAACCCACATAAAAAACATGCTCAGCCTCCAGGAGGCGGGCGCCGTGATATTCCCGGCGATGCCCAGCTTTTACCACAAGCCCAGGGACCTGTACGAGATGGCTGCATTTTTCTCCGGTAGGATTGCTGAATTCCTGGGTTTTGATGTAAAGGACCTTAAAAGGTGGAAGGGCATAGGCCAACTGAATGACGCAGGCTAAATCTTCGATGCTGAATTTGGAAATATAATATGCCTCCTGTTTCATTCAACTTTGATCAAACGATATGCACAATTAAAAAGGTGTTCTAACGTTATGAGCCAATTCCTTGAAAAAATCAGAATTTTTCTTGAAATGATCAAATTTGAGCATACGGTATTTGCCCTGCCATTTGCTTTTCTTGGGGCTTTTCTGGCCGCGGATGGCCCACCCAGGCTGACTACATCCATCTGGATACTGGTTGCCATGGTCGGGGCAAGAACCGCTGCAATGGGTTTCAACCGTATAGTCGACCTTCCTTTTGATGCCCAAAACCCAAGGACCGCGGACCGCGCCCTGCCCAAGGGAGAAATCAGGGTAAAGGATGCGTGGATGATGGTCATTTTTTCCTCATTACTCTATTTTTGGGCAGCCTACATGCTGAACGATCTTGCCTTCACACTCTCGCCCCTGGTACTTGGGGTGGTTCTTTTCTATTCCTACACAAAAAGATTCACACCCTTATGCCACGTATTTCTAGGGCTTGCCATTGGCATGGCCCCTTCCGCCGGATGGATTGCAGTAAGGGGCAGCATGGGAACGATCCCAGCGATAATAAGCGTGGGCGTGCTTTTTTGGGTGGCGGGATTTGACATACTATATGCCTGTCTGGACAGTGAATTTGACAGAAACGCTGGGCTGCACTCCATACCGGCATGGTTGGGAATTAAAAAGGCCTTCCTACTCTCTGCCATTTTCCATGTCATGGCCTTTATTTCATTTGCCTTTGTGGGCTCCATGGCCCATCTCAACTGGATATACTATGGAGGACTTTTCATCACCTTGATCTTATTCATAATGCAGAGAATAGCAGTCAGCCCCAATGATCTTTCCCGCATGAACATGGCCTTTTTCACCCTAAACGGCGCGGTAAGCCTGATTTTATTCGCAGCCACAGCCCTTTCTCTGGCGGTAAGGAGTTAATTAACAGATGGCAAGACACGACATAAAGGCCACCATAACAGGCCAAAAAGAGCTTTCTGCTGACATATTTCTCTTAGAAGTCGAAGCAGATCCAATAGCACGATCATCTTATCCTGGTCAGTTTTGCATGCTGGAAGTAAGAGATGACAAGACAAGGGATCCTTTATTGAGACGCCCTCTTTCCATCTTTGACAAAGAGGAAAGCAGGATTTCATTCCTTTACAGGGTTGTAGGAAGAGGCACCAAAATTCTATCAATGCAAACAGTGGGCAACGGCATCAAAATTCTGGGCCCACTGGGCCATGGATTTACTTTAAGAAAGGCCTCTTCTCATTTTCTCGTTGGGGGAGGAATGGGCTGCGCCCCTTTGTACTTCCTGGCGAAATCAATACCGGATGGGAAAGTGACACTCTTTTTGGGTGCGAGGAATAGTGAAGAGCTTGCCATGCTCAAAAAATTCGAGAGCCTTGGAGTCAAGGTGCTGACTGCCACAGAGGATGGCTCCATGGGCCATAAGGGATTTGTGACCGACCTGGTTGAAAAAGAGTTTGAGAATGTTAAGGCAAAGGCAGCAGATCACGCGCTTTACACCTGCGGCCCCATGCCCATGATGAAGAAGGTGGCAGAGCTTGCCAAAGAAAATGGAATCTCCTGCCAGGTCTCTCTTGAGGCCCGGATGGCATGTGGCGTCGGACTTTGCCTGGGATGTGCTGTTCCCAGGGCAAAAGGTGATGGTTACCTTCACGTCTGCAAAGATGGGCCTGTCATGGAACATACGGCTATCAAATGGTAAAATTTTAAAAGGAAGTGTCTAAAAAATGGCGGAACTGTCGGTAAACATAGGGTCCCTCAGATTAAAAAATCCGGTTATCTTGGCATCAGGCACCTGCGGATATGGAGCTGAAATAAATGATCTCATTGATATCGATCAACTAGGGGGCATCTGTGTAAAAGGGCTGTCGCTAAAACCCCGTTCAGGTAATCCCCCACCTCGTCTGGTGGAGACTCCATGCGGTCTTCTAAATTCCATAGGGCTTGAGAATGTTGGGATAGAGCAGTTTATCGAGAGAAAACTGCCATGGCTCAAACAAAGGAAAACAGCCATCATAGTCAATATATTAGGTGACAGCATCGAGGAATACAAGGAGCTGTCCTCTATTCTGGACAATGAGGATGGCATATCCGCAATAGAAGTAAACATCTCCTGCCCGAATGTAAAAGCCGGAGGCGTCTCCTTTGGAAGCACTCCAGAAAGTGCCGCCCACGTAACCGAGGCCGTAAAGGCTGCGACACATCATCCGGTAATGGTAAAATTGTCTCCCAATGTCACTGACATATCTCAAATCGCAAAGGCTGTAGAGGATGCAGGAGCAGATGCCATCTCGCTGATAAATACCGTTATGGGGATGTCCATAGACATCGAGACACAAAGGCCCGCCCTTGCCAACATTTTTGGTGGACTGAGTGGGCCGGCCATAAAACCAATCGCCCTTAGAATGGTATGGCAGGCGGTCGAGGCAGTTGACATCCCGGTAATAGGAATGGGCGGCATCACAACTGCAAATGATGCCCTGGAATTTCTCATGGCAGGGGCAACGGCCATCCAGGTAGGTACTGGCACACTGATTGCCCCTGATACACCCCTCAAGGTTTTGGAAGGCATAAACAACTATATGGACCAAAAAAAAATTGGCAAGGTAAAAGACCTTGCCATTTCTCATGGTGAATAGACTTGAGTTGAACTGGGAACCAACTAGATTTCCTTGTAGGCAACCCTTATCACCGAGCCTTTTGGCGGAACGACAGGGATACGCACACTAAACTGTGACTCGCGAAGTCCTTTCCTTTTGATGATCCTTGGACTGAATTTTGTGCCTGTACTACTTATTAACCTTCCATCTGGACCAATTATCATGATATCAACGTGACCTGCTCCGGTCTGGCTGAAAGAAGCATCACGCTTCACTTTCCCTGTCACGATCATGGTCTCACCATCCTGAAACGCCTGAACATTAAATGCGCATATGCCTTTGCACGGTAAAAATTCTACGGTGACCTGTCCTGTCTCAAGGAGATTGACCCTGTGGGAAGCGCATCCAGTAAAAAACGCCGCTACAAATAACAACAGAGTGAAAATACCATACGATCTTTTTTTCACGTTAAACACCCTCCATCTTATTGTGGCTGAAGCAATTTAAATCCTGTTTTCAATTCTAAGATACGACGGCAGTCAGTGTCAATCAGTTCAAAGAGTATGACTTCCATGATGTGCCACACCCTTACCCCCCGTCTGATACAGCCTGCTCGACTGTCTGATCCCCTTCCGCACGCAATATGCATATGAAGCAGCGGATTACCATCTTCATCAGGAAAGATGGTTCCGGTACCTGTAATCTCATGTACCTCCGTAAGTACGATTTCCATTGGGGTCACCGGGATTGCCCTCCCCTTTTCAGGTCCAGCTATCAGGGTACTTCCCTGGTCAGCTCCTCCTAAAATTATCAGTGCAGCCGAGCGTATGGACTGCTCCCTGGCAAATCCCTCGATAACCTCATGGACTATCTCACCATCTTCAAGACGCAATACAAAAATTCTGCCTAGACCGGCCTGGGAATACTTCATATCATCTCCTTACTAAGGCCTCTGAAAGAGGCTTTCGCCCATTTTGAAAAAATCTTTTTATATAAATTTAAAAATTGACGGACTCGCAAGAAGTCCATAATCCGGGTTTATAACATTGGCAATTGTGCATAATCCTGGTTTATTTCCTGGCTGTTTCTGCGTATTGTACAATATTGAACTGGCAGGAAAATAACAACTATATCCTGGAGCTAGACCTAGGGGAAAAAATAGCCCCTTTTGTACAACTGATCTACAACTGGCGTAAAAAAATTGATGCTTGAGCAGAGGTCTACGGAACCCTGAAACAGGCTGTACTATTTGATATGGACGGAGTGATATTGGACAGCATGCCCTTTCACGTTAAGGCGTGGAAAGACGCATTGTCCGAATTTGGGCTCACGGTCACGGAAGAGCTTCTGTACCTCCATGAAGGTGCCATTGAGCCCAAAACCGCTGTCCAGATATTTTCCAGTAACGGATGTCTGATGAATGAATCACTCTTCCACTCCATACTGAAAAAACAAATGGATTTTTTTACCTCAAGATATAAATCCAAGATCCAGCCATTTCCCAAGGTCTATGACCTACTATCCGATCTCAGAAAACATGGATACCGGTTGGCCCTGGTCACGAGTTCACACAGTGATATTCTGGACGAAGTCCTTCCTAGCGAGATAAAACGGCAGATGGATCATATCGTTACAGGGAATCAGGTGATAAGGAGAAAACCATACCCTGATCCCTACCTTGCAGCGGTCGATGCACTGGAGGTCTCACCCAACGGATGCGTGGTGGTGGAAAACGCACCTGCGGGCATTACATCTGCAAAAGCCGCAAACCTGAAGTGTATAGCACTTACCACGACACTTTCAGAAAGTCATCTCGCCGAGGCTGATGATGTCCTGCGATCGCACGAAGAACTCTATAGCTTCCTGTTAGGAAAACAGTGGCATAAAGAATAAACCAGGACCTTATCTGGCCGACTTACCCCTTCCCTTTATTTCATGCTTGCCCATCTTGTACCTCAAGACGCGTTCACTTATACCAAGCATGGCTGCGGCCCTGGTCTGCACCCAGTCGCTTTTTTCAAGGGCGTCGAGGATCATCTCACGTTCTACCGCATCCAATCTTTCGTTGAGTGTTCCATGGGTGGATGCCTGGAATTGTCTTACTTCCTGGGGAAGATCATTTCTGCGTATCACCTGTCCCCTTGCCAGGGTTACTGTACGTTGAACAATGTGTTCTAATTCTCTCACGTTACCGGGATAAGGATATTTTATAAGGACATCCATGGCCTCCGGCGAAAATTTCACAGGACGCAGTGCATACCTTTCGAGAAAAAATGATACGAGGCCTGGGATATCTTCTCTCCGGTTTCTCAAGGGCGGTATTTCTATCTCAAAAACATTAAGCCTGTAGTAGAGATCTTCCCTAAAGTTGCCCTCCTCGACCATTTCCCTCAGGTTACGATTCGTTGCCGCCACTACCCTAACGTCTATCTCAAACTCACTTTCACTTCCGACCCTGCTGATACGCTTTTCCTGGAGTGCCCGCAAGAGCTTGGGCTGAAGGGTCATGGGCAATTCCCCGATCTCATCCAGAAAAAGGGTTCCGCCATTGGCCAGTTCAAAGCGCCCCTTTCTGCGCGATACGGCACTGGTAAAGGCTCCCTTTTCATGACCAAACAGCTCGCTCTCAAAGAGATTTTCAGGTATTGCCGCACAATTGACCTCGATAAACGGTGCGTCTTTTCTGGGGCTAAGCAGGTGAATAAGGCGGGCCATCAGCTCCTTTCCTGTACCCGTCTCCCCCCTTATAAGCACTGTCCACGGAGTATCTGCTACACGTCTGGCAAGGGATATTGCCTCCTTCATCAGATGGCTGTGGGCTATTATCTCTACGGGCAGAGGAGCCTCTTGGTTCAGCTCTTCAACCGAGGCCACATCCTCCTCTACAGCCAGTTCCTGTTCGATACGCTGAATTTTTTCAAGGAGCACATCTAGATCGACCGGTTTTTCCAAAAAATCATCTGCTCCAAGCTTCATTACGTTTACTGCCGTATCTACCTCTCCATAGGCAGTGATCATAATGGCCCTTACGAGAGGATTTATCTCCTTCATCCTGGCAAGCAGCTCATCACCTGTCATGCCTGGCATTTTATGATCCAACAATGCCAGGCCAATGGCCTCTGTCTGGAAAAGTCTGAGGGCATCCTCTCCGTTTTCAGCAGTTAAAACCTGAAAACCCTGATTCTCGAGAAATCCCTTTAGCAGTTCTCTTTGAAGCGGTTCATCATCAACCACAAGAATTTTCATCTAGGTCTCCTGTTACGTGTTTTCCTAGCGGCTGCATTTTTCATGAAAAGTAACCGGCACTACTCATCTGTCAGACTCGTTTTTTCTTTCATGTCCTTGATTCTGATATAAGGGCAGCACAATCGTTATTTCCAAGTCCCCGTTTTCGAGCAGCTTGCCACTAATTCTACCACCATGTGCTGTTACAATACGTTTGGATATTGCCAGTCCCAGGCCAGTGCCCCTGGTCTTGGTGGTAAAATATGGCTCAAATATACGCTCCACCTCATCTGCTGTTTCAAACAACGCCCTGTTTCTGAATCTCAAGATCAGGGCGTTGTCCTCTATCTTTTCCTCAATGATGAGGTAACTGGTCTGCGCCCTGGCCTCAAGGCAATTCCTCAAAAGATTATCGATGACCTGACCAATAAGCTCAGGATCCGCGTATGTTGTGGATGAAACTTTTTTTTCAAACGTTACCTCTATCCCCGCGTCCTTGAACTTCTTTTTATAAAGGAGCAGCAGGTCCTCCACTATAGAATCCAGCCTAACCGGCTTAGGATCAGGTTTTGGCAGGCGTGCATAACTCAAAAGACCACTTACTGTACTGTTTGTTCGTTTCAAGGAATCCTGAATAATCTTCAATATTTTCTTATGCTCTTCCGAAAGCTCTTTGGCTTCTATCTGCAACCTTTGAAGCCCCATGGACATTGCGTTTAGCGGATTGCGTATCTCGTGTGCGATGGCAGCAGCCGCCCTTCCAAGGGCTGCCTCTTCCCTCTGGCTGGCAAGCCTGCGTTCATAAGATTTCACTTTTTCCAGATGAAGCATATGCTTCCTGTAAAGAATCCAGGAAAGCAGAGTACCCGTGACGGCAAGTATGGTTGAAAAAATAAAAAAATCTCGCCACAATCTTTTAGAAAGCCTTTCAAGAGGACAGGCATCAAGCCCTACTTTAAGCCTGGCCTTTCCAAAGTGCATTTCTACCTCTGCGACACGTGTCGAATCCCTTTCACCGATTGAAACCTTTACCAAATCCGGTGAAAAAGCGGACCCAATTACATGTTCCCTCGCCAAAGCCCCCACTCCTTCCAGGCTTACATACTTTATCTCCTTTAGGTTGCCTGTCATTTCGAGGGCCTTTTTGAGACTGACTTCCCTTTGTAACGCTTCAATCCGGGTGGCGTTGATACCAGTAGCTATACAATCTACCAGCCCCCCTTCGACCTTTTTCCTATAAATGAAGGCATGAATCCCTGGATGATAAACCAGGGCGGGACCTCCTACGCATCCAGAGGCCTTACCCTTAGACCAATCAGGGGGTCCCTCGGCACTGGTTCCATCTTTCCTGAATATGGTTATGCCCAACAGCCCTGCTTCCTTTGAAAACCCGGCCAGTTCATCCGAGTCAAAAGGCTCCACTTCCTCCAAATATTCCACAAACTTCACTGTGTTGCCCAGGAATGTATCAAGAAGTTCATTCATTATGTCCCTGGCCAGAATGGCACTTCTCGCGTGGAGTCGTATTATGTCTGCAACAAGTCTAGCGTGGGCCTTTGCGTCTTCAATAAAAAGGTAATTGGCCTGTTTTATCTTGAAGCCGAAATACCCGACGACAAGGAGAAACATAAAACCGAAAACCATTACATTTCCCAGCCATACGGGAATTTCACGCCAACCAGGAAGGCGGATTCCAGGCTTAGTGGCCATGCATCCTGCCTCCTCTGCCCATGCCTTTTCCTCCCTTGCGTCCCATTCCCCTGATAAGCCTGGACCTTACTCCTGTCGGATCAACTATTCTGTTTTTGTTCCAGGAAAAGATTACTCTTTCTGCAATAATGACCTTGTCTCCTTTCTTGGTGCTATCACCAGGCCACACTCGCACCCACTTACCAGGGACTATGCCAGGAGGCAGTCTCTCCGCCCCTGTGGAAATCGTAACGACATGGCTGTCTGCATCATCTTTAAGGATGCTTTTGTCAAGTCTGACAACAAAACTGTTCTGTTCACGGTCCACTGATACCACTTGGCCCAGGATGTCATTCTGACAGTAACCACTAGAAACCGTGGTAAAAAAAATTCCGCCTAACACCAGGAGACATATGAATATATGTGACCTCAAAAAAAATCTCATTTTTATCTTATATCATAAAGATGTCTTATTCTATTTTTAATAAATGCAAGTTCAAAAGCCATGCCACGTAACTCAAGCTATTTTCCGGCAATAGAGGGTGACAACACCTTGACGCCTCGACAAAATACATAAAAATCGACAGTTATGTCGAGTCCCCGTTCCATCCATTAGCCACAAAATCATTCCATATTCCCGGATTATGGAGCTGCCGACATTGCCGAACAAGCTAGGCGGCAGACAGTAGACCCGCTCTTAAACTTCAACTGCCTGATAAGACAGCAATTTCTATAAAATCGAAAGCCCATTGCAGCAGGCCTAGAACAAACACTATTACAGTTCGCTATCATTCAAATAATATCTTTAAAAAACTTTTTGTTTCTATTCTTTATAATCCGCAACTCTAACCAACTAATTTTGCAAAAATAATACCATTCTGCTGCAACTTGGAATAAAGAGACATGTTCATTTCTGGTGTACGAGTTGGTTAAACCCAAATTATTCACTTCAAATGCCGAACAAATGTCAATGGCCATTTTTTTTGACCCATTATCGGTCAATAATTTTGACCCACCCG
>CAZUIH010000007.1:0-38451 GCA_964620365.1 uncultured Desulfobacterales bacterium | reverse complement strand
GGGAAAACTTTTTTTTACTATTACCGCCTGACAACATTTTGGACGGGAAAAATCCTCCTTCGACACCACTAACCTTCGGCGCCCAAAATGTAAAAAAAATGACACACAGCTTCAAGACAAAAACTACCTTCAAAAAAAAGGGGCCATACGGCCCCTCTGACTTCACAGCTCTATGCCAAAACCTAGAAGCTATAGCTCACGTAACCCATGAGGGACTGGACTGTTACGTCCTGTTCCCCATAGACATAGGCTTCATCGTCCTCGAAGTCGGTGTAATAATAATTGATGCCTAACCCTATTCCTTTGGCAAGACGATAGGATACACCTACCATTATGTTAAGTTCCGAGAAATCAAGGTTTGAGTAGTCATCAATATCATTTATATATGCCACATCATAGAGATATGGCTGATTGGGGTTGAGGGCACTGGTATCGAAATCCAGCTTGACATCCCCTGTTGGATACATGGAGTCAAAGCTTAGATCAGAGATGTTGCCCCTTCCAGTAGTGTAGCTGACATTGGCATTTATATCCAACATTGGAAGCGGTGCAATGTTTGCGCTTGCCATGACAGTATGAGCCTCAGTTCTGTAATCCATATCCGTATGTTCCGAACCAGCCTGGTCCGTTGTGATTATGTTAGCTCACCCGTCGTATATGGCAATGCAGTACATGGACTCATACTTATCGTTGAAATAATTATAACCAGCTGCGAAGACCATTTTTTCACTTGGGGAGACTACGACATTAAACCCGCCTGTAAAAAGATCCTGCTGCCAGTCACGACCATCCACTTCATCATTATTGGCATATTTGTATTTTGCATGGAGGCTGGTGCTCACCATGTTGATGGGCGTCCAGTTAGCCTTAAAGGAGGCTTCATGTACAGTTGTGGGCTGATTAGAACGCAACCCCTCTCTCTGGCTGTAAATCCTGGGATCATATGCCCTGCTATAGTCATAAAGATCCCCAGGAGGACCACCATACTCTCCATATGACCCGTCTGGAGCGCATACAGCCTCTTCCAGGCCATAGGCATCATCAATCAAATCAAGCTTATAACCAAGACTCAATCTCAGACTATGATTGATACGCCAGTCGCCGGAAAGTTTGAACTTGTGTTCTGTGGTATCATCCGGCACATTGTGGGCATCGGCATTATCCCGTTCCTCATAGTGGAACTCGTACCCACCTCTCAAAGTCACGCCATGAAGAGGGCGCCATGCCACATCGAAACCGATTGTAGTGATATCAAGATCATAACCAGATTTACGATTATAATCCCAAAAGCCTGTGGCAAGTCCTTCCTCTGCACCAAGGACGCTTGATGCATATCCGTCACCAAGGGTAGTACCATCGCCATTTGCACGGTCCACTACGTCAACATATACATCATCATTATCAAGGGTCTGATACTTTCCATGTATAGTTACGGAAAAAGCCCTGGAAATGCGTCCATGGTATTTGGCCATGATAGTCGTACTATCCAGCTCAAGATCCTCGTTGAACTCGCCGGTAAGAGGATCATAGCCCCCATCGGTCTCTAGATTTGTACTCTTAGAATACACAAAACCGGCTGTGACGGTATGGCCGGACATGATGTCCCAGCGTGCCTTCACAGTATGGCTGTCTTTTTCAGTATCCGGAGTCCTGCTGAATGGTAGTTCCCCGGTCCTGCTGTCAAACTGGAGCCTGTTTGTAAATCCAAGATTTGTCGGAGAAAGGGCATTGTAGACAAGGGACATATCATCGCTCTTGTCATCAAATTCCCGGTGCATGAAGGAATACTCAAGGGCCAAAGTACCAACCCTGACAGTCACCTTCGGTATGTAATCATTGGTTATCTCATGGACATCTTTGCTTACACCAACCACGTGGCAAGCAGAACATTTGCTCATAGTGCGGGCCTGCTCGACCCCTTCCCGTTCTTCCATACGGTGGTCAAAACCTATGGTTACCTCTGGAAGTGTGGGAATGTGGAATGCCAAGTGATTATTCCACTCGGACCTGGTTATGTGATAATCTTCACCGGCCCCAAAATCAGTATGATATACCGAAGCAGAACCTATTATTTCGTCATTTTTGTTATTGGTTCCATCTCCGTTAAAGTCATAATAAAGCCCCTTTCCCGGAGCAGCGAAGATATGACCCATCAAATTTTCCAGGCTGTCATGATCAAGACGGTGGAGAAACCGGCTGTAATCGGTTTTGAAAACCAATATCCTATTCAGGTCCAGAGCGGCTCCATACTCTTGATCCTCCACATCCTGGTAATGGGCATCTGCATCAAAGGCAAATCCCCCTGTCCTAAAACTGAAATCTGCACCAAGGTCCCAGTTGGCATTTTTTTCAACCAGGCTGTTATACTCTGTGCCCTTGGCACCATCTTCATCCTCATCAATATCATCCATGGTCCAGGAGCCTCCTATGCTGATATTCCCTTCAAAGGCCTTTTCTTCAGCCATGACGGGAACAAAGCCAGAAAGCGCTAGGACCAAGGCACCGCATAGTGCCATTATAAAAAAACGTCTCATAGGCTCACCTCCCTTGATTACCTAGTCAATCCCATGCCAGCTCCAGTTACGGTCTGTGACGGCAAATCAGAACCGTGGACCTTGGAATGGCACTGGGTGCATTTAGTCATGAAGGACTTTGTGAATCCGTGATCCGCCGCGGCAATAGTGTTGGCCGAATCACCTGGGGCGGGAACGGAAATCACGTTATTGGAAGCCCTTCCTGCATGGAAGTGGGCCTCATGACACTGCAAACAGATAAAAGGCTCCTGCTGACGCAGAAGATTATTTGCTACAGTACCATGGGGTTCATGGCAGATAAGGCAGTCTTCCACCACGGGATCATGTTCAAATGCAAATGGACCCTGGTAACGGGTATGACACTTGAGACAAAGATCATTCACGCGTTCATCAGTCTTAAGCATTCCTGCTTCAGGACTGGCGCTGCCATGTGGATTGTGACAATCAGTACACCCCATCTTGCCTTCCTTAATGGGATGATGGGACATAAAATAGGTCTGTGCATTTATATCCTGGTGACAACTCGAACACAGATCCTTTTCCCTTTTGGCTAAGAGTTTCTTGTTCTTGTTATGATGGACTGTATGACATTCTGTACAGGCCACATCGTTCTCGGCGTGCGCAGAACCGACCCAATTGAGATGAGAACCAACCTGGTGACATGTGGTACAGACCCCCGCTACCTCTTCAGATTCCAACCCTTCCGATCCAAAACGAAGAATCTTTTCTGTATCTCCCTCTCCCTCAACATGTAAAGAGGCGGGACCATGACATCCTTCACAGCCTGTCTTGTACCCTCCCGGCACCTCAAAGGAAGCTATCCGCATATGGACGTTATGTCTATCTGCCGCCATCTGATCATGGCAGTCATAACATGTCTCACTTCCTACATAGGTGGCGCCAGGCGCAACCTCTGGCGCCTTGATGACACTGGCCCTCTTATCCAGCATCTGGGTACAGCCGATCATAAGACTAAGACCGACTGCAGCAACGATTAGTCGTTTTACCATAATTCCCTCCAATTCCTCCAAATCTAAGCCGAAGGTATAGATTCCCTTCAACCATTCCAGCTCTCAATCAAACTGGAATTAATGGACATAGACAGCACCACATTCTCTATCCGATTCAATTATCACCCCCTCTCCACAAGATTTCCGGACCTTGGGAAAGGCCCGAAAAAAAAACCGCTGTCCTAAAATTAGAACAGCGGTTTTTTCACTTAACACGAAGACTATTTAAATAGCTGGACCCGACCGGACCCTTACGTCCTCGGTAAACTCACAAATTCTTATGCCAGCCCATCAAGGAAACAGGCATCCTTTGCATAAGCCAAAGCCTTTTTTAAAAATTTTAACAGTTATTTATGTCACTTGACATTATCCTTCCCACAATTGTTTCAATTTGTTACACAATCCACCAAAGGTTGTCAAGGCTTTCTGGTGAAAAACATTACAAATGCACTCAAAAGGACCAATAAAATTTGGCCACGTTACAGTTCCAGGGCCTGTGCCCTTGTAACTCCATCCACCTTCTGCAGATTGGCCAGAGTTTCCTTGTCTACGACCTCTGCAGTAGTAAGAAGTATCACGTTCCTGTTGTGTCCAGGATCCTGTCCAACCTGCATACGAGCAATATTTATGTTGGCATCACCAAGTGTTATGCCTATCCGCCCTATGACTCCAGGTCTATCCTCATTGTAAATCAAAAGCAGATGTCCTTCCGGAACCGCTTCAAGCCTGAAATCATTGATCCTCACCAGACGGGGCTCCTTCTTTCCAAAAATTGTACCTGAAAGGAGATTGTCTTCCCCACCTGATCTCACGGTCACGGTAAGCAGATTGGTAAAGTCCTCGGCAGTAGAACTCTTTGACTCTGTAACCTTGATTCCCCTTTCTTCGGCAAGAATCGGGGCATTTACAAAATTTACATCCTCCCTGAGGACTGGAGCCAAAAGCCCCTTGAGCACAGATATAGTAACAGGCCTTGTATCGAAATCGACCACATCGCCCTGATAAGAGATTATGACCTCGTCCACAGGCCCTTGAACCAACTGGGCATGGAAAGATCCGATCTTTTCTCCAAGAGTGATGAATGGACCAAGCTGTGCAAGGGCGTCACTGCTGACAGACGGCACATTGACAGCATTTCTCACCTCTCCCTTGGTCAGGTAATCTGCAATCTGCCTGGCCACTGCCACTGCCACATTCTCCTGGGCCTCCCTGGTAGATGCCCCGAGATGCGGAGTACAGATAAAATTGTCCAGGGAAAGGAGCGGATGCTCCTTTGTAGTGGGTTCCTTTTCAAAGACATCCAGGGCGGCCCCCCCAAGTTTGCCCGAGGTAAGGGCCTCGTAAAGGTCTTCTTCGTTTACGATCCCTCCCCTTGCGCAGTTTATCACCATGGCCCCGTCCTTCATCTTGCTAAAGAACTCCTTATTCAGGAGCCCCTTGGTCTCAGGCGTCAACGGCGTATGGACCGAGATGTAATCAGCCCTGGCGAGAACGGTATCTAGGTCAGCGAGCTCCACTCCGATTTTTTCCGCCGTCTCCGGCCTGATATGGGGGTCGAAGGCCAGGACTTTCATCTTCATTCCCTGTGCGATCTGTGCAAGAATGCTTCCTATCCGACCGATACCTACTACGCCCAAGGTCTTCCCTGCTACTTCCTGGCCCAAGAACTTCTTTTTCTCCCATTTTCCCGCCTTCATGGAGGCTGTTGCCTGAGGTATGTGCCGTGACAATGCAAGGATCATGGCCATGGTATGCTCTGCTGCCGAATTTGTATTGCCTCCCGGGGTATTCATGACAACTATACCCCGTTTATTGCAGGCAGGGATATCCACATTATCAAGGCCGGTACCAGCCCGTCCTACCACCTTGAGCCTGTCAGCAGCCTCCACCAGCTCTTTGGTCACCTTTGTATTGCTTCTTATGACAAGCCCATCTACTCCTTTTATTGCTTCAAGTAACTCCTCAGGAGAAAGTCCCAGCCGCTCCTCTACTTCAAGTCCTGCGGCCTCTAAAATTTCTTTTCCCTCCTGGGCAATAGGATCTGTAATAAGAACTTTCATCTCATCTACCTCATTTCTAGAAAACTGATTGTTTCACTTTATTCATACCTAAAACTGGATTTCTTGCAAAATCTCACACATCAAGGGCAAAATGCTTAAAAAACATAAATTCAGCTCAAGCATCCAGGTCATCACACCTTGATGACAGCTCGCTAGGGCAAACTAAACCATCGCCGTAAATTCTAGCTGGATCACTTCCCGGCAAAATAGGCTTCAGCAGCTGCCACGCCCTTGCCCAGTTCAACCGGATGACCAAGTTTTAAAAGCGCCCGTTCCACTGCGGACAGGGCCACCAACATATCCCATTCATCGAGATGCCCCATGTGAGATATACGGAATATCTTTCCTTTTGCCTGGGCCTGTCCTCCGGCAATGGTTATGCCAAACTCTTCCCGAAGAATTTTGACCACATCCTGGCCATTAATTCCTTCAGGTGCCTTAATAACTGTCACAGCCTCTGAAGGAACCTTTGAAAACAACTCCAGCCCAAGGGCCTTTACACCTGCCCGAGTACCTTCGGCAAGTCGCAGATGGTGAGAAAATATGGCGTCCAACCCTTCTTTCCTTAATTTTTGGAGCACCAACCCAAGACCTGTGATCAATGAAACAGCAGGAGTATACGCAGTGGTCTGCCTTTCTATCGCCTTTCGTTCCTTTAAAAAGTTGAAATAATATTTTGGCAGAGTGGACCTTTCTGCAAAGCCCCAGGCCTTTTCGCTAACGCTCACCAAGGAAAGACCAGGCGGCAGCGAAAGAGACTTCTGAGACCCGGTTACCACTACATCCAGCCCCCATTCATCAGTCTTTAGCTCATACACCCCCAGTGCGCTAATGGCATCTACCACCAGGATGGTGTCAGGCCTCTCCTTTACCAGCGCCCCAAGATCCTCAACTGGATGTTTCACTCCAGTAGACGTCTCGTGGGCCTGAACAAACACGGCCTTGGCGTCGGGATTTTCCTCCAGGGCCTTTTTCACATCTTCAGGGTCAACCGCTTCTCCCCAGGCGACATCAATATTTACCGTCTCGACATTATATGCCTCGCATATCTCCGCCCAGCGCTCTCCAAACTTACCACCCCTTATCACTATCGCTTTATCGCCAGGAGACAGGAGATTTACTACCGAGGCCTCCATGCCACCAGTACCGGAAGAGGCAAATATCAGTACTTCATTCTCTGTTTGATAAAGATATTTAAGGTCATCCCTAACCTGTGTAAGGATGGCGGAAAACTGTGGGGACCTGTGGTGAACAAGTGGCTCAGACATCCTTGCAAGAACATCCGGAGCCACAGCAACCGGCCCAGGAGCCATAAGATAGCTTTTTCGCATTGTTCTCTCCTTAACAAATTGTAAAACAATAATTCGTGGCTCACACTTATCCTCAATTCAACTTAATATGTCAAGAGGGTGAGATAATCCACGTAAATCCATCGACTCTTTAGATGGTCCGAACAACAAAAATGCCGGAATGATATCCTGATGTTGCCCGGAAGACCAGGGATACGATGAAGACTAATTTAGGAATCAACCCTGCCCCAGCCTCCGCCACCTGGTGTCCTGATCTCAACGATATCACCAGGATAGACTTTTACATGGGCCTTGGATGGGATCTTTTTACTCTTTTCTCCCCCCTTGGGCCTGAAAAGATTGAGCCCCCTCATACCGCTACCTCCTCCGTTGAGGCCGTAAGGAGCCAACCTTCTTCTCTCTGTCAAAAGAGTTACTGTGGCAAGGGCAAGAAACCGGTACTTTCTTATAATGCCCTGTCCCCCCATGTACTTTCCTTTTCCCCCTGATCCCCTTCTCAAGCTGTATTCCTCTATCAGAAAAGGATAATTTTGCTCAAGGGCCTCTATTGGAGTATTTAATGTGTTGGTCATGTGGGTCTGTATACCAGAAAGGCCATCGGCTCCAGGCCGGGCGCCCATTCCTCCCCCAATGGTTTCATAGTATGTAAACTCCCCTCCGTCAGGGAGTCTTCCCCCTATCGCGATGTTGTTCATTGACCCACAGCTTGCGGCCGGAATGCGAGCGGGTATCGCCTTTGAGAGGGCCCCTAAAAGACAATCCACGATGCGCTGGGAAGTTTCCACATTCCCGGCCACCACCGGCGCTGGATATTGTGCGTCAAGGAGGCTTCCAGGCCTGGTGATAACGGTAAGCGGCCTGAGGGAACCTCCATTGTATGGATATCCAGGGCCCACCAGACAGAAAAACACATAGTATACCGCAGAAACGGTTACACTTCTTACTGTGTTGAGCCCCGTGGGTACCTGGTCACTGCTTTTGGAAAAATCCACAATGGCCCTTTCCCCCATTACCTTGACCTCTACCCTTATGGGCACGGGCCTATTATTTAGACCGTCATCATCCAGGCTATCTTCAAAAAGATATGTACCATCAGGTATATCCCCAATGGCCTGTTTCATAACGCGCTCCCCATAGTCAAGAAGGCCGGCGAACCTGTTTTCAAGATCTTTCTCCCCTACATGCTCAACAAGCTCAAGAAGCCTTCTCTCGCCTCTAAAAATGGAAGCCAACTGTGCGTCCAGATCACCCTTTCTTTCTTCTGGATTTCGCACCTGAGAAAGCAAGGAAGACAGTACTCCTGTTTCCAGTTTTCCGCGTCTCCTTAGATAGACGGGTCGTATCAAGACGCCTTCATCCTCGAATTTTCTGGTAAGGGGCATGGATCCTGGAGTTGCTCCTCCAACGTCGGCATGGTGTGCCCTGGCCACCAGGTAAAAAAAAGGCCTATTCGTTCCAGGCACAAATACCCCGCTCATGAGCGTTATATCAGGAAGGTGTGTCCCGCCAAGAAAAGGGTCGTTTGTTATGATTACATCTCCTGGTTCAAAGTCGAACCGCCCAAGCATTTCTTTCACCGTCAAGGGCATGGCGCCTAAATGAACCGGTATATGCGCGGCCTGGGCAAGCAGATTCCCCCTGGCATCAAAAATGGCGCAGGAAAAATCCCTTCGTTCTTTAATATTCGGCGAAAAGGAGGCCTTCCTAAGCACAATGCCCATCTCCTCCGCGATGGCGGTGAGCATCTTATTTGTGACTTCAATATCTATCAAACTGCTCATACCAGATCCTCTCCAAAAGGTCCCTTCAGTTGATTATCCTGTTGTTCACATTTAGTTAGCATTGTCTGAAACGACGACCGCTTTTCTGAATTTCCTCATAGAGGACAATGTGTCCATGAGGCCTGTCTCCTGTCATCATGGCTGAACTACATAAACGTTTTTTACTCTTTTTGTTTCAACACCTTCTGCCTTGCTCAGTGGCCATCCAGATTTGGAAAAAGCCACGAAGGGCTGGCCTGCCTCATCACCACGCTGGATACAACTCTTGGCCCCTCAAGCAAAGACTTATGAAGCAAGGGCCACGACAAAATTGACAATCAATTCCATCAAAAGTAATATGTTTACTTCATCTTACAGCGGGCGATTAGCTCAGTTGGATAGAGCGTTGGCCTCCGGAGCCAAAGGTCAGGCGTTCGAATCGCCTATCGCCCGCCAATTTTTCTTATGAAAACCCTGATTGAAGAAGCTCTTTGCGAACAGCGCCTATCAGGTACAACGAGCCAGCAACACACAAACAATCCTCTTTCTCTTTACAAAGAGAAATTGCCTTTTCTAAAGCCACTCTCCAATCTTTTATCAGGATATTTTCAGAATCGGAAACACCCTTCCACCTGTCGATACCGACCGGAACCCTTGGACCAGGTGGCTCCGTAATGATTACATGGTCAAAGAAGGAAGAGATTTCTTTCAGCATGGCGAAGAAAGGCTTGTCGCCTCCCTCGTCGGAACAGGCCCACAAGAGGCATCTAAAAGACGGACACTCATTGCTGCTATCAACCATGGAGGACAGGACCATCTTTAATGCAGCCACGCCTTCCGGGTTGTGCGCACCATCCAGGATCACCTTGCATGGTCCCACCAGCATCTCACCCCTTCCAGGCCATGTTACTGCCTTAAACCCCTTCCTTATGATCTCCTCATCAAGATTAAATCCCCTTTCCCTGATGAGTTCCAGCACCCCCAGCGAAAGAGCGCTGTTTCTCACCTGATGCTCCCCCAACAAGGGAGCCTCCATGGACTCAAACACAAAGGTATTTCCTGCGTAGTCAAAATGATTGAATGCCTTAGACGGATAATATCTTATGTCCCGCCCAAGCTCCAACAAAGGGGCTTTCATGGACGCGGCCCTCTTTCTGATGACGGTTGCAGCAGGCTCCCTGTATTCTCCGCTTATTACAGGGACACCACTTTTTATTATCCCTGCCTTTTCCCAGGCTATCTCCTCCAGGGTGTTGCCCAGGTAACTTTTGTGGTCAAAGGAGATATTGGTAATAACCGATACCTCCGGGACTATCACATTTGTGGCATCAAGCCTGCCTCCAAGCCCTGTCTCGTAAATCGCTATATCGACCCTTTGTTCCCTGAACCACAACATCGCGAGGAGAGTAGTAAATTCGAAATAGCTTAGTTCAAAACCGGCCTCAACCAGATCCCTTATCTGAAATATGAGCCGGGTAAGGTCCTCTTCTGATATCAGCTGATCCCCCACCCGAAACCGTTCCCGCAGAGAGTAGAGATGGGGAGAGGTATAAAGCCCTGCTTTATAACCAGCTTCGTTCAAAACAGCAGTCAATATAGCGCATACCGAGCCCTTACCATTTGTTCCCGCCACATGGATACATGGACAGTATTGCTCAGGATGCCCCACTGCTTCAAGGACGGCCTCCATTCGCTCAAGCCCTAGGCGAAAACCATGAAACTGAAAGGTATTTATGTAATCAAGTGCATCGGCAAAGTTGTTTTTGTCTGACATCGCATCCATACACAATTTGGCTAGAGGATCGTAAGGTAGTAGGATAAACTTTCATTACGGATTTATGCACATAATTTTTATAGTGACTACAGATCATATTCTTAAGGTTAAAATGCAGCAAGGTTGAAAATCGTGTCATTGTTAAAAGTATTCCTCAAAAATCTAAGGCACATAAAGCCCAGGCCACGGGTAATATCTTTCGCAATCTGCATTCTGCTGGTGACTACGGGTTGCAACCCACCTTATCCAGACTCTCCCTTGAAAAAAAGGGGATGTGTATCATGCCACGATGTTTCCCTTGACGCAGCCCACAAAATGGCATGCACAGAGTGTCACGGCGGCAATGGCACAGCAAGTGATTTTACAAGGGCACACCGAGGTCTGAATAGGTGGCCGGCAAGACCTGAAACCATGAAAGACAGCTGTGGAAGATGCCATCTTGAAGAAGTAAAGAATGCATCCGTTTCTTCCCACTTTACCCTTGAAGACGAGATTGGAATGGTTTGGAAGGCCTTTTTCCCTGATGCCCCGATACCCAGCCTATTCGATCTGCCGGCCGAAGATTTTCCTTCTTCTCCCGAAGGGATAGTAGGCGATTTACTCAGGAGATTTTGCCTGAGATGTCACGTCTACTATCCAGGCGATGATTACGCTTCCACCAAAAGGGGTACTGGCTGCGCAGCATGTCATTTCAAACCAGCCTGGAAAGATGGTACTTTACAGCACCGATTCACAGGAAAGGTCCAAGACAAGGCATGCCTTTCCTGTCACTATGGAAATTTTGTGGGATGGGATTTTGTGGGAAGGACAGAAAAAGACCTGCCAGAAGACTTTTTCGCCCCACTCGTAAAGGGACGTCATATTCAAAGGCCCTACGGGGTGATATGGCACGAGATGACCCCTGACATTCATTGCACAAAGGGATTTTCCTGCACTGATTGTCATTCTCGCGGACCCTGCCAGGGAACCAATCAGACAAAACCTGGCACGGGGTTCAACCGGGGATGTCTGAAATGCCACCAGGAAGGAAAAGGAACGGCCACTTTTATGGACACGAAAAAACCTGGCCACCGCGCCTATGACACGGAGCTAGTCGCCTGCGGCACCTGTCATGCGGTTTGGACGCCCTTAGACAAAGGTAGAACCCTTGTGCGCCAAGACTCACCAGACTTTGATGAATGGGCGTGGCTATACATTCAGGGAAATAGCGAAGTGGAGGAGACAGTCGAAGAAATGATAACCCTTCCCTACTTTAGCAGGATTGCCTTGATGACAGACAAACTTACCTCACAACTGCGTCTTGGCCTATGGTTTCAGCTCTTTTATGAAAGAAGGTTCGGACCAGTAATACTTGGTGAGGATGAAAACGGACGGTTACAGGTCATGCGCCCTTTACTTGATCTCTCCATCAGTTATGTCAACTTCTACGGAGAAACCGTTTTTGACAACCTCAGGCCCCGCAACGAGGGGAATCCTGCCGGGCTTACGCCATACAATCCCCATACCATTGGCCCTGCCGACATATTCAGGACCATAGCGGTTACCCGTTGGCTGGAAAAACATACTAAAGGAGAAAGCCAGAATCTTGGACAACAATAAGACACTTTTACCATGCCAGAGATGCCATGCTCAATGTTGCAAGGCCGTTAAAAGACTTCCCTATCAAGGTGAGACAGAGCCTGGGCTTTTTGAAAGACTTCTGATAGGTGCATTTCCTGATCTTGAAGAGCCTGGCAACCAAGGTCTATTCAGGAGACCTTATGTGGCTGAATGGATCATCCCCGGTGAGGCCGAGTCATGCCCTGCACATAGGGCCGACGGTCTGTGCGACATACATGCCATAAGGCCCAGGGCATGCAGACTCTTTCCGAGGAATTCCGATGGATCATTTCACCCCTTTTGTCCCCATCCAGACCTAGTCCCCGGTGACCAATTACCTGCGCCGGGATTCAGCAAGGAACTTGCCAAACTGGACAGTTTACTCCTAAACCTTATCCACAGGGACGAGGTGGAGCTTGCTGGGAAAATCATTGGAGAAGAAAAATTCTTTCACCCTCCTCTGCTTTACAATGGATTTCTCGTTGCCATTTGGTTAATAGCAGGCGTTGATCCAAAGCAGGCTATTGATGGTCAAAAAAAGGTATTGGGAAAGTACATGGAGAAAGGCATGGAGGAGCTCACCTTTCTCATCCCTGACACCGATTGCGAAATAAGCGGTCCCGCAGAAGGTTTCCTGGCCAACCTGGAATGGCTGGAATACAGAATTGTTCACGAGGATCTAATCGACAATATTCTGAAGGGCCTTGAGGACAATGACATCTTACTTATAGGAAACCAATAAAACTTGCAATTTGCCGAGGACTGCGTTGGTGGTCAGCAAAATACCCTTAAAAAAAGGGATGGACTTGCTGTTTCCCGAAGCGCCTTCCTTCGTATCTTGTCCTTGAACAAAAAATCAAATTCTTAGAGATGCCCTTACGAGATAAGGCTACCCTTGCCTTTCTGTCAAATTGAAGTAAAAGGATATCTGTCTATCTTTTGGCCAGGGCGTTTAATTTTGGTCCATGAAGGACACCCCGGTTAAAAGTATTACTTTAAATAATTGGGCTTTTTTCAAGTCCTCAGAAAGGAAAGGATGAACTGCCGCCATGGAGATAGAACTTGAACTTCTTCCAGAAGAGCAGAGAAAAGAGCTACCTGATCCTGCCCATCTTGGATTCGGTATACATACGACAGATCACATGTTCACAATGGAATACAGGGATGGATCAGGATGGATCAATCCAAAGATAGTACCCTACGCCCCCTTTGCCCTCGATCCAGCAGCAGCCTGCCTCCACTACGGTCAGGCGATATTCGAAGGTCTTAAGGCATACAGAGGAAGTCACGGTGCAATAAGACTTTTCAGGGCAAGGGACAACATGAAACGCTTGAATCGGTCTGCCAGGCGAATGTGCATTCCAGTGGTGGATGAAGAGCTGATTTTCAAAGCCATAAAGAAACTCGTCTCCATAGAAAAGAGATGGGTGCCCCAGGCCAAGGGCACCTCGCTTTATATTCGCCCATATATTTTTGCCACCGAGCCCTTTCTGGGAGTACGTCCCGCAAAGCAGTACATACTGGCGATCATACTCAGCCCTGTAGGGGCTTACTATGCCGAAGGTTTCAATCCGGTGAAAATCTTTGTGACGGACAAATATGTTCGGGCAGCCCCCGGAGGAGTTGGAGAGGCCAAAACCGCGGGGAATTATGCTGCAAGCCTCATGGCGTCAGAAGAAGCCAAGGAAATGGGATTTACCCAAGTGCTCTGGCTCGATGCCGTGAAGAGGAAAAATATTGAAGAAGTAGGGACCATGAACATCTTCTTTCTCATTGATGACACCCTTGTCACTCCGGCCCTTACAGGGACCATTCTTCCCGGGGTAACAAGGGATTCAGTCATTACCCTCGCCAGGGATTGGGGAGTCAGGGTCGAGGAAAGGACCATCTCCATCGATGAAGTGCTTGAGAAGGCGGGATCCGGACAACTCAAGGAATGCTTTGGGACCGGTACCGCTGCTGTCATCTCGCCGGTCGGCTCTCTATATTACAAGGGAAAGACCATTCAGATAAACGGCGGCGAAACTGGTCCCGTGGCTCAAAAATTCTTTGATGCCATTACATCCATACAATATGGAGAAAAGGAAGATACCTACGGCTGGATCGACATTATATAATTCACAGGGGGGCATTACACGCTATTGCGTGCTGCCTCCCTGTAACCTTCAACCAGCTCATCCATAAGTTCCTGCACGGAGACAATCTCATCGACTCGCCAGACATTGGCACCGCAGAATATCAGGCCTTCTTCAAGTGTTCCCCTTTGGGCATTTATCAGCGCATTGCTGATACAGTAGGGGGTCTTTTTATAGTTACAGGTAATCAGACACTTGTAGGGGCATTTTTTAGGCCGCCTTTCTCCTTGCCTGGCCCGCTCTACAAAGTTCCCCCTAAGGGCCCTTCCCGGCATTCCGACCGGGCTCAAAATTATCATGACATCTTCTTTTTTTGCAGCCAGGTATGCCTTTTTAAACTCATCAGAGACATCACATTCATGGGTAGCCACAAAACGGGTCCCCATCTGGACACCCGCAGCCCCAAGCTGAATGAATTTATGGATGTCTGCCCCTGTATAAACCCCGCCAGCTGCTATAACCGGAATTTTCCTGTCCCACTTCTCTTCAAAAGGCCTGACACATGCCACGACCTCAGGAATCAGCACTTCAAGGCTTGATTCCGGCTTGTCCAGATCCTCTGCCTTGAATCCCAGATGACCACCAGCCATAGGCCCCTCTACAACTATTGCATCCGGAAGACGGTTAAAATGATCTCCCCAGCGCCTGCAAAGAATCTGAGCTGCTCTGGGTGAAGAAACAATCGGCACCAGTTTCGTATTGCACCCCTTTGGGACAAACCCTGGAAGCTTCAAAGGCAAGCCCGCTCCACTTATAATCAGATCTGCCCCGGCTACAGCTGCTGCCTCCACCAGCGCTTTATAATCGGAAAGGGCTACCATTATATTGACGCCTATTATCCCTCCGCCTGATGCCTCTTTGGCCTGCTTGATCTGTTTTTTGAGGGCGCGAATGGTGGCCTTCCTAGGATTTTTCCCAAAATCCTCTTCCGTGATTCCTATGTGGACAGCGGCAAGAACACCTATGCCTCCGGCCGTTGCAACTGCACCTGCAAGTCTGGCCATGGAAACCCCTACACCCATTCCTCCCTGGATAATGGGCAAGGGCGCTGTCACGTCGCCTATTGTAAGAGAAGGTGGATCGAATCTCTTGTCTTTCATCATGTGACGCCTTTTAGCCTGCTTAATGGATGTAGTCAAGTAATGTTTTTACCTTGACAAGAATAAAAAGGCATGATATCAAAGCAGCCTACTTAATATGGGTTGGCCCAACGGGGCCGTTAACTCAGCCGGTAGAGTATCTGCCTTTTAAGCAGAGAGTCGCTGGTTCGAATCCAGCACGGCCCACCATGTCCCCGTCGTCTAGCCCGGTCCAGGACACCGGCCTTTCACGCCGGCAACAGGGGTTCAAATCCCCTCGGGGACGCCATTTCGTTTATATAAAATGAGGAACACCATAAAAAATGGCTGTTCCTCTTTTTTTTCTCATTTTTTTCATGATAAAAATCCAGGGTGCCCCACCAGGTAACCTTTTAATTTTTTTGAGGTTCCTACCACTTTAAAGACCAAACATAAACTGGTACAAAGAATAAATTATGCCAGATTACGTCACTTTCACAAAAAAAATTCCTATATTTGAGAAAATCCACAGGGCCTATGAGTTAAACAGCCTGGTTCAGGAGGCCTCAGGAAAGCATGCCCAGCTAAACCAGTTGCTCGATCTGTATAGGGAAGAGCTCAAAAAAAGCCGTAACCTGATGATCCAGCTGGAGGTCTCGTCCTGTTGTGCCAGCTGTGCAACCCGCACCGACGGAAGTGGCTGCTGCGGAAATGGCATTGAAGACTGGTATGACGAAGTGTTGCTCTTGATAAATTTGTTGCTTGGATGTGACATCCCCCAGGAACGAATCAGGGATAATGCATGTCTTTTCCTTGGTAATGAAGGCTGCTCTCTTTTGGCAAGATATCACTTTTGTGTAAACTACCTGTGCGGCCACATCACCAAAAAACTTTCCCCGCAGCAGCTAAGAATCTTGCAGGCCCAGTACGGACGAGAACTTTCAACAGCATGGGAAATTGAACGTACCATAAGAAAAATATTTTCAAACAGGAGTCTTTAATGCATCCCCTGGAGATGTTCTCCTATGGTTTTATGCAGAGGGCCTTTCTTGCTGGCACTCTTGTTTCAGTGAGCTGCAGTGTACTTGGAGTCTTCCTGGTATTAAGGAGAGAGGCAATGATAGGCCACGGTTTGGCCCATGTAACCTTCGGCGGTGTGGCCCTCGCCCTTTTTCTCAACTACTCCCCTCTTCCAGTGGCGCTAATCTTCTCCCTCGTTGCAGCGTGGCTTATAGAATACCTGAAAAAAGGGGCAAAGTTGGGAGGAGATACAGGTATAGGCATCGTCAGCAGCCTGGGCATGGCAGGAGGAATCATGCTGGCATCCCTCGCCGGAGACTTCAACTCAGACCTGCTTTCCTTTCTTTTTGGCAGCGTACTGGCCATAAGCCCATTGGAAGTATGGATCGCCGGCGGGCTTGCGGTGTTGGTGTTGATCCTGCTTGCCTTTTCCTATAATGAACTCATCTATGCCGCCTTTGATGAGCAATCAGCCAGGGTTTCAGGGATTGAAGTAAAACGCCTCGATCTTATACTCACCTCCCTTACAGCCGTAACAGTAGTGATCGGCATGAAGGTTGTGGGTCTTTTGTTGGTAGCGGCATTAATGGTTATACCAGCAGCATCTGGCCTGTTAGTAGCCTACACGTTCCGACAAACCATAATGGGAGCAGTGATATTCTCCGCCCTTTCCGTGATCATAGGGCTTCTTTTGTCGTTTCTCCTGGATCTTCCTGCCTCAGGTACAATAGTCTTGGTAAATGGTCTTTTTCTTGGCTGCGCCCTTATAACAAGGAGCATTAGATGATTTCATTTCCTATAGTCATAGCAGCCCCAACGGCCAAGGAAATGAAAGCCCTGTCCAAGGTGTTAAAAAAATTTGAGTGCAAGGATCTCGTCTGTGGTGTAGGCCCCGGACACACAGCCCTGACAATCACCCGCTTTCTTTCAGAACATGGGCCACACCTTGTGATTCTCGCAGGGATCGGGGGAGCTTTTCACAAAAGTGGCCTGAATATAGGCGAGGTTTGCGTTGCGACTTCTGAAACCTACGGCGATCTGGGAAGATGTACGGCACATGGTATTGAACCCATTGAGATCGAGGGAGAAGACATCAATACTTTTTTCGATCTCAGCTCGTGTCTAAAAAAATATTTTCCCAACTTGTTTTTCGAATCCATTGGGATCACTTGTGGTCCAATGGTCACCGTCTCATGCACAAGTGGGACCCCTGAACGTGCAGGAGAAATAAGAGAAAGAACCGGGGCGTTGTGTGAAAACATGGAGGGGGCGGCTGCCGCCCATGCGACCCACTTTTTTGATGCACCCTTCATGGAAATCCGCGGCATAAGCAACATGGCAGGGGAGGCCGAAAGGTCACGCTGGGACATAGCAGGGGCCCTTTCCGAACTTTCCCAGGGAGTGGAAAAAGTACTTTATTATCTGTTAAACAAGGGATAACACATGTCATGTGTTTAGGCATTTAGAGACATAAGGGCCGCCCCGTTATGTATACCCGTATCTTTGGTCACCATAGGCATTTGCTGAATATTCGACCAGTTGCATGACAAACACTGGACATGAAAGGCGTATCTCGCCCGGTACATTCACAGTAACTTATTTAAATCATGGTGGTTGTCTAGGACAAGAACTGGAAAAAAGCAATGGAAACAAGTAAAAAGCGTCAAATTACTATCGGACTTTCACCATGCCCAAACGACACCCTGATCTTCTATGGACTTTTGCATGGGAAGGTACCTTGCCCATACCGCTTTAAACCTTTTATGGCGGACGTAGAGGAATTGAACCAGAAGACCTTGTCGAGATCCATCGATATCAGCAAGGTTTCCTTCCATGTACTTGGCCATGTATTGGATGACTATGTCCTTCTTCGTACTGGTAGTGCCTTGGGACGGGGCTGCGGACCGCTTCTGGTAGCCAAACGGAGGATCTGTCCAGAAGAGCTTCAGACCTCCCGCATAGCAATACCCGGTGAGTACACCACGGCTTCGCTGCTGCTAAAACTTTACGCTCCAGACGTCCAACATCTAGTTCCTATGTTTTTCGCGGACATACCCGAGGCAGTGGCAAAGGGAAGCGTGGATGCAGGCTTGATCATACATGAAAGCAGGTTCACCTTTGAAGAACTGGGCCTTACCTGCCTGAGGGACCTTGGTCAGTGGTGGGAGGAGACAACAAACCTTCCCATTCCTCTGGGAGGCATCATAGCAAAACGTTCTTTGGGAAGCTCCCTGCTGCTTGAAATTGAAATGGCGTTGAGGCAGAGCGTGGTATATGGATTGAGAAACCGGCATGAAGGCATGGCCTTTATCAGGAACCATGCGCAGGAACTTTCCGAGGAAGTAATCAATAAACATATTGATCTCTATGTGACTGACTACACGGTTAACATTGGCGAAGATGGTTTAAAGGCTGTAAAATACCTGCTTGAAAAGGGGGAAGAGATAACACATTTCAACCAAAGTCATATAGCCAGATTCCCCTTGACTCTGGAATAAGGAGCTTAATGGATGATAAATGCCACATCTTCAATATGGACCATGGTCCTTGGCACAGGACCTGTGGTGCAGTTTGTTCTCATCTCTCTCATACTCTTTTCCATAGGCTGTTGGACAGTAATTTTTGCAAAGATCAGACGATTTAGACAGGCAAAGATAAAAAATGAAGAGTTCGAGAGGATATTCTGGGAAAGTTCCAGTCTTAGCCAGGTTAGAGCCAGTGCCCAGGCCATGATAGATGCCCCTATGGCTGGAGTCTTCCTCGCAGGCCATGATGAGCTAAGAAGGCTTAAAGAAGGGACCAGGCCTCAAAACATCACTGTTGGGCTTAAGGTCTGGCTGGACACCCTGGAACGCAGTCTTCACAAAGGCATAAAAGAGGAACTTGCCGCCCTTGAACGTATGCTTCCCTTCCTTGCCACCACTGGCAATGCAGCCCCATTCATAGGGCTTTTTGGGACCGTCTGGGGCATAATGAACAGCTTCCACAGCATAGGTCTCAAGGGATCTGCCAATCTGGCCA
The DNA here is from genome assembly GCA_964620365.1 of uncultured Desulfobacterales bacterium. Classification (GTDB taxonomy): domain Bacteria; phylum Desulfobacterota; class Dissulfuribacteria; order Dissulfuribacterales; family S140-46; genus CAZUIH01. The sequence goes on along the minus strand of CAZUIH010000007.1, from coordinate 19,170 downwards.
CAGTGGCACCCGGCATATCCGAGGCACTGGTGGCCACGGCCGCAGGACTTGCCGCCGCGATTCCTGCTGTTATAGCCTTTAACAGCTTCATGAGCATAATATCCAGGATGGAAGCTGAACTTTATGGCTTTGCCAGCGACTTCCTCAATACTGTCGAGCGTCAGCTCCTCCAGGACAAGGGGACAGGCAAATAGGAGGCGATGGTGGCATTCGGTTCACAAAATAATGGTGGCAAAAGACATTACATGGCGGAAATCAACGTGACTCCCCTGGTGGATGTCATGCTGGTTCTATTGATTATTTTTATGGTTACAGCCCCTATGATGACAAAGGGCCTTGATATAAAACTTCCCAATACAACGGCCAAACCACTTCCTCAAAAGCAAAAGCCTGTAGTGGTCACGCTCAAATCGGACGGCCAACTCTATCTCAACAAGATAGCGGTTGATCCTTCGGTACTCAGGAACAGGCTTTCCAAACTTAAAAGTGGAGGAGGGGCCGACCAGGTCCTACTGCGTGCAGACAGGGAGGTCCCCTACGGCACGGTTGCCGGGGTGATTGCAGCCATAAGGGAAGCGGGTGTAGAAGATCTTGGCCTTGTGACACAGCCCGCAGATGGGAAAATAAAAAAGGGGCAGAAAAAACGTCTTAATAAGAGTGGCAAATAAAAAAGCTCAAAGGGCTAAAACTTATTACCGGTCATCCCTTCTAGGATCGATAGGGCTGCACATTGTTGCGCTCATCGCAGTCTTTTTGGCAGGAAGCCTTTGGAACAGGCCAAGGCCTATACCTGCGGTCTATACTGTGCGTCTTTTCGAGACACAAATTATGCCGGAAAAGAAGGCCCCACCTGCCCCCAAAAAAGTGCGAACCGAAAAAAACAAAAAAAAGCTTCAACCTCCGCCTCCCAAAAAACAGGTCCAGAAAAAAAAGGCCACGCCTCCTCCCAAGGCCGTACGAAAACCAACTGAAAAGGCGAGAAAACCCTCGAACAAGGTAGTTAGCCTAAGCCCCAAGAAACAGAAGAAACAGCCCAAGAAACACGTGCCTGACAAGAAGAGGACCAGGAGCAAAAAAACTGAAAATCCGGACCAGCTCTTGGCTAAGAGGCTGAAAGAACTTAAAGATAAAGTCGATGAAAAAAAGAAAGAAGAGCATCTTGATAAGATATTTAAGGAACTGGAGAATCGTGTAAAGGGAAACAAGAAGAGTGAAACAGCGGAGGCTTCTGTCCCGGCCCCCTCACAGGGAGAAGTTGATTTAAGCAACCCGGTAATGAAGATGTACTGTGCCAGGGTGTACGAAAGGGTGTGGCGGCACTGGATACTGCCAGAGCATCTGTTTGACTCGACCGAGCTTGTTTCCACCCTGGTGGTTCGCATAGCAAAGGATGGGTCCATACAAAAGACCTGGTTTGAACATAGATCCGGGAAGGAATTGTTTGATCAATCCACGCTGAAGGCGATAATGGAGGCAGCTCCGATGCCACCGCTTCCCAAGGCATTAGGACCTGGACCAATTGAAATAGGAATACGCTTTAAACCCGGTGAAATAGGATTTTTCTAATGAAGACAAGAAGGAAACTGTCCCAGAATCTGGTCGCACTTGTTCTTTTTTCCACATTATTGTTGTTCGTTCCCAGGACCTTGTTGGCCAGGGTATACATAGATATAACCTCTCCCTATCTCAAAAAGATTCCCATTGCTGTCCCATACTTAAACCCTGTGCCCTACACCTTTGAAAACGATCTCCTCGGAAGAAAGATATCAAGAACCCTTTCAGAGGACCTTACCTTCCATGGTTACTTCTCCATACTAGACCCGGCGGAATATGGTGGGAGGCCCAATGCTGACTTCAGTGATTTTCGGCTGGATTTTATCGTGAAAGGTTCGCTAAAGCGCAATGGCAATACCATTGTGACCGAATTTCGGCTCTTCGACACCACCAATAACAGGATGTTGGTAGGACGACGTTACAATGGGACTGTAAGAGATTACAGGGAAATGGCCCATCGCTTCTGTGACCTTATTATCCAGGCCATTACAGGCGAACATGGAGTAAGCCTGTCAAAAATAGTTTTCGTAGGTGAAAAAAATGGCGTCAAGGAGATATATAGCACCGACTTTGATGGCGCCAACCTTAAGCGGGAGACCTTTGATCGGGGAATAACAGTTTCGCCAAGGATTTCGCCAAACGGAAAATATATTGCCTATACCTCCTATCGCACGGGCAGGCCCTACCTTTATCTGAAGAACTTAAAAACCAAGAAGATCTACCGGCTGTCCAAATACTCAGGACTAAACATTTCTCCTGCCTGGCACCCCAACGACCCGAATCTTCTTGCAGTTACCCTGAGCAAGGATGGGAACCCCGATATATACCTGATAGATATTGCCGGGAGGATCAGGAAGAGACTTACCAAAGGGCCGGGCATAAACGTCTCTCCTACGTTTTCTCCGGATGGAGAAAAACTGGCCTTCGTTTCTGACCGAAGCGGAAGCCCGCAGATTTACGTCATGCACATCCGATCCGGCCTGGTGAAGAGGCTAACTTATGAAGGCTCCTACAATACCGGTCCGCAATGGTCTCCAAGGGGAAACAGGATAGCCTATACAGGGAGAGTGGATGGCAGGTTTCAGATCTTTACCATATCTCCAGATGGTGGAGCCCCTGTACAGCTCACCTACTCAGGAAACAATGAAAATCCTTCATGGTCCCCTGACGGAAGACAGATCGTTTTCAGCTCAACGAGACTCGGTCGTCAGAAATCGATATTCGTAATGTTTGCCAACGGGAGAAGCCAGCGAAGACTTTTCCGATTTGATGGAAGTGCGGCGATGCCAAACTGGGGGCCTAATAGAAGGTAATATTATAAAGTTATTGAACCTATTTTGCCTTTTTATTCAAGATTTGGTATTTAAAATGATCCCAGTCACCAAATATAAAAGTCTGGTTCTGACGGCTGCTGTCATTTTTGACTTGACTGGATAGCACTTCCACAACGAAAAAGATGGCAGTCAATCAGTTAGGAGGTTTTATGGGCCTTAACAGGATTTTTTTAAAAAATTCGGGTCTGAAGTTATCGCGTTTAGCCATTCCGAAAATCATTCACGCATTAGTTCTCGTTACAGCCTGCCTGCTTTTGACCAATTGTGCCCCTTCGGATCAAGTCAACATGCTTGAACGGAGGGTAAACAGTCTTTCCATGGAAAACCGTACTCTTGCCAAGAGAATAGAGTCACTCCAGAGGGAAATAGGGGCAATCAAGGCCGCTACGGAAAAAGTAGGCAAAAAGGATATCGCGTCCATGAGGAGCAAACAGGCCGACTTTGGTAACAGGCTGGAAGAACTCCAGGGAGAGCTCCTCAGATTGAATGGAATGATAGATGAGATCAATCACCGGGACGAGACCAGAGAAGAAGAAACAAAAAAATTTCGTGAAGGGATAGAGGCACGCATCACCAAACTCATGGAGGAGGTTAAACTTCTCCAACAATCTGCGACTGCAGCAAAAAAGGCCGAAGAAACCAGGAAAAAAGTCGCTGAGAGGGGAATCGACCTATATCAGCAGGCCCTTGATCTCATCAAGGAAAAGAAATTCAAAGATGCAAAGAAAACTCTTCAGGCGTATATAGAGCAGCACCCAAGGGGAGACCGGGTCCCAAATGCCTATTTCTGGATGGGAGACTGCGAATACAACATGCAACGCTACGAAGAGGCCATACTTGACTACCAAAAGGTTATCAGCAAATACCCCAAGAGCAACAAGGTTCCGGACGCCTTGCTCAAGCAGGGATTCGCCTTTGCAAAGCTGGGAGACAATGAAAGCGCAAAGATCGTACTTAACAAGCTTCTAAAAAAATACCCTAAAAGCCCACAGGCAAAATGGGCAAAAAAACAGCTCGCAAGACTGAAATAGACAATGGCTACCTATAGAAAGGCAGCGGGCATCAATATCCTGCTCAGCTGCCTTTTCGTCCTATGTCATGTTTTTCAGGGCGATACTGCACCTGCCCAATCTGCTCAAAATGTAACGAACCCCAACCAGTCTGCTGCTTACCTCTATGGTAGGCCCCCCATTGTAATAGGAGGGCTATGGGCCCTTTCCGGCCAACATTCCAGGGAAGGAAAGGCAGCTTTTATTGCCGCAAGAAAGGCTGTTGAAGAGATCAACAGACGAGGTGGAATCTCGGGAAGACCGATTGAACTGGTCGTGTCTGACACAAGGGGTGAGCCAGGCCCCCTCCTAGTCAGGACCAAGGCGCTTATCTATCATGAAAAGGCAGTAGCCATCATTGGCCCTTCCCGGCCAGAGCTGTCTTTTACCTTGAGTTCCATATGCCAGAACCACAAGACGCCTCTGATACTCACCGCAGGGAGCAGTCCCCTGCTACCACGCCGTTCAGATGATGTATTTTTCTGGACCTTTGGTGTGTCTCCGGACCTAAGATCATGGATTAAGTCCCTCTATAGAACTCTAGCGAAGACCGGAATAAAGACAATCGGACCCCTTGTTGCAAATACGCCCATATTTGAAAAAGCAGGCCTGTGGCTTACTGCCTACGCACCGGAATACAGGCTTAAAGTTCTGCCTACCCAAACTTTTGGGATAAAGGATGTCGATGTCCTTCTCCAACTTCAGAGCTTCAAGGAACAGGGAGCGGATGCAGTGATAGCCTGGGGACCGAGATACTGGGGACCAGTTCTTATACGCTCATCCCTTAATACTGACATCACCATCGCAGTACCGAGTTCACTGCTATCCGAACGCATGCTCCAACAGGTCCCTGACAACATGAGACTTTTGACTGTAGCTCCACCCGTAGTCATGGGAGATGAATTGAGGCCTGATCATCCGTGCGCCAGCGCGGTCTCACGCTTCTTGAACAGCCTTGGAACTGAATTCAACAGGTTTACCATTGAAGAGCTTCTGGCTGCTGGCACTGCCTGGGATGCCATACATCTCCTGAAAAGGGCTATTGCTCTTTCTGACAAAAAAAACCGTGCTGAGATAAGGAACAGTCTCGAAAACCTTGAACTCCCGTTCTACGGGGTAATGGGCATATTCCTTCCGAACAAGAGGGACCACAACGGTTTAAGACCAGATTCTCTTATACCTTTAAAAAGGGAGAGAGGGAAATGGAGGTATCTACTCGGACCCTAGCCCCTGGTTTTCATGCCTGGGAAGAAGCAATTACCCTGGCCAAAGTGAACACGTGAACTTCCTTTATGCCGCCTCTCTTCAGGGCTCTGGCACAGGCCTCCACGGTCGCTCCTGTTGTAAATACATCATCGACCAAAAGGACTCTTTTTATACCATCTGGGCAAGGCCCTTTTATTTTAAAGGCATTCTTTACATTTTTTTTTCTGTCTTTTTTACTCAGACCCGTCTGTGAAGGGGTATCAACCGTACGTTCGATCAACATTGGCCCTGTGGGCAGAGAAGGAAAGAACACCCTTGCGATTTGCAGGGCCTGGTTTGAACCCCTCGACCTTAGGCGGCCTGGATGGAGAGGAACCGGTACGATAAGATCAATAACATGATCATTGATAAGAAAGTCATAAGGACCCAGTGCCTTAAGGGCCTTTAAGGCATAGCCATCGTGTACATACTTAACCGCGTGTATCAATTTTCTTATCGTTCCCTTGTAGACAAAGGCAGATTGACAAGTGTCGTAGGGAGGAGGCTTCACAAGACACCTTCCGCACAGATGGGTTGGCAGGGAAGGTTCAAAGGGCCTTCCGCAAATAGGACAGACAGGCGGTTTTATCTTTTCTATGTCATCTAAACAGGTTTGACACAGATTGCCTTTTGAAGGAATCCCGAGCCATACACCGCATACCGCGCAAAGTGGTGGAAAGACAATATCTCGAAAGAGAGTCAAGATGGAGCCCATAGCCCCTGGCTTTTACCCATTAAAAAAAGGGACTGCAACGTCAAGACATTATCCGTTACAGTCCCTCAAGATGCATTTTATTCTAGGCTACATGGAGTCAATTATGGAGGTTGCAAACTCCGAACACTTCACCTCGGTAGCCCCCTCTATCTGCCGCGCGAGGTCATAGGTGACCTTCTTTTTAGCTATAGCTGCCTCCAGGGCCCTGTAAACCATATCCCTCGCTTCTATCCATCCAAGATACTCCAGCATCAAGGCACCGGACAGTATGAGAGAGCCAGGATTGACCTTATCAAGTCCTGCATATTTGGGAGCTGTACCATGTGTGGCCTCAAAAAGGGCATATCCATCTCCGATGTTTGCCCCCGGGGCCATACCAAGCCCTCCGACCTGGGCGGCCAGGGCATCAGACATATAATCGCCATTGAGGTTTGGCATGGCAAGAACGCCGTATTCCTTTGGCCTTAACAGCACCTGCTGAAACATTGCGTCCGCAATACGATCCTTGATAACCACCTTGCCTTCTGGCTGCTTTCCATCGTATTTATCCCAGAGCTCTGCCTCGCTGATAGTTTCATTGGGAAACTCTTTTTCAGCCAGTTCATATCCCCAATTGCGGAACGCCCCTTCTGTAAATTTCATTATATTACCCTTGTGCACCAGAGTGACACTGTCCCTGCCATTTTCAAGGGCATATTTTATGGCCTTACGAACAAGCCTGTAGGTCCCAAAACGGCTGATGGGCTTAATCCCTATACCCGAATCCGACCTTATGCTACAATCAAGCTCGGTGTTCAAAAAATCAATTACCTTTTTTGCCTCTTCGCTACCTTCAGGCCACTCAACCCCTGCATAAACATCTTCGGTGTTCTCCCTGAAAATAACCATGTCCACATCTTCGGGACGTTTGACAGGACTTGGCACGCCTTGGAAATAACGTACTGGACGTACACAGGCATAAAGATCAAGCTCCTGACGAAGGGTCACGTTGAGACTGCGAATCCCCTCTCCAATCGGTGTTGTCAAAGGCCCCTTGATAGCAACCACATATTCCTGAATGGCATCAAGGGTCTCCTTGGGAAGCCACTGCCATGTCTCTTTCTGGGCCTTTTCGCCGGCCAGGATCTCTTTCCATTCAATTTTTTTGTTTCCCTGGTAGGCCTTTTCCACAGAGGCATCCAATACCCTCCTTGTGGCATCCCATATGTCCGGGCCAATTCCATCGCCCTCGATGAATGGGATAATAGGGCAATCAGGGACATTGATAACTCCATTTTCTCCAATGGTTATCTTCTCTGGCTTTATGCTCATAAAATCATCCTCCTAACTAAGACTAAGGCCCGGTCAAGCTATTACAAAAAAAGAGGGCCGTCAACGGATCATATTGTTTTAAACCCCGCGGCCGTTGTATCAGGTCACAAAAAAAGGATCTTGTTTAATCCAGCTTAGGCACTTCAAATACCAAACTGTCCTTGCATGGCATTTGCCATCACAAAGACTCACCCTGTCTGGAAGTCCCCACCAGATGTATGCCCTCAAACACCCTAGCTGACCGCCCCTGCCATCTGAAAAATAGGCAGATACATGGCAATTATTATGGAGCCGACGGTACCCCCAAGAAAGACTATCATAAAAGGCTCTATCATACTTGTCAGGGCGTCTACCGCCGTGTCCACCTCTTCATCATAAAAATCTGCTATCTTGTTGAGCATTTCATCCAGGGCCCCGGTAGTCTCACCAACCGATATCATCTGAACCACCATGTTCGGAAAGATTCCACTCTCCTGGAGAGGCTGCGCAATGGTACGGCCTTCACTGATACTCGTCCTGACCTTATAGATTGCCTTCTCAACTATTTTATTTCCTGAAGTGCCTGCAGCCACATTTAATGCCTCTATTATCGGCACCCCGCTATTGATAAGGGTACCAAGGGTCCTGGTAAACTTGGCCACAGCCACTTTCCTTAAAAGGGGCCCGAAGACAGGAAACCTTAAAAATAACCTGTCAAAAAAGAGTGCACCTTTTTCTAGACGGTATACTTTTTTGAAAATTACTCCCAGCACCACAAAAAAACCTATGATTACAAGGAAGTACGATTTGACAAAGTTACTCAGATTAATAACCATCTGGGTAGGAGCTGGAAGGGCGTGTCCATATTCAGCGAACATTTTTTGAAAAACAGGGATAACAAATATCAAGATGACGGCAACAACAACCATGGCAATTGCTAAAACAATGGCCGGATATGTTAGAGCGCCTTTCACTTTGCGTTTTAAGCGCTGGGCCTTCTCCATGTAGGCAGCCAGTCGTCTCATCACCTCATCAAGGATGCCTCCGACTTCTCCCGCAGCCACCATATTGCAGTAGAGCTTGTCAAATTGCCTGGGATGTTTTTTCAATGCTTCCGCAAAGGTGGAACCGCTTTCCACATCTGTCTTTATCTCGGTCAATATCTTCTTGAAGGTCTTGTTCTCCTGCTGGGTCGCCAAGGCATCCAGTGCCTGGATGAGAGGCAGACCGGCATCAATCATGGTAGAAAGTTGCCGGGTAAATACCACCAGGTCTTTTGTGGTAACCTTGGGCTGCAGGAAAGTCACATTTTCAAAGATGTCCTTGGGCTTTCTTTTGATTTTAGTGGGATTGATGCGTTGCCTACGCAGGAGCATACGTACTGTACGCTCATCCTGGGCATCTAGCTCACCCTTGCGCTTTACCCCATCCTTTGTCGTGCCTTCCCACAGATAAACCGGCATGCAATTCTCCGAGACCTATTTAGATAAATGGTAAGATCACATCTTTCCAAGAGTATTTATCGGGACATTTCCATAAAAACTTAACTAAAAACCGATGCTCAGACTTTTTATATCAAGGAAACAAAAAGTGGTGAGACATCTTGGAGGTTGACCCCCTTTAAGAGGAAGACCTTTTCCCTTGATTTAGCCCCGGACTTGAGCATTACATCCGATTTGGACAGACCTATCAATTTTGCCAAGAATTTTTGACAGGCCTTGTTGGCCGCCCCGTCAACTGGCGGCGCCTGTACCTGGAGCTTTAGAGACGTACCGAAGATACCTGAGACTTTGGTCCTGGATGACTTGGGTTGCACATGGATATGTACCAGCACACCCTCTTTGACTTCCTGTAAAAATAAGGGCGCTTCGATTTTACCCATGGCTCAGAGACCTCCTTTTACTGCAGGACATGACTCGCTAACTTGCCTTTACATTCAAGAGGGTCTTCCCGAATTCCTGTACTTCGACAAAGAGTCTTGTGAAGGCCTCTCGATCTTTATTGTTCACGATATTGTAAAGCTCATCCCTGTAACGGGCGAATATCGTAAGGGCCTGATCGGTATAGGGGTTGGACATCTGGATGGTTGCATAAAGTTCAGGGTCCTGATTGGAAAGCCTTGAGACAATATCGAGCTGACGCTCAAAACTAGGGGTTGCAAGGCTGAGCAACTGCTTCAAATCTATGCCGTCTTCTTCCAGGGCCTTTCCAAGGCATAGGAGAAGAAAATGGTTGAGTGCCTGGACCCAGGCCATGGTCTTGTCATGTTCTTCAGCAGAAACAATATATGTGAGGGCACCGTGTTGACGTAAGAGCCCTTCCCACCAACTCAACCAGCGTTTTCCCCTTCCAGGGCACAATGCTACCCGTCTCCCCTTGAATGAATCCTCTCCCGGGCCAAAAAGCGGATGAGTCCCTACTACCTCACATGAGGTATTTTCCAGCATGCATGCAACCTGGGTCTGCTTGAGTGAGCAGAGGTCTGTAAGGAATGCATCCTCAGGTATAACCGGTCCTATTTCCCTGACCACATCAGGAAACACCTCCATGGGAAGGGAAAGGATTATGACCTGACAACGCCTCGCTATGTCCATGGGATTCAGTTCAGTGCCTATATCAGATATCAAGACGGTATAACCGGCAGATTCAAAAAAGCGGCCAAACATCTTTCCCATGCGGCCTTCACCGCCCACAATTCCAACCGTTGGTGGAACAGGGGCAACATTCATGTTTGAAGCACTCTCTTTCATGGCGTTATGTCCGTTGTCTTTTAATTATTGACTCCTTATGGCCTTCAGGCGAAGCAGGTGATCTGCCAATACGATTTGCATCATGGCCTTCAAAACCGGGACAATCCTGGGTATCGCGGATGCATCGTGGCGCCCTCCGACTTTAAGGGTCACTTCTTCTCCTGTAATCGAAACAGTACGCTGTTCCTTCGCGATGGACGGTATGGGTTTTACAGCAGCACGGGCCACAATGGTGTCTCCATTGGAAATACCAGCGAGGATCCCGCCTGAGTTATTACTGAGGAAACCATCAGGTGTCATCTCATCATTATTTTGGGAGCCAAGAAGCTCTGCTGCAGCAAATCCAGCGCCTATCTCCACGCCCTTCACAGCCCCTATGGACATGAGGGCCTTGGCTATTTCAGCATCGAGCTTGTCAAAAACAGGCTCTCCGAGACCAGCAGGAACACCAGTGGCAATCACTTCGACTATGCCTCCTATGGAATCCCCCTGGGCCCTGACCTCAGAAACCCGCTTCTCCATCTTTTCGGCTGCATCTGGATCAGGACAAAAAAGACGATTTTTTGTTACAGCAGAAAGGTCCCGTTTCTCCGCCCTGATTCCCCCCAGACTAACTGTATACGCATGGACCTCTATACCCTCTTTCTCCAGCAGCACCTGTGCTACTGCACCCGCGGCAACCCTGGCGGCGGTCTCCCTTCCGGAGGAACGCCCTCCGCCTCTGTAATCCCTTACGCCATATTTTTTCCAGTAGGTGATGTCCCCATGTCCCGGCCTGAAGACATCCTTAAGGGTGTTATATGCCGAACTTTTGGCATCCATGTTCCTGATAAGGAGGCTTATCGGGGTCCCTGTTGTAACCCCCTCAAAGACCCCTGAAAGTATTTCCACCCGATCAGGTTCCTTGCGGGGACTTTCAGCAGGCCCTCCCTTGCCTGGACGCCTTTTATCCAGTGCATCCTGGATAGTCTTTTCATCAAGGGGGAGACGCGGAGGACATCCATCTATGACAACCCCTATGGCAGGGCCATGGGATTCTCCCCATGTTGTTACTTTGAAATATTGGCCGAAGCTGTTTCCTGGCACCTTTTTTTATACTCCTTTACGATCTGCTCTGCGATCAAATCAGGCAAATATGCGTCTGTATCAATGGCAATATGGGAAAATTTTTCATAAAGTGGGGTACGCTCGGCAAGGACGGTGGCTATCTCCTGGGAAAGTGTCATGCCATTACACAGGGTTGGGCGCTGGGTCTCTGTCTTGGAATCATTGGCCATCCTCGCCAAAATTGTTTCGATCTTCGCCTTTAACCATACCACAAGGGCCACCTTCTTTATTTCTGGCCAAAATTCCCTATGTAATACCGCCCCTCCACCGCATGCCACGACCCTTTTGCCCGGGCCACGCAGGTATTCCTCTAGGGCCTCCTTTTCAAGTTGGCGGAAGGGACCCCACCCCTTTTTTTCAACAATCTCCTTAATGGATACACCCGTCTTTTCCTCAATAAAGAGATCGAGATCATGGAAAGACCAGCCCATCAAGGATGCGACCCTTTCCCCTACCGCACTCTTTCCAGTTGCCCTGTAGCCTATCAGGAAAATCTTGTCTTTCAAAGCTCACCCTGGTTCATTCTGTCCCACACTTGCCAAAATTCTGGGAATGATTTTCTGACACAGCCAGGATCCTTGATTGACACCTGGGGGATTCTGAGCGCCAAAACGGCGAAGGCCATGGCAATCCTGTGATCATCATAGGTCTCTATCAAGGCGCCACGGGGACTGCCGCCACCTTGGATCACAAGACCGTCATCCAATTCTTTAACCTCTATCCCAAGCCTTCCCAATTCCGTTGCAACTGCCTTGAGCCTGTCTGTTTCCTTGATGCGCAGATGAGCTACGTTCCTTATTCGGGTCGTACCTCTGGCAAAAGCCGCGACTGCTGCCAGAGTAGGTACCATGTCAGGCCATTTTTCCATGTCTATATCAATGGCTTTCAGCTCACCATTATCCGGGCCCTTGACCGTCACCCCCATTGAACTCCTTTGGACCCTGCATCCCATTTGAGCAAGGATGTCAGCAAATGCCGCATCCCCCTGAAGGGCTTCATCTGGGATATTGGAAACCGTGATTTCACCTCCCGTAACCGCAGCTGCCGCCCAAAAATACGAAGCGCTCGAGGCATCACCTTCAACGGGATATTCAATACCCTGATATCTTGATTTAGGGATCAGGAACTGCTCTCCCATTTCTTCCACCTCTACCCCGAAGGATTTCATTACGGCCTTTGTGATATCCACGTAGGGCCGTGAAACCAGGGGGCCATCAAGCACAATCCTGGCAGGCTCCCTAGTATAAGGCGCGACAAGAAGGAGCGATGATAAAAACTGACTGCTCTTCGACGCCGCAAGCTGTGTTTCACCACCACTTAAACCGGATGCAGTGATGGACACCGGGGGACAGCCGGTACCTTCGATAGATTCCGCCCTGGCACCCCAGCGCCTCAATCCATCGAGCAGGGGCTCAATAGGACGTTCTGACATACGTTCCGTGCCGGTAAGGGTATATGTCCCTTCCCCCAGACACACAACCGAGGCCATGAATCTTATTCCTGTACCATTATTCCCCAGAAACAGCTCCTCTTCGCAGGGAGAAATTCGGCCTGCCTGTCCATGCACGGTCCAGCCATCTTTATCCTCTTCTATCTTTATCCCCAGTTTCCCAAGCCCCTTTCTTAAAAGTCTTGTATCTTCGCTATCCAGGGGGGTCTTGAGGCAACTTGTTCCATCTGCCAGGGCGGCTGCCACAAGGGCCCTCTGGGTGATACTCTTCGAACCAGGTACAGAAACCCTTCCCCTTACAGGCCCTTGCGGCTGTTTTATCGTGACAAAATCCTCTTTCAATTCCTTCATCCCTTCTCGAATCGTTTTCTTATCACCTGTTCCATTACAGAGACAGGGGCCTCTTTGCCGCTCCACAATTCATACTGGGCTATGGCCTGATAAAGCAACATCCTAAGCCCGGTTATGATCTTGCAACCAGCTTCTTCCGCTTCCTTGAGCAGACGGGTCATGACAGGAGCATACACTATATCCATCACGGCTTCGAACCGGTTGAGCAACTCTTTTGAGACCAGAGTCTTATCTGCATCAGGCGCCATCCCCACAGAGGTCGTGTTTACAAGTATCGAGGCATCGATCTTCTCCAAGGAATCCAGGCCGGACCATGTGCCATCACAGATAGAGGCCAGTTCTTCCGCCTTTTCAGGCGTACGATTGGCAATATGCACCCTGGCGCCCCTCTCATGCAGCCCCACACACACCGCCCTTGAGGAACCACCTGCCCCCAGGACCAACACCCTTTTCCCTGAGACATCCGTTACATCTTCCAGGGCCCTGACTGCACCAATACAGTCGGTGTTGGTGCCAAACAGGCGTCCGTCCCTGTTTATCACGGTATTTACAGCACCTATACGCCTGGCCTTTGGATCGATCTCGTCCAAAAATGCCATTATCTCTTCCTTGTGAGGGATCGTAACAGAGAGCCCTTTTATGTTAAGACCCCTCACCCCTGCCATGGCCTGACCGAGTTCGGTAACATCAAAGGCCAGATACACACTGTTCAGTCCCTGTGCCCTGAATGCGGAATTGTGTATATCAGGACTCAGGCTGTGGCCTACCGGATGCCCAATTATGCCATAAAGCGTGGTTTTTGAATCAGGGTGCCAGGTCATCTAACCCTCTTTAGCCGCAATCTGCGCCTTGACCCAGTGCAACAGACCTCCATCCGCAAGTATACGCCTGTCTCTTTCGGTCAACTCAAGACGTGCCTGTATGGTTTTATCCTCTCCGACCCTGACAGTGACTGTCTCGGCTCCGGACAACAGAGCGGCCCTCAATCCCGGTATGGCAATGGATTCATCCTGGGATATCAGGTCATAATCTTGTGGAGAAACAAATGTCATGGGCACGATTCCAAAATTTATAAGGTTAGCCTTATGAATCCTGGCAAAACTTTTTACGATTTTAGCTCTTACGCCCAGGTACCTGGGGGCAAGGGCCGCGTGCTCCCTGGAAGAACCCTGCCCATAGTTTTCCCCTCCGATGATAACACCGGCCTTTTTACTTTCCTTGGCCCTTTTGGGGAAATCAGGATCGATTGCGCTGAAAACATACTCACTGATAGCAGGGATATTACTTCTCAATGGAAGTATCTTGCTGCCAGCAGGCATTATATGGTCGGTCGTAATGTTGTCTTCCACCTTGAGGAGGACCTCCCCTTCAAAGTCATCTGCCAGGGGATCAAAATCCGGCAATGGCTTTATATTGGGTCCCCTGAGGATCTCAATCTTTGATCCATCTTCAAAAGGAGGAATTATGCCGTTATCGTTGATTATGTAGCTCTCGGGCAACTCTACCTCGGGTGCGTCGCCCAGGTCTCTTGGATCGGTTATTACCCCCTTTATTGCAGAGGCCACGGCTGTTTCCGGACTGCAAAGGTACACCTGATCATTCTTGGTCCCGCTTCTTCCGGGGAAATTCCTTGTAAAAGTCCTTAGGGACACCGTGTCAGTGGCAGGTGCCTGGCCCATTCCAATACATCCTAAACAGCCGCTTTGGTGAATCCTGGCTCCCGCATGTATTAGACTTCTAAGCGCACCATCGGCATCGCTGTTTTCCAGCACCTGCCTGCTGCCAGGATTTATCTCAAAACTCACCATGGGATGGACGGTCTTATCCTCCAGTGCCTTTGCGGCTATTACTATATCCCTGTAAGAGGAATTCGCACAGGAACCGATAATCACCTGGGAAACAGGCTTTCCTGCCACCTCTTTTACCGGGACCACATTGTCTGGTGAAGAAGGACAGGCTATCATGGGTTCGAGGCTGGAAAGATCGATCTCGATCACCTCGTGGTACTCAGCGTCATCGTCGGCAGTAAGTTCACGCCATACGTCTTCCCGCTCCTGACTCCTGAGGAATTTCCTGGTTACTTCATCAGAGGGGAATACCGTGCTGGTTGCCCCCAACTCCGTGCCCAAGTTGGCGATGGCGGCCCTGTCTGTGACGGAAAGCGTTAAAACCCCCGGCCCAAAATACTCTATGACCTTACCTACTCCACCCTTGACACTCATCCTCCGCAAAAGTTCAAGGATAACATCCTTGGCAGATACCCATGGACTAAGTTTCCCAGTCAGTTTTACCCCAACCACGTAGGGCATCCTGAGATAAAAGGGCTGACCTGCCATGGCCATCGCAACATCCAGGCCACCGGCGCCTATGGCCAGCATACTGCAACCTCCAGCAGTAGGAGTATGACTGTCTGAACCCAGCAGGGTCTTTCCCGGGGCAGAAAACCGCTCCAGGTGAACCTGATGGCAGATGCCGTTACCCGGTCTGGAAAAATACAGCCCATAGTGAGCAGCTATGGTCTGAAGAAATCTGTGGTCATCCGCATTTCTGAAGTCAGACTGGAGCAAATTATGGTCAACATAACTGACAGACAGTTCTGTTCTGACCCTGGGAATGCCAATCGCCTCAAATTCAAGATAGGCCATTGTACCCGTGGCATCCTGGGTCAGGGTTTGATCAATTTTAATGGCGATTTGCGACTCAGGCGACATTTCGCCTTCAATGAGATGTTCTTTAATAATTTTTTCTGTTACTGTTAAACCCATGAAAATCTCCTGATTCTATTAAGTTATTTTGCGATATTATAGGCGGGTTGAAGTAGTCCATCAACCTTGACATTTCAAGTAAAGGACTGCTAAAAGCATAAGTAGTAAATATTTAATGTGTTCTGTTTGGGCCCTTATGTAAAGAAAGGAGGATTCCTGATGGTCGAGGTAAAAAAAATTTTATACCCTGTAGATTTCTCTGAAAGCACAAAGAAGGTGCTGCCATACGTCAAATTTCTGGCAGAAAAGATGGGTGCTCAGGTCTGCTTGATCCATGTAGTGCGCGGTCCTGAGGAATTTGCAGGCTTTGAGATGGGAGCCGCATGGTTCTCATCCTTTGAAAAGGAGTTGGTTGAGGGCGCAGAAAAGGCTATGGAACGGTTTGTACAAGATGACATGGCCGACATGGAAGGGCTCCAGCAGAAAGTGGCAATGGGAGATGTTGTAGAAGAAATATTGGCCTATGCCAAGGAAACCGGTACTGACATGATAGTTATTGGGACCCACGGCAGAAAGGGACTTGAAAAAATCATGTTTGGAAGTGTTGCTGAAGGAGTGGTAAAGGGGGCAAGCTGTCCTGTTGTTACGGTGAACCCCTTCAAGGTAAGCTGATCCTATCAACCAGGCCCTGTCTTTAATTTTTTTGCAAGCGCCGGCCTCAAATAGACCGGCGTTTTCTGTTTGGCCCTATGTCCCGACTCACGCACTCTTGTTGCTGAAAAATATTTTTTATTCCGGACAAGGCGCAAGGGGTTACCAACTTTCCCGAATCTGCCGCTTGCCACTTCGACAAACTCAGGCGCTACATAATCAGGATATATGGCTTTAATAATTTTTTGCTGTTTCCGTCAGCAGCCATTCATTTTAATATTAATTTATGCCAAAGATATCTCATGCTGATCCAACTGGCAGAATCAAGCCAGAGACGATAATAACCTCCCACCTTAATGCCGATTTTGACGCCATGGCCTCTGCCTTTGCCGCTGCCAAGCTCTATCCTGACAGCGTGATAGTCCTTCCAGGTTCGGCAGAGAGGGGACTCAGGGAATATCTTTTCGGAAGAGGTGAGAGCCTTATCCCCTATGCAAAGTTGAAAGATGTCGACCTTTCGGATGTGAAGCGCCTGGTAGTAGTGGACACAAGACAAAAAAGCCGTTTAGGCGCTCTCTCGTCCCTGCTGGACAAACCAGGAGTGGAGGTCCATCTATACGATCATCATCCTGGATCTTCTGATGATATCACCGGAGATGAAATATTTTTCAAGTCTCTGGGTGCAAATACCACGCTAATGGTACAACTCTTAAGAGAAAAAAATATTGAGCTGAGCAGTGAGGAAGCCACTCTTCTTGCTTTGGGTATTTACGAGGACACAGGTTCTTTCACCTTCACATCCACCACCAGCGAAGACTTGGAGGCCGCGGCCTGGCTCCTTTCCAAGGGTGCGGATCTCAGGATAATTTCAGAAATAATCAGCCACAGGCTCACTCCAGAACATATTGAATTACTCCAGGATATGCTTCACAACGCTGTCAAATATACGATGGCAGGGGTGCCGATAACTGTGGCCAAAACGTCCACCCCTGATTACGTCGAGGATTTCGCTCTGCTTGTCCATGAACTGATGGACATGGAAAAACTGCCCGTGCTATTTGCCATGGCCCTTATGGCTGATCAGGTTTTAATCGTGGGACGCAGCAGAGATGCAAAGGTCGATGTATCTTCAGTGTTGAAACAGCTGGGAGGTGGCGGCCACCCTATGGCCGCATCAGCCACATTAAAGGGGATAACCCTTGCCGAGGCAGAAGAAAAACTCCTGTCCGTACTGCACAAAATCCTGGGGCCTGAACCCAAGGTAAGGGACATAATGTCCCATCCGGTGCTCTTTGTATCACCACAAACCCCTCTTTTCGAGGTGCACGATCAGTTGACCCGCTACGGCATTACAGTTCTGCCTGTCGTTGACAATGATAAGGTTCAGGGTCTCATTTCCAGGAGAACTGTGGAGAAAGCCCTTTACCACGGGCTTGGTAGATTGCCGGTAAGTGAATACATGACCACGGAATTTCAAGTGGTCCACCCAGACGACACCTTCAGCAAAGTACAAGAGCTGATCGTAAGCAAGAGACAGCGTTTTGTCCCCGTGGTGGAAAATGACAAGATAGTAGGGGTGATAACCAGGACGGATATACTTCAAATTCTTACCAATGATGCATCCAGAAGGCCTGAACCCTTGATTCCTCAGAAAGAGCAGCGCAAAAACATCTCTTTTTTACTCAAAGAGCGGCTGCCTGACCACGTGCTCGAGATATTGACCAAGGCAGGACAGACGGCGGACAGGCTGGAAGTACAGGTCTATATCATAGGAGGCTTTGTAAGGGATCTTCTTCTCAGAAGAAAGAATTTTGACATTGATCTCGTGGTGGAAGGGGAAGGAATTCCCTTTGCCAGGGAGCTTGCAAAAACATTCGGAGCAAGGGTAAGAGAGCATAAAAAGTTCGGCACAGCGGTATTGATCTTTCCCGACGGATTTAAACTGGACATAGCAACCGCCAGATGGGAATATTATGAATATCCGGCAGCCATGCCCACCGTTGCCCTTTCGTCTGTAAAACTTGATCTTTACAGGCGTGATTTCACCATCAACACCCTGGCCATAAAATTGAATGAAAAGGAGTTCGGAACCCTCATAGATTTTTTCGGGGGGCAGCGCGATCTGAAAGATCGCACCATAAGGGTGTTGCACAGCCTAAGCTTTGTGGAAGACCCGACGAGGGTCTTCAGAGCCGTAAGATTCGAACAACGATACGGTTTCAAAATAGGCAGACATACCCTGCGTCTGATAAAAAACGCCCTAAAGCTCAACATCTTCGCCAGGCTCTCAGGAAAAAGACTTGCCACAGAACTCAGGCTTATCCTGGACGAACCTGATCCAAGGCCAGCCATAAAGAGGCTTGCAGAACTCGACCTTCTCAGGGTGATCCATCCCCAGATGGCCATCACCCCAAAAACAGATGAATTTCTGACCAGGACATACGACGTTCTGGCCTGGTACGACCTTTTATATAAGGATGAAAGGCCGCAAAGGTGGATTGTGTATCTTTGTGGCCTTGTCTCCGAGATGAAAGACAAGGAAGTAGAAGGGCTTACGAATCGGCTTGCCTTAACAGGTTGGAAAAGAGACATGTTTATTAAAGATTTGAAGGAGGGAAGGAAGGCACTTGCCCTATTGTCAGGCCAATCCTCTGTCAAATCCAGCCAGGTATATCGCTTACTGAAAGGACTTGAGCTGGAAATTATCCTGCACCTCCTTGCAATTGCCAAGAGTGAGGCATCACGCCACGCGATCTCCCGATATATTACAGAACTGAAAGAATTAAGACCTCAATTGACCGGTCACGATTTGAAAAAGATGGGTTACAAGCCAGGGCCTGTGTTCAACAAAATTCTCCAGAGAGTGCTTGAGGCACGGCTTGACGGAGAGGTGAAAGACAAGGAAGATGAGAAGGCCCTGGTAAAGAAGGAATTCCCCTTGAATGCCCAGGAGTAGCCTTATACTGTTG
>CAZUIH010000006.1:0-38997 GCA_964620365.1 uncultured Desulfobacterales bacterium | reverse complement strand
GATTTAGGTCGTCTATATTGACCATATTTGACAATAGTGTTACAAACACCTGAATTCTGTAAATATGATTTCAATAAGAGGAGGAATTTTCTCTCAAAAATGATATTAATTCTTAAATCAGATGTTGAGCCACAGGGAACTGAATTTGAAAAGATAAAGGATTTTCTCAGGCAGTTTCCGGATGTAAAAGTAAAACTTGTAGAACTTCAAGGGGAAACAAGGGCGGTAAGAGAGGTACATCTCATCGGCCCCACCCACAACATCCCCATAGAAATAATCAGCTCTATGCCCGGTGTGGAGATGGTTGTTAGGGTTTCCACAAAATACCGGCAGATCGGGCGACACGACATACATCTTGTTCCAGTTGGCTTCACATATAACGATGTTCATTTTGATCAAGATTCCCTGCATGTATTTGCCGGACCATGTGCGGTGGATACCCCAGAATATGTAGAGGAAACTTTTAAGTTCTTAAAGGGGGCTGGCCTCACAACTGCCCGTATGGGTGCCTATAAGCCGAGGACAAGTCCATATGATTTTCAGGGCCATGGGGCAAAATGTCTGCCATGGCTGTTTGAGCTTGCAGGAAAGTACGGCATCAAGGTGATAGCCATGGAGGTACTAAAGGAGCAGCATATTGAGGAGATAATGGAAGCCCTCGAAAAGGCAGGGCGACCTACAGGTGTGATGCTCCAGATTGGTACTAGAAACGCCCAAAATTTTGAACTGTTAAAGGCAGTCGGCTCCCAGACCGACCATCCCGTTTTGTACAAGCGTGGCATGGGACTAACCCTTGAGGAGTCCTTGAACGCATGCGAGTACATAGCCAGTGCTGGAAACCGGAATATTGTATTCTGCCTTAGGGGCGTGAAATCTCAGCTGGGTGCACCCCATCGCAATATTGTGGATTTCGCCCACGTTCCGGTGGTAAAAAGGTTGACACGGCTGCCTGTGTGTGTTGATCCGAGCCACTCGGTAGGCGGCAAGGCCCACGGCCCGGATGGCCTTCCGGATATCTTTCATGCTGCTGCCCAGGGTGTGGTTGCAGGGGCGAATATGATCATGGTGGAATGTCATCCAGAGCCTGAAGCCGCATTGTGTGATGGACAGCAGTCCCTTACACTCGCGGAACTCGAACAGTTCCTGACAGATGTTGAAATAATGCGTAAGGCATATGAGGAACGTGTCCAGAGATATTCCCAGAACGTTATGAAGGAAATGACTGCCTGATGTGGAAGAGGAGGTGATAACGGTCTATTCTTATTCAAGCTGAATACCGCGCATAACAATAAAATGCGTTAATAAAAAACCTAAGAGGAGGGAAGTTTAGAATGAGAGGCAAAGGTTTTTTAACGTTTCTTTTTGTGCTTGTAGCAGGGCTCTGCTTCAGTGGCCTTGCTATTGCCGGACC
This sequence comes from uncultured Desulfobacterales bacterium, assembly GCA_964620365.1. Classification (GTDB taxonomy): domain Bacteria; phylum Desulfobacterota; class Dissulfuribacteria; order Dissulfuribacterales; family S140-46; genus CAZUIH01. The sequence continues at coordinate 37,586 of CAZUIH010000006.1, read as the reverse complement.
AGGGTCCGTAGTTGTGCAGACCGCTGGTGACATTACCGTTCGTATGGGGGCCCAGATTCGCATTATCCCCACGGCAGAGATAGACAGGGACTTCGGTCTGAGTGATGGTCTGAACACTGATAATCAAAGGAAGGCGGCTTCCATAATGCCTGTGACTGGGATAGTGAGTTCAACTCCCAGGGGACACCTTACTGAGGGTGCAGGCGATGTGAAGGACAGCTACTTCCGTTCCGAGAACAGGCTCTTCTTCAACTTCGCCCATGGTAATGACTGGGACGTATATATGGCCCTTGAGTATGACACGCTGTTTGCCCGTCAGACAGCTGACCGCACTGACTTCGCTGCTGGAAAACAGACCCAGCAGTTTGGTATTGAGAGGCTTCTTGCCAGCTTCAACCTTCCGATGATCCACTCACGTCTCAAGGCCGGTTGGGACGCAAGGGGCGTAGATATCAAATATGGTGGTCTCGTTTATGGAGATGACGACCCTGGTATCGGAATCGACGGTGGCGTTGACCAGTACAAGTGGTCCATGTGGTACATCAAGAAGGATGAGGATGAGGCAGGATACATTCTTGGTACCAGCAATCCTCTTGGAGAAGCCTCCCCAGGGAAAAATAACGACAGGACCTTCATGTATGGCAAACTGGCCTATGATTTTGGACCAGCAGTCGTTGAAGGCTTCTACATGTGGGATAAAAATGATCAGAAGAGCCGCAATATTGATCATCAGTTTGTAGGTGTACAGGGTTCCGGCTCCTTTGGCATCGTAAAGCCGACCCTTGAGGTGGTTTACTCCTTTGGTGATTATGATGATCCAGGCGATAGCCGGGATAACACTGACATCAGCTCCTGGGCTCTTTTTGGTGACGTTACTGTTGATCTCCATGACATGGTTGGAATCAAGAAGTTTGAGGTACACGTCGGCGGAATCTATGCCCAGGGCGATGATGATTTTACCGATGATGATCTCGAGGGATGGGCTCCTGCCGTAGGTATTAACCGTTTCACCCCGGCTTTTGGTAGCGAGCAGTCCATCTCCTTTGATGGTAACAACATGTTTGGTCAGGTCCTCTACTCCATATTCCCTGCCTACTATGGTTCCAGCAAGACAGGTGCCGGTATCAACGGGGGTGCCAGTCTTGAGAACCCAGGTCTCATCATGGTTGGTGGCGGCGTCAAGGCTGCATGGGGCAAGTGGAGCTACAAGGGCAACGTCATGGCCATGTGGTTTGATGAGGCAGATGCCGTTGCAGAATACTATAAGGCAAAGGGCGTTCAGGGTGATGTCGACATAGATGACTTTATGGGTGTTGAATGGAACAACGAGCTGGCATACAAGCTGTATGACAGTGTAGTTGTCAAGACTGGTGCCGCATTCCTGTTCCCTGGGGACGGTGCAAAGGACATCACCAGGGCACTCAATGCCTATGCAAAGGATAAATCCTTTGAGGATGCCGATGATTCAGATGACGTCTCCATGCGCTTTGCTGCTGAGCTCCTTTGGTTCTTCTAAGAAGGTGCAATATGCCAGTTTAGTGGCATGACGTGACAATATGAGAAGCTATAAAGGCCGCCCCCTTGGGCGGCCTTTTCTTTTGGGCTGAGGCTGGGATTATAAACATTCACCAGTTTTACGACGGTACGTTGCCGCCCACGTAATGGCACTTTTAGATTTTTCAGGCTTGACTCTGAACATATCCGAGGTTAAAGCCGTGTCATGTTTGCAATGAATTTTCAAGGCCCAAACATTATTCTGAGTTGCATAACAACAGGCCCAATATATTTGGAAGTCTAATGCCGAAAAGTACCTTTATGCTCTCTGTTGCTTTATCCCTTATCCTTTGTTGTTCCATCTTTGCAGCTATACTTTTTGGACGGATAGACATATCTGCCGTTGATGCCCTTAGGGCGGTGCTCGCAAAAATTCCAATTGGCGGCCCGTGGCATGTTGATGAAACCACCCAGGTGGTCATATTTGACATTCGCCTTAGCAGGGTCATATTATCCGTACTTGTTGGGATGTCCCTTTCCGTCGCAGGGGCTACTTTCCAGGGAATTTTAAGAAATCCCCTGGCGGATCCTTTTACCATAGGTGTCGCTACAGGAGCGGCCTTTGGGGCCTCGGTGGCCATTTTTTCTGGGATAATCATGGGAGACAATTGGTGGGCAGGCCTTGGGATACTTCCCCTTGCCTCATTTGCGGGGGCGGCGCTTGCCCTGTTTTCCGTGATTGTCATCTCCAGGGTTAATGGACAGCTTAGACGGGACACCATGATCCTTGCCGGCATCGTAGTTGCCACATTTCTCTCTGCTCTAATATCATTATTGAAGTCCCTGGATGAAGAATCTGTGACCAGTATAGTCTTCTGGGTCATGGGAAGTTTTCAGGGCAGAGGCTGGAGTCATGTGTTATTTGCTTTCCCCTACATGGTGCTGGGACTTTTGTTGGTCATGCGTTATGCCCGGGAACTTGACATCCTGGCCTTGGGGGACATGCAGGCAGCCCAACTTGGGGTAGATGTAACCAGGGTCAGGTTGGTGCTTTTGATTGGGGCAAGCATGCTTACGGCGGCGGCTGTGTCGGTTTCAGGAGTTATAGGTTTTATAGGTTTGGTCATGCCCCATCTTGTGAGGATTGTTTTCGGAGCTGAACACAAAAGATTGTTGATTTTGGCCGGACTGCTGGGTGGAATAGCCCTGCTCTGGTCTGACGTTGCGGCAAGGACCATTTTATCCGGTGGCGAAGAGTTGCCAGTAGGCGTGATAACCGCCCTTTTTGGAGGCCCTTTTTTCTGCCTCTTGTTAAAACAAAGGCTTAAGTGGGGAAGTCATCTTGATTAGGGCCAAGGATGTAGTGTGTGGATATGGCCCCCAAAGGGTCTTGAATAACGTGTCGTTTTCGATAACTGCCGGCGAGATGGTGGGCATCCTGGGGCCGAATGGAAGTGGAAAATCAACGCTCATGAAGGCGATCTCTGGAGTCTTGCCCCTGGAATCCGGCTCCATTTTCATAATGGGCGAAGAGGTATCCAGGATATCATCCAGGGAGCGGGCCCAGAGAATCTCGGCTGTACCACAGAAAGTGAATTCAGATTTCCCTTTCCTTTGCAGGTCGGTGGTGCTCATGGGGCGATATCCTTATGTAAAACCCCTTAAAAATTATACCCTGAGAGATGTCCAGATTGCTGAAAATGCAATGGAAGTCACGAAAACGACGAAATTTGCTGACAGACCCTTTGATCAGACCTCGGGAGGCGAGGCACAGCTTGTTACCATAGCAAGGGCGATAGCCCAGTCTACTAGAATTTTGTTACTGGATGAGGCCACCTCGAGTCTAGATGTGGCACGTAAGGTCCAGGTCTTTGACATGCTTAGATCCATGAATTCCAAGGGGCTTACCATTGTTTGCGTTATGCACGATCTCAATCTTGCGGCCCTTTATTGTCATCGTCTGCTTTTTATCAAACAGGGAAAGGTTGTCCTGGATGGGCCTACGGAGAAGATTTTTACGGATGAAAATCTCTCTTCTGTCTATGAAACGGAGATAAGGGTGGCGGAACATCCGGTAACACGTCTGCCCCAGGCCCATTTTGTTCCAGGCACCAGCGAGAGGTGAGTGAATGAGCGAGGAGAAGGACCAGGAAATCACGGAAGACAAGGATATCCATGCGGAAACAGAGGAACTGAAGCTCAGGGTCAGATCTGACCTTTACAGGGCCTTCAGGCGGTGCGTTTGGATGACGATCTATGAGACCGGTATGACCCTTGATGAGGTCCATAACATGTTCATAGAGGACCTTTTGAAAAACAAGGGATGCTGAGATGCACACTGAAAAAAAACTTGAGATAAAATGGCTTCAGTCCGGGGGACTGATCACCAACTATTTTTGTTCCTCCGTATGTCGACACTGCCTATACAGGTGTAGTCCGAGGTGGCCCAAGGATTTTATCAGTGATGATTACGCAAGGCGTGCCTTTGCCTTATGCCGCAGGCTGGGCTGTTTATCCATGCACATAGGAGGTGGAGAGCCACTGTTGAGGCCCGACAGGATAGAGGCCGTTGTCTCGATAGCCAGGAAAAGTGGGATCCATATAGATTATGTGGAAACCAACTCGTCTTGGTTTCGTACTCATGACGAGGCCTGTCGCCTCTTGGAGAGGCTGGCCGAAAAGGGCCTTTCGACTCTACTGGTCTCCATAAGCCCCTTTCACGTGGAGCATATCCCCCTTGCCAAGGTGAAAGGGGTAATCAGGGCCTGCAAGGAGGTAGGCATCCGAGTATTCCCATGGATTATGGATTTTTTGGGTGAACTGGATCTGCTTGATGATAGCGTAAAGCATAAAATAGAAGAATATGAATCCATATTGGGACCGGGGTATCTCGAGAAGATACCAACGCGTTACTGGATCTCTCCTGGTGGCCGTGCCCTGGACACATTTGACCAGTTTCAGAGGAAGGTCCCATGGCACGAGTTGGTCCGAACCCATGACGGTTGCAAGGAACTTGCCGATACCAGCCATTTTCACATGGATCTCTATGGCAACTATATCCCTGGACTATGTGCCGGACTTTCCATAAAATGGAAAGATCTGGATCGTCCTCTGGATGCAGAGGAATATCCTGTTATCAGCCGACTTTTTTCCGAGGGTATAGGAGCCTTGTTTGATTATGCGGCCCAAAAGGGATTTACTCCTTCTGAAACAGGATATGCCAGTAAGTGCTCACTGTGTTATGCGATACGTAGATTCTTGGTGGTGGACAAGGGTATAAACAGCCAAGAGCTGCAGCCTGTTGGACACTATCTTTATGGATAGGATTTAGGAATAAATAAGGAAAAAGACCAGGAGGTCACCATCTTGCACCTCTTATCTGTCAAATGGCTGCGTTGGCTGACAAGCGTCCTGTTTTTAGTCGCTTTCATCTTTGCTTTGTTCCTCTGTCTTCTCCCATATATCCTTGAAAAATATGTGGTGCCGGACGTTATGGCATCGGCCGGTATCAGGGAGTACAGGGTTTCGATCCACAGAGTGGATCCCTGGAGGACGGCTTTAAGCCTCTCCATCCTTCATGAAGGAAGCGAAGTGCTTTTCATAGATTCGCTACGTATGTCTTACAGCCCAATCAGCTTGATGTCCGGTACTATTAACTCTGCTCAGTTGTCAGGCCTCTATGTGAAGTCTTTCTATAGGGATGGAACCTTTTCCGTGGCCGGGTTGACGGATGGCACAACAGGAAATCAAGTAGGGTCTTCTTCCAATGAAACATCCCCATGGCCGATCCGTCTGCCCTTCACCATAGGTTCCATAGAGATACGGCATTGCAGGATTGAGGTTCTGGCAGGGGCCAGGGTGTACTTCCTTCCTCTTTCCATCCAGGCCAAAATGACAACTGAGAAGGGAATCGATGACCAGGGATTCGTCCTGAAGAAACTAGTGGGGAATTTTGAGATAGCTTTAGGGGAAAAATGGGCGGCTGGGAAATTTCGCATTGTTTCACAGGACGATCTTTTGAAGGTCAGTGTTTCATTCAGGGACTTGCTCATTGCCTCTCTTCCTTTGATGGACCAACTAAAGGGAATGCAAGCAGGGGGAAGATGTTCTGCTGACATGGATTTTTACTTGATGCCAGGGGGGGATGGCTTAAGGGAAGGAGAGCTGACAGTGAGGATGAGCGGACCGCTCATGAAAGCCGGCATTTTGGGTATTGAGTCCGTTGACAGTGATAATCCCGTGGTATTGAAGGCCTTTTTAAAGGGTAATGAATGGAGTTACAGTCTTTCAGGGGGCAGGATAACAGATGGAGCTCATTGGGGCACATGCGTCCTTCATGGCGGCCTTGGCCTTGAAGGAGGAGGGGGTAGGGCTAAGGGAAGTTTGAACTGTACTATATCAGGCAAAGATTTGGTGGAAAATGGTCGAGAAGGCCGCCCCACAAGGTTTCGTCTCGAGTACTCTGCTGATTTTGAGGGGATGGAAAAGATTCATGTGGATATGAAAGGGGAATTAGAACCCCATGTCCTGCGTAAGATGGCATCTGCTGACGTCACAACGACAAACTGTGATGGAGCTCAATTTGATTGGCTGGATCTTCTCTCCAAAACGCGTAGTCCAAAAATAAAAATATCAGGCGGAATTGATATCCAGGCGGATTCCATGGAATTTTGGGGCTCTGTGCCTGGTGTTGACGGCGTCATTTCCGGGACTGAATTCAAGTTTTCTGAGATAGGTATCAGGGGACGCGGCCGGTCGCTGGATAACGCGCCATGGATGATAAGGGGGCAGGTTTTTTTCTCAGGAGGCATTATAAAATATGCCGATTTGGGTATGACCGCACGGGAAATCAGCGGCCGAATTCCCTTTACCCTTCCCATCAACCAAGAGGGAACCCTGAAAGGAGAATTTCATGTCGAAAGGGTCGCGTCGCAGGGAGTGGATTTGGGCGGTATGAATGTATCACTCCTAAAGCGTAGCGACGGGTACGTATGGAACGGATTTATTGATACTCCATTTTTCCCAGATTCAAAGCTGTTATTTTCAGGGAATATAACAGAGGGCTGTGAAGAGGGCTGGAAAGCGGTAACCGGGTTTAAACTGCCCCTGGGGCCTATCGCATTTGCGCGGATTCGCCCCCTTTTGCCCGCACTGCGAGATATGGATGTGTCCGCAAAACTTTTGCTCAAGGGCCGGATCTCGGCAGACAGGTGCGGTGTTGCAGGTTCCATGTTGTGCGTTTTACAGGATGGTCTCATAACTGATAAAAAAAATGGTCTTGAAGTCAAGGGAATCAACATCCGGTTGAAGATGGATGACTTGCCGAAATTTGTGACTGGCCCCAGTCAGTCGGCCAGCTTTGATTCCCTTTCAACAGGCCGGTTAGAACTCAAAAATGGCAGTTTAAAATTCAGACTGGATCATCCGGCATCAATTACTGTTGAGAGCCTGGGGTTTGATTGGTGTGGTGGCCGGGTGCATGGCGGCAACATACATTTGTCTCCTTCCAGCTCAGAATTTTCAGCTGTCTTTTACTGTGATCGTTTGAGATTTGCGGAATTGCTCGGGCAGTTGGGCGGCATAGAGGCAGAGGGCGATGGCACCCTGAGCGGAAGGATTCCTATCAGTTATTCAAGGGGACGGATCTTCTTTGAAGAAGGTTTTCTGTTTTCATCCCCCGGGGATGCAGGGGTCATAAGCTTCGTGTCAGAGGATAGCCTTATTTCCGGTTTGACCAAGGCCGGGGGCCAGTACGGACAGTTGGATTTTGTAGCTGCAGCCCTCAAGGATTTTCAGTACAACTGGACCAAACTCCTTTTCAAGACAGAGGGAGATCAGCTGAAGTTGACTATGAAACTGGATGGGCGTCCTGCCAAGCCTCTGCCATTCAGATATGACAGGACATCAGGCCGTATGGTAAGGATTGCCCCTGATTCGAAAGGCGGAATAATGCAGCCCCTTTTGCTGGATATAAATTTTAATCTGCCCCTGGATGATATCTTTAGATATGGCATGAGGCTTAAAGACATTGTGAATTGAAACATGGAACAAGTGAAAGGAGGTGTTTTGTGAGAATATTTATGTTGAGGCTGTTGGTGATGTTTTTTTTGTCCGCTACTCTCATCTCTTGTACACGTCACGAGGTGGAACTTAAACCAGTTGAGATAAAGCCAATCCATATAACCATCGATGTCAATGTGAAAGTGGACAGGGCCCTTGATGATTTCTTCAAGGATATAGACAACGGCCAACAGGCAGAAGGACAATGAGTTCAAATATGATGAAACAGGAGGTAATGATGAAAGGCCATGCGATGAAATATATATGTGTATGGGTATTGGTTTTAGGCGTTATAACTTTGGCTTCTGGCCTTTCCCAGGCCCAGGACATAAAGGCCAGGATGAAGGCACGGCTGCCAGTAATAAATGAACTCAAGGCAAAAGGGATTATAGGAGAGACCAATACCGGCTATCTTGCTTTTTTGGGCAGCGTCAAGGAACATGCCGATGTGATTGAGGCAGAAAACAGGGATCGCAGGTTGGTTTATGAAGCCATAGCCAGGAAGACAGGCGTACCGGTAGAGGTGGTTGGCAGGAGACGAGCCAAGAAAGTAGCCTCAATAGCCCTTCCTGGTCATTGGTTGCAGGACGAAAAAGGCAGATGGTATCAAAAGAAATAGGCGGATAGTGAACTAGGTTTCTTTCCGGAGGATTTCCCTGTGTGCAGGAAGAGTTGAAGCGGGCCAGTTTGAGCCTATGACAATCAAGCATTCTACATTACCTGATCATTTGAGGCTGTTGGGTGAAGAGGTCTGGGAAAGGCTTCTTGATGCCGCAGTTCCACAAAAGGAGCTTCTGGTGAGGGATAAGAGGGTAGGGCAAAGCGCCATCCCAGTCTTTGTCTTCAGCCCTTTCGTATCCAAAAGTTGTCTCCGTGATCCGCATATTTTTTGTGATTTGTTGGTTACAGGGGATCTTTTCAAGGGTTACCACAAGAATGATTTTCATAAATCATCCCGTAAATTTCTGAGTGAAGTAAAGGATGAAAGGGGCCTTTCGTCACAGCTGAGGCGTTTTAGACGAAGGGAGATGATAAGGATTGCGTGGAGAGATCTGGCTGGCTGGGCAAGTCTTGACGAAACCATGCGTGACCTCACCTTACTGGCTGAAACCTGTCTCAATAGAGCGCTTTCCCATCTATGTGAGTGGGAAAGGGAAAGATTAGGAGACCCCAGGGGGAACGATGGCCGGGATCAGGGGTTGGTGGTCCTTGGGATGGGAAAACTTGGGGCCGGAGAACTTAACTTTTCATCTGATATCGATTTGATATTTGCATATCCTGAGCAGGGTCATACATCTCTTTCCCAAAAAAAATTTACCAACGATGAGTTTTTTACCAGCGTTGCCAGGAAATTGATCTCACAGCTAGGGGCCAATAGCGAAGAAGGTTTCGTGTTTAGAGTGGATACCCGGCTTCGGCCCTTTGGAGAAAGCGGCCCTTTGGTTCTTTCCTTTGACGGGATGGAGGAGTACTACCAGCTTCATGGAAGGGAATGGGAAAGGTATGCGTTCATAAAGGCAAGGCCGGTGGCGGGTGATCTGGATGAAGGAGCTCGATTGATAGAAATAATGAGACCCTTTGTCTACAGACGTTATTTGGATTTTGGGGCCTTTGAATCCCTGAGGCAGATGAAACAGATGATCGAGGAGGAGGTACATAAGAAAGGAGTCCTGGAAAATATCAAATTGGGCAAGGGCGGTATAAGAGAGATAGAGTTTATAGGGCAGACCTTTCAACTGATAAGGGGAGGAAGGATACCTGAGCTTCAGGCACGGGAGATACAGACCGTTTTAACCCTGCTGGGTGAGATGGAACTTTTGCCCGGCGAAGTGTGTTCATTTCTGAAGAAGAGTTACCGTTTTTTGCGTTATACAGAACACCGGCTACAGGAATACAACGATCAGCAGACCCACACACTGCCCAAGGATGAGGACTCAAGACTCAGGCTCGCCCTATCCATGGGATTTCCTTCCTGGGACCAGTTTTATGCAGAGTTGAAGAGCCGGATGGACTTGGTTCATACCCATTTTGAGGAGCTCTTTGCACCATCCGATAGAGGTGGGACTGCAACCGGCTCTAATGCTTTTTCAGCGATATGGATTGGGGCCTCAGTGGATGAAGATGTATGGAGGAGACTTAAGGATCTTGGTTTCAATGACCCGCATAAGGTGGTGAGGCTTCTTGAGGACTTTAAAAAGAGCAGAAAAGTCCAGACCTTGGGATATAGCGGGAAAGAGCTCCTGGAAAGGCTGATATCAAAACTCGAATCAGCCTTTTTACATGCGAATCATCCGGAAGAAAGCCTAAAACGCATACTCTCTATTATTGAGGCCATTGGCAGGAGGGATTGCTATCTGTCCCTTTTGCTGGAGAATCCTTCAGCCTTGGAAAATCTGGTAAAGCTGTGCGACAAGGCCGCCTGGATAGCAAGGCTTATTTCCCAACACCCCATATTGCTGGACGAACTTATCGATCCCAGGACCCTTTTTAATCCACCTGACAGAAGGGAGCTTGAGAGCAGTCTGAAAGGGGCCATCTACCGCTCTGGTGACGATGACCTGGAGTTTCAGATGGATGAATTGAGGCATTTTCGGCAGGCCAGTATGCTGAGGATTGCGGCCGCTGACATTTCAGGACCCCTTGGAGTAGAGCAAGTGGGAGAAAGTCTCAGCGATGTGGCTGAAGTAGTATTGAACGAGACCCTTGAACTTTCCTGGCGCCATTTGGCAAAGCGGCGTGGCTTGAATGATCGGGAATATGGAACGCCCCGTGGATTTTGTGTGATTGGCTACGGTAAGCTTGGGGGCAGGGAGCTTGGGTACGGTTCGGATCTCGATCTGGTCTTTCTCCACGAAAGCTCTGGCAAAGGTTGCGGGGTAGAGTTTTTTACTAGAGTCGGGCAGAGAATGATTCATATTCTAACAGCCAGGACTTCTGCGGGTATCCTTTATGAGGTGGACATGAGGCTTAGGCCGGATGGCGCATCCGGAGTCCTGGTCAGTAGTATGAAAGGGTTTCATTCATATCAAAGAAGTCATGCCTGGACATGGGAGCATCAGGCCCTGGTAAGGGCACGTTTTGTGGCAGGGGATCCTGATTTGAGGGATGAATTTAAAAAGGTCAGAAGGGATATCCTGTGTGCCAAGCGTGATCCCCACCAGTTGAAGGCCGCTATCAAAGATATGAAGGATACTGTTTCCAAAAATCTTGGTTCGAAAGATACAGGCCTTTTTGACATAAAATATGATCCAGGTGGTTTAATAGACATAGAATTTGTTGTTCAATACCTGGTTTTGAAAGAAGCATGCAATCATCCAGATATAGTGGAATATACCAATTGTCTCGTCTTGTTGAACCAGATGAAGGAGAGAGAGTTGATCGACACGGATGCCGCTGAGGATCTCAGGAATGCATATTTGAGGTATCGAAAGGAGATCAACAGGCTGAGCCTTGAGGAGGTATCGCACCGGGTAGACAAGGCACGTTTCAATCAGGAGGCAGAAAGGGTAAGGCAGGTCTGGGATATGGTTTTAGGGCAGTGATAGACACTATTTTGGATTGGTGGAGCTTATTGAGTTTGTAGAAATTTAAATGCTCAATTGAGGATCATGTAGAGGGTTGTAAATCCTAATCCCGCAATCAAGGTCAATGGCAAACCTACTGCCAGGAACATTTTTTTTCCTCCAAACACCGAGGCCATTATACCCTTTACCACTGTGTTGACCGTTGCTGCCAGAACAATTCCTGTCACAGCGGTATTTGCATCAAGGTCCAGTTTTGCCATCTGGGCGAGAGAAAGTGTGATGGCATCTACATCCGTAATACCTGATATTGCCGAGAGATAATAAAGTCCGGAGTTTCCAAGCCACGCCTTCATTGCCTTTGCCAGGAACATGATCAGGGCAAGCAAGGCTCCAAACTGTAGCGCAGTTGTCAATTCCAAGGGATTATCAAGCCAGTGACCTTCTGGCTTTACTCTGTCCCTAGAAAAGTACCAAAGGCCTATGGCCGCCATATAGGATGCAATAGTCATGATTCCCATGGGAAGAAGGAGGTTGGGCAGCAGACTCCTGTTTACAACTCCGACCTCCATCAATATTCTGGGAAACATGGTAGCTGAGGCAGCCACTATCCCAGCAGCCATGAGACCGTAAAGCTTGGGACTTTTCCTGCTGATTTTAGAGAAAGTGAGTGTAAGTGCAGTTGATGAGACAAGCCCCCCTAATATCGAGGTAAGTAGTATCCCAATCCTGGGGCCAGCCACCTTGACGCCAATATATCCTGCAAAGGATATGGTTGCCACCAAGACCACCATCCACCAGATAACGTATGGATTGAGGCTTTGCCATGGACCATAACCCCGGTTTGGCAGAATGGGGAGCAAGACAACGGATATGAGCAGAAGTTTTGCAGCTGCTGCCAGTTCTTTTCCCTCAAGCCTTTTTAGCCATCCGTGAAGCAACGGTTTGGTTCCCAGCACAAGGACCGTGACAACGGCCCCTGAAGCGGCTATTGATAGGTGGCCTATTACGGCTGTTGCTCCAAGCAGGAACGTCACAAGAGAGGCCATTTCCGTGGTGGTCCCAACATCCTGGTTTTGGTCCCTTGTACTCTTGATGTAGCTTGCTATCACAATCAGGATAAAGCCAAAGAAGCCAAGGCTGATGAAAACCGGGTTTCCCCCGTGGGACAACAGTGCTGTCAGTCCGCCTAGAAAGCCTATAAGACCGAAGGTGCGTATCCCTGCGACCCTGGTCCCTTCCTTTAATAAGCGTTCATGCCATCCTCTTTCGGTTCCGATCAAGAGGCCGATGGTCAAAGAAAGTGCTAATCGTTTTAATATTTCCAGTTCAGTCATCTTGTCCTGCACGAAAGTAGATAGCATTTGGCCTCTGAGCTTTCCACATGCCACCCGGGTGCTTTGTATCTAAAAAGACACCACTCCTTACACGAATTGTTCGTATGACCGTCTTGGGAGGAACAATGGAGTTTTGGCAAATTCATCAAATTTGTTTGACATAAAAATAAGTTTTTATCATGATGATATTAATTACTACGTTACTGAATGGATTAAATACTAATGTTGTCTGAGATTAACGCAACCCTTACCCGTTACAAGGTCCTTTTTGAAAATGCAAACGATGCCATTGCCATTCTGGACTCGCTGGGGAAATATTTTGAACATAATAAGGAATTTACCAGGCTTTTTGGCTATTCCGAAAGAGAGCTGAGGGGAAAGACCCCTGCAGTCCATCTTGGTGAAAAATTCTTCCGTACCGTGGCCCGCCATCTGGCCAATTTCCCTTCCTTCCGTGGAGAACTGACCACCCGTACAAAGGATGGCAAGAGATTGGACGTTGAACTTTCTGCGTTCCCCGTGCTGGATGATGATAACAACGTGGTATGTTACGTGGAAATATACCGAGATATTTCCAAACGGAAAAGGATAGAAAGGGCTCTTAAGGAATCTGAAGAAAAGTATCGTACACTTGTTGAGCGGATGCAGGATGTGGTTTTTGTGGTCCAGGACGGGAAAGTAAAATTCATCAATCAGGCCGGGGCCAGGATGTTGGGATACGAGGCCCCGGAATGTATTGGTATGCCCCTAGATAAGCTCATAGCCCCAGAGGATCGTTCATGGCTTTTGGAATTGCATTCACGGAGGATGGCCGGGGATGATGTAACAAAGGAATATGAGCTCTGTCTTTTACACAAGGATGGAAACACCCGTTTGCATGTTAGCATAAACGTAGGCCTCATAAACTATGAAGGCAAACCCGCTGCCATGGGAACGGCAAAGGACATTACCGCGTATAAAAAAGCCGAGGAAGAAAGGCGCAAAATGGAGGAGCGGCTTCGTGAGGCCCAGAAGCAGGAAAGCCTTGGCGTGATGGCCGGCGGAATCGCCCATGATTTTAATAATATTATCACGGGCATTCTGGGAAACTCAGATCTAGCCTTGATGAAACTCCCTGAAGATAATCCTGCCAGGAAGAATATAGAATCAATAGCCCGGATATCCAAGAAGGCTGCCGTGTTAACCAACCAGATGTTGGCCTACTCTGGAAAGGGCAGATACATGGTACATACCCTGGATCTCAATCAGCAGGTAAAGGAACTTACAGAGTTTATGAAGGCCGCTATGTCCAAAAAGGTCAGGCTGGTTTACGAGCTTGCCGCAGCATTGCCTCTGGTACAGGCCGATAGCAACTATATAAAACAGATCATCTTGAATCTTGTTGTTAATGGATCAGAAGCCCTTGAAGGAGAAGAGGGAGAAATAATTGTAAGAACAGGATTATTGGAAAGCGGAGAAGCTCCAAAGGAACATGATTTTATTTACGGCGAAATCAGGCCGGATGAAGTGTATGTATTCCTGGAGGTGACTGACAATGGCAGGGGAATGGACAAAGCAACACTCCCAAAGATATTTGATCCCTTTTTTACGACCAAGTTCACCGGCCGGGGCTTGGGACTTGCCGCTGTTTTGGGGGTTGTCAGAAGTCATGAAGGCATCATAACAGTTCGCAGCAGGCCAAGTCTCGGAACGACGTTTACAGTGTTCTTGCCAGTGAAAAAGGATATCAGTGCGGTCAATATTGTTGAAGAGTCCCTTAACAAAGGGGGCGTTTCGGTAAAAGGCACTGTAATGATCGTGGATGATGAGGAGATGATCAGGGTGCTTGCCAAAGAATTTCTTGATGGCTGTGGTTTTAATGTCATTACTGCTGAAGATGGAAGAAATGCCCTGAAAATAGTTGAGGAGGATCTTGAACAGATAGATGTTATTATCATGGATCTTACGATGCCACATATGGACGGTGTTGAAACAGCCAAAAATATCCATGAAATCCGTCCGGATATACCAATATTCCTATCCAGCGGATATAGTGAAGAGGATTTATATGAAAAGGCAAACCAGCTGAAATTGGCTAGGTTTATAAAGAAACCCTACACGCCAGCCTTGCTTGCACAGAAAATAATAAAGGTGTTGGCCGAAAGACGTTGAAAATATTTTTTGCCTTTTGGGGATCATGTCACTTTCGGAGGCACAGCTCCATAGCGAAGAATTTTATGTGTACTTTTGGGGATCGTATTTTTCGAAATAACCCCTGGGAGTTATCATAAACGCATCTGTAGCATAGCTTTTTGAGTTTCCAATAATAATTATGGTTTGCATGTCCACCGGGTGGGCAGTGAATTCACGAAGGTTTGTAATGGTGACCTCTTCTCCTTTTCTCATGGCCTTTTGTACGATCCCGACCGGGGTCTCAGGAGTGCGATGATCAAGCAAAATCCGCTGTACCTCGTCCAGCTGCCAGTCCCGCCTTTTGCTTTTGGGGTTGTATATGACTAGAACGAAATCCGCCTTTGCCGCATGTTCAACCCTTTTTTTAATTAGTTCCCATGGGGTCAACAGATCGCTTAAGGAGATAGAGGCAAAGTCATGCATCAAAGGTGCCCCTAAAAGTGCCGCTCCTGCACAAAGGGCTGGGATGCCAGGAATTACCTCCAAATAAATATCACAGTCTCCTTGGGTCGTCTTAGATGATATCGTAAGCCCTTTTGCCAGGCATATTTCAAGGACAAGGCCAGCCATTCCATATATCCCGGCATCACCGCTGGAAACAATGGCCACCTTGCGTCCCTTGCATGCCTCCTCCACGGCGGCAATACATCTTTCCATCTCCTTTCTCATGCCGGTTGACAGGATTTCTTTGTCAGGGACAATGTCTTTTATCAGCTCTATGTAGGTCTTGTAACCGACTATGACTTCGGCCTCCTGCAGGGCCTCAAACCCTCTGGGAGCCATGTATTGCGGGGAACCAGGACCGATACTCGTCACATATATGACGCCTTTGCCACTGCTAGCGTTACATTTGGGCTTTTTTTCTTTGGGAGAAGAAGCTTCCCACTCCCTGCCGCCTTGATCGCAGCCGCTTCGCACACACTCGGCGTCCCCATGTGATGGATTACTGTCTCCGAGGGATTGGGTACGGTTATCTTTCTTAATTCCTCTACGGTGAACCATTTTATCTCTACTCCAAGTTCATTGGCAGCCCTGATCAGGCCAGTTTCGTCCTTTTTGGCGTCAATAGTAGCCATTAAACCGATGCATTTTGGCGAAAGATGATGGGCCTTCATGGTCCCATGAATAAATTCCAGGATTTCCAAGGCCGTGGTCCCCCGATTGCATCCTATGCCCAGAACAAGGGATCTGGGTCGCAGAATGAGCCAGCCTGCCCCTGGTGTTAATGTCTCACAGCCTATGTATATACCGGGTCCCTTCCATTGATACACCCTGTCAATATTGACCTCGTTTATCCTGGCCCCTTTCAATATTTTAAGTTCAGGCGCGAATCGTCCATCCAGGTCTATAAGACCTACGACTCTTTTTTCCAGGAAGGCCAGATTTATTTCCCTGATGGCAGAAAGGTTCTCTATGGCCAACCCCCTTTTTTTTGCCCACAAATCTATGGCGGGCAGGTCATTTACATCTGTTGCCGTGGTTATGACAGGAGTGCCACCGGTTATGGCGGCAACCCTTACGGCAAGTTCGTTGGCCCCTCCAAGATGACCGGAAAGGAGGCTTATGACGAACTTCCCTTTTTCATCCATGACAACTACTGCTGGGTCAACATCTTTGCCCTGCATCAGGGGAGCTATGGTACGCACCACGATTCCAGCTGCCATCACGCATACAAGGTTCTTTTTATTGGAAAAGGCCTTTTCCGCTATTTCCTGAAATTTTTTAAAATATTCCGCACTGGCATCCATGTAATCAAGACGTTCAGGTAAGAAACATCTTGATCCTTCAAGATGTTTCTTGATCTGAAGGGCGAGCCTTGCCCCCTGTTCAGTAAGCGCTGTAATCCACGTCTCAGGTGGTGTTTCTATATCCATGACTGAATTTTTCATCGTAGAGCTTAGACCTGGTCTCATCCTCCCCTTCTCTGAGTCCAGGGGTTACCAGGATGAGTGCCTGACGTGTGATACCGGCATCTTTCACCTTTTGGGATATATCCTTGAGGGTGCCCAGTATGATTTGTTCATCCTCCCAGCTAACCCTGTAAGCGACTGCAACAGGGAAATCCTCTCCATAGGCTTCGGCAAGTTCTTTAGCTATTTTTTCAACCTGTTGAACACTCAAGTAAAGTGCCAGGGTCGCCCGGTGAGAAGCCAGTGAGGACAGTTTTTCCTTGTCTGGCACAGGAGTCCTGCCAGATGCCCTGGTGAGTATTACGGTCTGGGTCACCTCTGGAATGGTTAGCTCAATGCCCAAGGATGCAGCTGCGGCAAAAGATGCGGAAACCCCTGGTATAACCTTGTATTTCACCCCGGCTTTTTTTAGCAACCGTATCTGTTCCTGGATTGCCCCGTAGAGGGCGGGATCTCCCGAATGGAGCCTGGCAACCCTTTTGCCTTCCATGTATGCGGTCGTTATCCCATCCACTATCTCGTTGAGGGCCATGGATGCAGTATTGATCTTCACGGCCTCTTTTTTGCCCCATCGCAGGATGGTTTCGTTCACCAGGGAGCCGGCATAAAAAATTACGTCCGACTCCATAAGGGCCCTCTGCCCCTTGACCGTAATCAGTTCAGGGTCTCCTGGTCCAGCGCCAATGAAAGTCACCGGATAGACCTTTTCCTTCATGTTGGGTTCCATTTTCTACCTTACCAAAGATTCTTAGTTGCTGTTATTATCCAGACTGGATTTAATGCCTTGAGATAGTTGCCTTTTCCCAGAGGAACACTCCTGCTTATCTGGATCTGGATGAGCTCATGTGACCAGCCTGCGGCCCTTATGGCCCTGGTGATTTCCGTCAATGTCTCCAACAAAACGCCCGTAGCCACCAGTACTCCCTGTTCATCCATTCGTTCAAGGGCCTTGGTAACGATCTTTCCCGCCTGTTCACCGCCTCCTCCTACGAAGACCCTGTGGGGTTTGGGAAGCCTGTCCAGACAATCAGGTGCCTTTTCGGGTACCACGCGCAGATTGGTACGAAAAAAACGTTTTCTGTTTTCTTCTATATGGTCAGCCCGTTTTTTTTCCTTTTCAATGGCATATACCATGCCGTTAGTCAAAAACTTGCTGGCCTCAATGGAGACCGAGCCCGAACCAGCACCTACGTCCCACAAAATATTGTCAGGAAAAAGGGAGAGCTTTGATAACACGACAGCCCTTACCTCTCCCTTGGTGATCAGCCCCCCTTCATGGACAAAAAGGTCATCTGAAAGACCGAAACCATGTAACCGCTGCAGCGTTTTCCAGGATGGCAGCCTGTTTTTATCACTTCTTAAAGTAGTATCCCCTGCGGGATTCTTATCGTGACAACTAGTTGTGTGCCCTTTCGGACCTTGGTCCGCAAAAGGGTTGATTATTACCACATTCAGTTGGGAAAACTCTTTGTCCATGGCCTCTTTTGCGCTCATGAACGAGACCTTTTCAGAAGGAAGACCAATGTCCTCCAAGATGTAAAGCCTGGCATCAGGAAAACCAAACTTCACCAGGAGTTCTGCAATAGATGAGATCGGATGCCCGGGATCAGTGTACACTACGAGTTTGTTGTGCTGGCCTATATTAGTTACAAGTTCATCCCATCCCCTTTTTCCATGTAGGCTTATTGCACGTGCATCGTCCCATGTCTCTTTAACTCGGGCAAAGGCAGCCTGCATGGCTGTTATATTCGGGTGAATGCGTACATTTTCATGGCCGAATATCTCTATTATATGGTGTCCTATGCCGAAAAAAAGCGGATCTCCCGATGCCAGGACCACTACCTGTTTGCTTTTGGCTATCTGCCTGAGATCAGACAGGACGTTTCGAAAGCCCTTGCCAATGCGAATTTTTTCAGCCGGATGTTCAGGGAAAAGATCAAGGTGCCTTCTTCCCCCTACAAGGACTTTGGCCTTTTTGATGAGTTTCAAATGGTTAGGGGTGAGATCGTCATAGGACATCCCCATCCCTATCACATGTATCGGTATCATGTCCTTGTGCCCCGTCCTATTCATGGACATCCTATCACATCACGGCGAATTCATTTGATAATATCGCCAAAATCCTGTTTGCGCCCAGCTGTTGTCCCTGGTCTGAAAATTTTTTCATGTCTGCCCACTGGATTTTCTTGGATTGTGAATCATGCCGGTTACATATCAAGGGACTTCCACAAAACAGTGCCTGAAAAATCGAGAATCGTTACTTCGATATGGCATGGCTCAACAATATATTTGTTCAGGGCCTTTTTCATACCTGATCCTACCCGTGCGACCACATCCAATGCATTGGCCCCCTTTAAAAGTTCCAGTGCCCCCCTGGCAGTGTTGGCCTTGGTAATTTCCTTTGCCAGATATCTGTCGCCTGTAACCTCCAAGGTCCACTTGGCCAATAGGTTGAGATCTATTTCGCCGCTTGATGCGTGGGTGTGATGGAGGCCCTGGGCCATTTTTAACGCCTTTCCAATGAAGCAGACTACCTTGATGCCCTTAAAACCCATTTTTGACGCCTGCCTTATGGAAAAGGCCACGTAGTCGGCCATCTGAACAAATGCCTCTTCAGGCAGATCAGGAAAGAGGGCCTGGGCGATGCGATCACTGGTAGTCCCTGTGGTAAAGATTATTTCCCTGAGATTAGAACCCTTTGCGACCTTGAGTGCGGCATATATGGTGGCACGGTAGGCACCGTGGGAAAATGGCTTTACGAGTCCTGTGGTCCCAAGTATTGAGATTCCTCCTTTTATGCCGAGGCGGGGGTTTAAGGTCTCCCTGGCAAGCTCTTCACCTTTAGGAACAAATACTTCTATCTCAAAGCTGAGGTTTTCCCTGTTCGCAAGGGTAGCTCCTGCCTCCTTTACAGCCTGGTATATCATCCTTCTAGGGACTGGATTTATGGCCGGCTGTCCGGGAGGAATCGGAAGTCCAGGTTTTGTCACCGTTCCTACCCCTTCCCCACCCTTTATTAGGATGGGATGCTGCCTGTCGATTACAGAAATGATCCTTGCCCTCACACCAATCTGAGCACCATGGGTTACGTCTGGATCATCTCCTCCATCCTTGATGACCGTACATTGGCATGATCCGCTGTTTTTTGAGATTGTTTCTATGGGTATCATGATGGTTCGTCCGCCGGGAAGGGTAACGGCTACTTTGTTCGTCACCTTTTTGCCCATAAGACACGACACTGCTGCCTTGGCGGCGGCAGATGCCGCTGTCCCTGTGGAAAATCCCCACCTTAGTCCCTTTTTTTTCTTTTCTTTCCCGGTCATGAGACAGTGGCCCTCAACATCCACCGTTTTTGTTTTTATTTATGATCACCAGTGACAGGTAGGGCATTTCTTCTTCACCGTTGAGGTCGGACAGATTCTTGACAACCCTTTCGCCTTCAAGCCCGCATCTGCTAACAAGGATGGTCTTATCAGAAAGATCAAGTTCCTTTATGGTCCTGTAGATATCATTGAAGTAACGGTAGGTTTTTAATATCACAACATTATCCGTTTGTTCTATGACCTGTTTTAATTTGTTTCCGCCCTTTGCCCCTGACACGATGTAACAGGACTCCTCGCCCTCGACGATTATGGTGTTGGCCTTGGCCGCTGCAGCATTATAGGACGTTATGCCTGGAATTGTCCTGATCTTTGTCCCTGGCTCGAGTTTTTTTACCGTTTTTAAAAGATATCCGAATGTGGAGTAGGTGAGGGGATCACCCAGGGTTATAAACGACGCATTTTCGCCTTTTGCCAATACCTCGAGCACCCTTTTTGCGTTGTCCTCCCAAGCGCTTTTTAATTCTTTCCTGTCCCTGGTCATGGGGAAACCGAGTCGCTCTACCTTTTCGATATCAATGTGTTTTTTTACGATATTAAGCGCAATGGAGTATTCATTCCTGCTTGATGAGGCAGCAAAAATTTTCGTGCTTTCCCTGAGGGCCTTGATCGCCTTGAGCGTTATGAGCTCCGGATCTCCTGGACCAACTCCTACTCCGTATAGTGTGCCTTCCTTCTTAATCATTTTATCTGTACTAATTCCCTTTCCTTTGAAGTGCCATGATGGCAAGCGCATTTATTACACTGGCGGCAACCGGTGAGCCACCCTTTGGGCCGACTGCAGTGATAAATGAACAGTTGCAATCAACGAGAAGATCTTTTGATTCCGCAGCACTTACAAAGCCCACAGGCATGCCAACGATGAGCGACGGGCGAACTTTTCCCTCTTTCAAAAGGTAGATCAGGCGCAACAGTGCTGTCGGAGCGTTCCCTATGGCAACTATCCCCTGTCCATCAAGCAGGCCTGCCGCCCTGTCCATGGATAAAGCGGATCTGGTGATGGAAATGCGTTTGGCCTCATCCCTTACCCACGGATCGTTAATGAAACAATGGACCTTGACCCCTAATTGGTCCAGTCTTCCGGTAGAAATACCAGCTTCCAGCATCCGGGTATCTGTTACTACTGGCTCACCATTTAAGAGCGCGTTAATCCCGGCCTCCACCGCCCCATGGGAGATGCGGGTGAGGTCGGCAAACTGGCAATCCGCTGTGGTATGGATAATGCGTCTTACAACTGGCCACTCCAGCTGACTGAAGCGTTTGATAGTCTCACTGCCAACAGTTTTGTCGATCCGTCTGAAACTCTCTTCTTCAATCGCCCTGGGCTGCCATATTGGCTCCTTCATATTTTCTCCTGACAAGATATGTTACAAAATTGAGCGGGACATCTGGATTGCTGCCAAAATGAAGATGGATGTAACTTGCAATGACATTTCCCCTTACATATCCAGTATCCCCTGATATCATCCCCTTACGTCCGGTAAGGTCATATAAGGTTCTTGTCCCTTGTAAAGGGGGATCAACGATTTCAGAGTAATGAAACTCGTGTCCCCTTATTCTGGTTTCAGCTGGTCCGAGGAATGTGTCACGGACCAGCCTGGCCTCTCGATAACCTAATGATTTAAGTCTGTTGAGCATTCTGACCTCAAAGGGTAGCAGACCGCACATCTCATGCCTTTGTCCATTGGCATCCATGATGGCCTTGGAAAGATACATGAGTCCACCGCATTCGCCATAGATGGGAGTGCCGGAGGCGGCTTCAGCCCGTATATCCTTAAGCAGGCTATTGTTTGCGGCAAGTGTACTTGCAAAAACCTCTGGATAGCCGCCTCCAATATAAATTGCGTCCAGGTCTTTCGGAAGTCTTTTGGAAGACAGGGGGGAAAATTCTACGAGTTCGGCGCCATGGGCGGCCAAAAGTCTCAGGTTTTCCTCGTAATAAAAACAAAAGGCCTTGTCCCTTGCCACTCCTATGCGCACCCTGTTCTTGCCCGCCTTCATGTGAACCGCTTCAGAAGTATCTATTGGTTCCAATGATTCAAGGAGGAGGTCGAGCGTGAGGTGCTTTTCAATGAAAGCGGCGAGAGATCTGATTCTTTCTTTGTCAAAGAGAAATTCCTGGGATGTGACAAGGCCCAGGTGACGTGACGGGATGGTGATTTCCTCTTCCCTGGGAATACCTCCAAGTACCTTTAAGTCCTTGATCTCGGAAAGTGCGTCTTTCAAATAATCAAGGTGTCTCTTACTTCCCACCTTGTTCAATATCACGAATGGGATTTTCAGCTCTGGATCAAATGTCTTGAAACCATGAACAAGGGCGGCCACGCTTCTTGCCATGGACCGTGCGTCTACGACGAGTACCACAGGGAGTTTTAACCATTTTGCCATCTGGGCAGTGGAACCATCTTCACTCTTTCCGTCTGACCCGTCAAAGAGCCCCATGACTCCTTCCACGACTGCAATGTCAGCCCCCTGGCTGTATTCGGCGAAGAGTCTTTGGTTGGTCTGCCTGGAGAGCATCCAGCCATCCAGGTTGCAAGAATGGTTGCCGGTTACAATGGAATGGTGCCCTGGATCTATGAAGTCCGGTCCAACTTTAAAGGGCTGGACATTCAGGCCCCTGGCCCTCAGGGCGGCCATAACTGCAAGGCTGATGGTAGTCTTGCCTGCCCCGCTTTGTGGGGCGGCTATTACAAAGCCCTTCACTTTGATATGTCTTCTGGCTGTGGGTGGAGCCAGCGAGAAAGCTCTTCCACTGCTGTTACTGTCCTTGGTGTTGGTCTTGAAAACATTTTTTCATCCACATATAGAATATTATTCTTCTTAACTGCCTTCAATATCTGGAAATTTGGCCTTTTTTGTGGAGGAACTGGATTTTTGTTCATTGGGCCCTTTTGAACCAGGTAAAAATCCGGGTTACACTGTATAAGTGCCTCCATGTCCACCCGGACAAGTTTCTTTTCCACTGATCCAAAGCAGTTTTGGCCACCAGCCCATTGGATAATTGATTCCACAATGGAGTCTCCACCTGCTCCAAGGAGATTGGGGTGGCGGACTTCAAAGAAGATCCATGGACGGCTGCGCCCATTTATCCTTTTCGCAACGCGGTTAAGCCGTTGTCTAAGAGAAATGACTAGTTCCTTGGCCTCTCGACTTTTCCCGGTAAGCATGCCGATCCGTTCTATGACAGAGAACATCTCCTCAAAACTTCTGGGGTTGAATATGGCTACAGGTATACCGTGTCTCGCTATCTGGTTTACTGCTATCATGGCATCCTTTCTGCCGGCCCCTTGAATGACCAGATCTGGCCTCAGGCCAAGCACCATCTCTACGTTGGGGCGCATGTGGGTGCCTATGCAGGGTTTTGAAAGAATAGATTTAGGGCTGGTATCCGCCTTGGTCCTGGCGATCAACCGGTCTTCTATGCCAAGGTCAGTGATTATTTCATTATACGCGCCGTAAAGAGCGATGATCCTTCTGGCTGGCCTCTCGAGACATATCTGCGCACCCATGTCATCCACGATGCATCTTTGCCCTGATAATGCAGGATGGGCATGCAGCAACAGGGAAAGGGCGAGCGCAATAACAGAGGCCAGCCAGTTAAGAGCATTAAGACCCGCTTTCATAAAAAATTATTCAAAATCTCCCAATGCCTGTTTGATGTGTTCGATAATAATCTCTATTGTTTCATCGTAGAATCCAAGGCCCTTGTAATAGGTCTGTCCGTCTACGGTTACCGTAGGGCATTCCACGTCCTTGCCTGCTGCCCGAAGTTCCATGGCCCAGGAGGGGATCCCTTCATCATCCGGCTCTTCTCCCATGATGTCATTCATGATGTGGTCCCCGGCAACAAGCATGAATGGGATGATCCTTACCTTGTTTGAAGGATAGGCCTTTGCCTTGTCCAGGGCATCTTTCCGGTCTGGTACTCCTTCAACACTTCCGAGAAAGACATTGGGGTAATGGGTCTGGAGCAAGCGATCCAATGCGAGATATACCGCGGTTGACGGCGAATAATAGGTGTTCGGAGTGCCATGGCCTGCAAGTACAGCGCATCCTTCATCTTGTTTGGGCATGTCCTTTGAGATTGCCTTTAGAAGATGCATGGTGTCTTCCCACGTAGCAAGCACCGGTTCACCTATTGCGATTTGCATGGAACTCCCGTTGGCCTGGCGCTGCATGTGAACATACTCCCCTCCCGGAAAGATGTGGAGAGACTGGACCACAGCCTTTCTGAAACCGTCGGCCTCGAGACGCGCAAGGGTTTCCGGCAGGCTGTAAAGCTTTTTGTGCTTGCCCTGTTTAATGAATTTTTTGTTCATCTTGTCCCTTATGATCTTGGATGTGAAGGCCCATCTTATCTCATAACCGGGAAATGCCTTTTTGACCTCCTCATCTATGTGATCAAAGGTCACCTGGGCCTTTGTACTCGTACCAAAGGCCACGAGCACTATGGCCGGATTACCTTTTCTGTATTCTGGCTTCAGGAAACGAAGGACCCCCTGGCTATTTGCGTGAACAGTCTGGGTGGAAAAGAGAATCGTGGTCAAAAAAATGACACCAATTAACAGGGTAACTTTTTCATACATGATTTATCCTCCTTATTTTATAAGTTGTTTGTGGAGGGAGCAGCAATAAGCCAAGGCGTGACCAACGGAAGAGGTCCTGGGGGCGAAAAAAACAAAAGACCCAGGCCCTTTGGACCTGGGTCTTGCCCGCACAAACCCTGGTTCTGTCATTTGTTACCTTGGCACCGGGCTCCCCGCCGACACCAAAGCTCTAAGGTCTCCATAAAGAGGTATCCTGGCTCGTGGATAATCCCAAAAGCTGCGCCTTCCCAGCCATACATCGGCCAGTGGCATTTTGCAGCCTCAGTCCCCACTCACAGTGGCGGGCCCGCTCCGGATTTTCACCGGATTCCCTCTTGTTATGGAGTCGTCAGAAGGCAATAGTAACAGACCGGTACATGTTGTCAATAAGTGGGAAAGTACGGATGAGAGTCAAAAAAGATATAAATATTTATTGTCAATTATTTGTGATAACAGATTTGTTAGAAGTTTCAGTTTCTACGCTTAAACGTGGGTTAATATTTTCCTTTGTAACCTGAAGAGAGTGATTTATTTGTAATGACTTCTTGTTTTTTCTCATGGACCGGTTATATGCATGACAAATTTTGCTTTCAGTCAGACTTTTTTGAAAAATCAATCATTTTAGTCCTGCATAATCAGGATTAATTGAAAAAGTGCAAAAATATTCTCAAAAAGGAAATGAATCACAAGGAAACAGAATCCTTAAAAATATTGGTTCGCTCCACAAACTGGATTGGCGATGCGATCATGACGACTCCGGCTCTTTGTGCCTTGAGGGAACTTTTGCCCAGCGCACACATCAGCGTGCTTGCAAAAAAATGGGTGGCCCAGGTCTTTTCCAATCATCCCTGCGTGGATGAGATCCTTTTGCTGGACGATGTTGAAGGTTCTTCGTTCAGGAAAAGGCTCTCTATTTCAGACCGGATGAAGAAAAAGGGGTTTGATATAGCATTTATTTTTCCGAACTCCTTTGATTCGGCCCTGGTTCCATGGCTTTCAAGAATACCCATACGGGTGGGTTACAGGACTGACGCCAGGAGCCTTCTGCTGACATGTCCGGTGCCCGTCCCCAAAGATAAGAGTAAGCGCCATGAGGTGTACTATTATCTGGGATTGGTGTCTTATTTTGCGAAAATATTTCCTGAGTTTGTCTCGGGCGCTTCTGCAGAAGCCGTCTTTAAATCAAGCCCTAGATTGAGAATAGAAATCGGTTCCAAAGAATCTGCATGGGCCAAAGAGACGTTTTCGACACTCTCTGGCAATCAGAGGGTAAGGTGGATAGGTCTTAATCCCGGTGCAGCCTACGGTCCTGCCAAGTGCTGGCCCAGGGAACGTTTTGCCGCCCTCGCTAAGGAACTTGTGAACAGGGTTGATGATGTTCACGTAATTGTTTTTGGTACAGACAAAGAATTTGATACGGCCCAGGTTATATGCACCCCTTTGGGGAACAGGGGGCACAATCTTGCCGGTAAAACCAGCCTTGGTGAGGTGATGGCCCTTATTTCCCAGCTTGATCTCCTTGTCACAAACGATTCCGGTCTCATGCATGTGGGAGCGGCCCTTGATATTCCGTTGGTAGCCATATTTGGGTCTACCAATCCTTTGACTACAGGGCCATGGTCAGATAAAAGCGTAGTGGTCAGGAAAGAGTTGCCGTGCAGTCCATGCCTTGCCAGACAGTGCAAATCGGATTTCAGGTGTATGAAAGAGATTGAAGTAGAAGAGGTGTTGGAAGAGTGCCTTCTCATAATGGAAAAAGTTTAGGACAAAGGGCTGTCTTTCTCGACCGGGACGGCACTATTAATGAAGAGGTGGATTATCTCCACAGGGTTGAAGATCTTCAGCTCATTAAAGGTGCCGCCGAGGGGATATCTCTCCTTAACCGGGATGGTTTTAAGGTTATAGTGGTTACTAATCAATCAGGGGTGGCCCGGGGATATTTTCAAGAGACCGACGTTCACATGATTCATAAAGAGATGGAGCTGAGACTGTCCAGGGCTGGAGCCTCGGTGGATGGATGGTATTACTGCCCACATCATCCGGATTATGGCACTTCGCCTTACCGGGCAAGGTGTGGGTGTAGAAAGCCTGAGACAGACATGATTGAGAAAGCGTGCAAGGATTTTGAGATAGATGTGGCTGCGTCGTTTGTGATAGGGGACTCTGCTTGCGACATAGAGCTCGCCCTTTCCTGTGGCGCAAGACCCATTTTGGTGCTTACAGGCCATGGGAAAAAGACCTACGATGGCCTTTCTCAGGTGGAAAAAAAGAAACTTTATCTGATTGCGTCAGATCTTTATGAAGCATGTAGGTGTATATGCGGATACTGATTGTAAAGCTCAGCGCTATCGGGGATGTGGTCCAGGCCCTTTCGGTGCTGGCGGCCCTCAGAAAGAAATTCACCTCAGCTGAAATCGATTGGGTGGTAGGGGAGGCTGCTTCAGACCTTCTTGTCTCTCATCCCATGCTGGATGATATTATAATTTATCCAAGGCGACGTTTAGGAGAACTTAGCAAGAAAATCCATACCTATCCGGCACTTTTCGCAGAACTGGCCAAGTTTACCAAAAAACTCAGGCGTAAGTCCTATGACATTATTCTTGATCTGCAGGGGCTTCTGAAAAGTGGCCTCATCACCTGTTTCGCCCATGGACAGCGTAAGATAGGATTTGCCGGCGGCAGAGAGATGAGCTCCCTGTTTCTTTCTGAGAAACTTCCTCCCT
Source organism: uncultured Desulfobacterales bacterium (assembly GCA_964620365.1). GTDB lineage: Bacteria > Desulfobacterota > Dissulfuribacteria > Dissulfuribacterales > S140-46 > CAZUIH01. The sequence goes on along the minus strand of CAZUIH010000006.1, from coordinate 10,400 downwards.
ATGACAGGGATGAGCATGCGGTGAAGCGCTATCTCAGACTGGCTTCATATCTTGGTGCCGATGAGAGCGAGCCTGAGTTTCCACTTTTTTGGGGTAGGGAGGAGAGAGAGAAGGTAGGAAGGATATTAAGGGAGAAAAAAATTCAAGACCCATTTTTTTGTCTCATCCCTGGTACTGTTTGGAAAACGAAGCAATGGATTCCGGAAGGTTTTGCAAGGGTAGCTGATTTTATAGTGAGTGAACTTAACGGGACAGCGGTGGTTGTTGGCGGAGCCGGAGACAAAAGGCTTTATCATGAGATACAGGAGCGTTCCACCAAATCGATAGTTGATCTTACCGGTCAGACAGATCTTTGTACACTTGCTGCCTTGTTTAAAAGGGCAAGCTGTGCCATTACTACCGATACGGGGCCAATGCACCTTGCAGCGGCAACCGGTATCCCCGTGGTGGCCCTTTTTGGTCCGACAGCACCTTGGAGGACTGGTCCTTATGGAAAGGGGCACAGGGTAATCCATTTGGGGCTTCCCTGCAGTCCTTGTTTCAACCGGCAATGTGACAATAGGGCCTGCATGACTGGTATCACCCCTGATCAAGTGATTGATGGGGTGAGAAAGGTTTTACAAAGAACAACTCTCTGATAGTATAACTTTATCTTTTGCTGATGGACTCGTAAGGTGTCCATCCGTACCGCTAAAGATGGCTAAGAAAAATTTTCGGTATACGAAGGAGTGGTGGTGCCCCAACGGAGGCATGCAACGGTATGTCTCGAACATTGAGCAGTGTGCCACGACCCAGGAGTTTGTATTTTTTACGACGCCATCATCTGTTAGTTAAGAGGAGAAAAGAGGTCTGCCATGAAAAGAGGATTGGATGCCGAGCTATTAAAGTTATTGGTTTGTCCCAAATGCAAGGGAGACGTGGTACTCGATGACAATGGCACTGGCCTGATTTGTCACAAGTGTAATCTTGTCTATGAGATTCGTGATGGCATTCCAGTGATGCTTATAGATGAGGCCGTTCGGCTTAATCCATCCAGGTAGCAAGAATGAACCAAGGATTTGAAAAAAAGAGTTTTGAGAAATCCCTCAATCTGTTCCCTTCCCGTCACATGTTGGTGGTTGGAGATGTAATGCTTGACGAATTTGTTTGGGGAGAAGTGGACAGAATTTCTCCAGAGGCCCCGGTCCCGGTGGTAGAAGTAAGACAAGAGACCATGTTGCTTGGCGGGGCTGCAAACGTGGCAGGCAATTTAACGGCATTGGGGTGCAGGGTAAGCCTGGGCGGGGTTATAGGTGACGATCCAATGGGAAGAAAGTTTTCTGAGCTGGCGCATCAGAAAGGAATAAACGTGGATGCGGTAGTCTCCTCCAGTCGTCCAACCACTGTGAAAACGAGGATCGTCGCCAGGGGACAACAGGTGGTGCGGGTGGACAGGGAAAGCAGGCAACCGGTGGACTCCTTCTTTTTAGAGGAGTTTAAGAGATCGGTTGAGGCCATGGCCAGGGACATAGATGGCATCATAGTTTCTGATTACGCTAAAGGGGTGGTCACATCGGATCTTATGAATTTTTTAAGGGACATATCTTCAGAAACGGGTATTCCCCTTTTCGTGGACCCTAAGCCGGTAAATGCCTTTTTGTATAAGGGGGTTACGCTTATAACTCCCAATCTCAAGGAAGCCGAAGCAATTTCCGGAAGAAAAATAGATGGAGAAGATGGCCTGAAGGCGGCAATCCAAGATATTCAGGAGAAGCTTTCTGCAGAGTGTGTGTTGATAACCATGGGGGCCAGGGGTATGGCCCTTTGGGAAAAGGATGCAGGCCTTTTCTCGATTCCTACCATGGCAAAAGAGGTTTTTGACGTCACCGGCGCAGGGGACACGGTAATTGCCACCCTGGCACTTGGTGTGGTGAGCGGTCTTGATTTTTCCCAGGGAGCATTTCTTGCCAACGTGGCCGCAGGTGTGGTGGTTGGGAAGGTAGGTACGGGTACTGTGACAGTTGAAGAGATAAAGGAGCGGCTATTGCTTTAGGTCCTGATCTGCCATGAGCGTAATAAAGATGCCTCCTCCAGCAAAACTGATATGCAGCATATTCTCCAGGCATGGAGAATATATTGAAAAGGCCCTTGACCGCATGACCAGACTATATGGTCCTGTTTCGGAAAGGAGTCCTTTATTACCATTTGAGTGGACCACCTACTATGAGAGAGAATTTGGTGCTGATCTAAAGAGGATTTTTGTGGGATTTGAGCCTTTGATTGACCAGGCGTCTTTGGTAGATGTCAAGTACAAGGTCAGGGAAGTGGAAGAAGAGTTTAGCCGGGATGGAAGGAGAACCGTGAACATTGATCCCGGGCTTTTGACCCCAGAGCGTTTGATCCTGGCCACCTTTAAAAATTTTACCCATAGGATATATCTTTCCAAGGGAGTGTACGCAGATCTCACCCTCATATTTCAAAAAGGAAGCTTTCGTCCCCTCGAATGGACCTATCCTGATTATGCGTCACAGCAGGCCATTGATTTCTGGAACCAGGTACGCAAGGGGTATATGGACAAATTGAAGGAGATGGTGAAATAGCCTTGTTCCTTTTGTGATAGGCCGCTCGACTGGTTTGTTTTGAGGCACGGTCACACAGGCCTGAGGTAGTTAATAAAGGAGATTTTTTATGTTGCGTAGCATGACGACTTTCGCCAGAGAAGAAGCTTCAGGCGAGGGGTGGTCTCTTGTACTGGAATTGAAATCTGTCAATGGAAGATATTGCGATGTTTTCATCCGGCTACCTAAGTGGATGAATCCATTGGAGGACAGGGTCCGAAAATTAGTGCAGGACAGGCTTGTAAGGGGAAGGATAGAGCTTTCGGTTCAATGCGAGGGCAATGCCTCTGGAAAGGTGTTTTTTGAGCCAGATATAGAGGTTGCAAAATCATATATTGAAGCAGTTAATCGGCTGGGACATGAAGTGGGGGTCTGTCCTGATCTGGATATGGCCAGTCTACTTAGCCTGATGAGGGATGTCATAAATGTACGAGAGGAGAAGGAGGACATAGAGCATATCTGGGAGAAAATAGAAGATCCCTTGGAATCTCTTTTGGACAAGGCCGTGGAGATGTCTGAGAAGGAGGGTGCGGCGTTGGAGGCCGATCTATTAAAGCGGATCTCATTGATAGGGGAGAGGATAGATCAGATTGAGGCCCGCAGCAAGGAACGTTTTCAGGAGGCCAGAAGCAATCTTTTTGAAAGGGTCCAGGCAGCCTTGGGGGAAATCCCCTTAGATGAGGCAAGGTTGGCCCATGAAATCGTTATCATGACGGACAAACTTGACATTACAGAAGAGATAGTAAGGGCAAAAAGCCATATAGAACAGTTTAAAAGGATGGTTTTATCTGGAGGGACTGTTGGTCGAAAACTCGATTTTATGTTGCAGGAATGCTTCAGGGAGGTGAATACCATGGCCTCCAAGGCGTCTGATGCCTTTATTTCTCACATGGTTGTAGAAGTGAAGGGAGAGCTGGAAAAAATGCGTGAACAGGTCCAAAATGTAGTGTAGTTTTTGCTGGGCTGCCGGGGGGCCTGTCGAATAGTTGTTTTATGAACAGAAAAAAGGGGAGAGTCATAGCTAATAAGCTAGTATGCAGGAGTAAGTGTCATGAGTTGTAAGTGCAAGTTGCTTAACATAGGTTTTGGAAATTCTATAGTTGCTGAAAGGGTTGTTGCGATAGTTAATCCATCGTCTGCTCCTATGAAACGGCTTCGCGAGGAGGCTAAGACCAACAGCCGTTTAATAGATGCTACACAAGGGCGTCGTACCAGATCAATTATAATAACAGATTCCAATCATATTATTCTTTCTGCCATCCAGGCAGAAACCATTGGCCAGCGCCTTAGCGCTGATCTGCTTACTAAGGTGGAAGAAAAAGATCCAAAAAATTAATATAGTTCAGAAAATGTTTACTGGAGATCTTTTCGTGGTTTCAGCCCCTTCAGGCACAGGGAAGACGACCCTATGTCGCAAGGTGCTTGAAGAACTAGGTGACATAACTTTTTCTGTGTCTCACACCACACGTCCACCGCGGACAGGTGAGATGGAGGGAAGGGACTACTTCTTCGTGGACGAGGCCACTTTCAAGGAGATGATTTCCAAGGGAGAGTTTATCGAGTGGGCCAAAGTCCATGGGAACTATTATGGTACGAGTCGAGAGAATGTGTTATCTATTCTGAAGAATGGGAAAGATGTCTTTCTCGATATAGATGTCCAGGGGGCGAGGCAGGTGCGTGAATATTTCCCCAAGGCTGTTTTGATATTCATTCTGCCACCATCATGGCAGGAATTGGAGTCAAGGCTGAGGGGCAGGAAAAGCGATGATGAGGCAACCATAGCGAAGAGACTCAAAAATGCCAGGCAGGAAATTGCTGCCATAAGCGAATATGATTACGCTGTTGTCAATGATGACATCGATACAGCGAAAGAGCAGCTTATATCTATAATAGTGGCTCAACGTTTGAGAACGCCCCGGCTGCTTGCACAAAGGGAAAAAATACCCATTTTGCAACCTGCCTGATTTTCGCTTGTTAGGAAGACGATACGATTTATAGATGCAAGACATTATAATCTGGGGCCTGCATCCAGTTATGGAATTTATAAAGGTTGCGCCCCATGCAGTTTATGAAGTCTTTATCCTTCCCTCTTTTGGCAGAAAAAAGAGTCAGGCAAGGCTGTTGGCAGCCGCAGAAAAAAAAATTGTCCCTGTGCATGCCGTAGGCAATCTTGTTGAAAAAGGGGTGCCAGCAGGAGCGGTTCACCAGTCAGTGGCCGCAAGGGTTGCGCCTGTATGGCTGATGGAACTGGAAGAGTTTCCGACATTATTTAATGTTCATGAGTCCCTGATTATAGTATGTGATCAGATTGAAGATCCGATGAATTTGGGGGCAATAGCACGTTCGGTAGCTGCTTTCGGGGCCCAGGCCATGATGATTCAGGCCCGTAGGGGGGCACCGGTGAGCGGAGTGGCAGTCAAGGCCTCAGCCGGCGCCTTGGCCCATATAAAGGTCTGTCCGGTTATCAATATCGCGAAGGGCCTGGATAGATTGAAGGATATGGGATTCTGGGTGGCCGGCCTGAGTCCGGATGGTTCAACATTCTTGTGGGATGCTCCTCGTGAAAGGCCATTGGCTCTGGTGGTCGGAGCTGAAGGCGCCGGGCTAAGGCCCCTGGTGAAAAAGCGGTGTGATTTTCTTGTTAAAATTCCCATTTTGGGGAATATTGATTCCATAAACGTATCTGCTGCCTTGGGCATAGCACTTTATGAATTGGCCGCTAGGGGGCAGACATAAAGTGTTTGATCAAGGCGGGTCTTTGTTGAAATGATCGGCCTGTACGAAAAGATAACCAGCCTTTCTTATTTTATTACACATCCTGTGTGGATGGTTTTAGCCAGGCTTGAGGGCAAGGACGGAGTCTGGTCATATAAACTGGGCAATATCCCCGAAAAGGTGTTGGAATCCGGTCCTTTCGATCTCTGGCTTCACGCTGTCTCCGTTGGCGAAGTGGGAGTAGCCGAGGCCCTTGTCGATGCCATAGAAGGGAAAGGGAAAAAGATTCGTATCCTGGTGTCTTCAACCACACCTGCTGGATTTGCCAAGGCACTGTCGTCATTGGGAAGACGGTGTACAGTTATACCTTATCCTCTTGATTTTCCTCAGGTCGTAAAGAGGGTCGTCAGTTCGGTGAAACCGAAGGTGTATGCATGCCTTGAGACCGAACTGTGGCCTAACCTATTGCAAAGTGCCAGACGGGCAGGTTGCAAGACGATTTTGTTGAATGGACGTATCTCAGAAAGATCCTACCCAAAATATTTAAAACTGCGCGGGCTTACACGCCCCATCCTGTCAGGTTTTTCCAAAATCGCCGCAATTTCGGATATACATGCAGATCGGCTCAAGGCCTTGGGAGCCGACGAGGAAAACATTGTTGTTACCGGAAATGCAAAGTTTGAAGCCCTATTGACGAGGCCAGACCCTAAACGTGTGGAGCTTTTAAGGAACCGAACTGGTATCAGGACGTCTGGCAAGGTGGTCGTGGCAGGCAGTATAAGGGGAGACGAGGGGAAAATCATGGTCAAGGCCTATGAAAGGCTTCGAAGCCAGTGGACAGACCTTACACTTTTTCTCGTACCCAGACACGTGGAAAGGGTCCCGGGGCTAGAGAAATATCTTAATGAGAGGAGAATTTCATACAATCTTTGGAGTGAATTGGAGACTGGAGGAGACGCGGCAGCCCAGGTAATCATTGTTGATGTCATCGGTCCCCTTTTCGATCTTTATGGACTTGCGGATGTGGCTTATGTGGGCGGTTCTATGGTCCCTAAGGGAGGACAGAACGTTATGGAGCCAGCTGCCTGGCGGCGTCCTGTTTTGTTCGGACCCCATACAGAGAATTTTGAAGAGGCTAGTTACATATTGAAGCGATATATGGGGGGCAGAGTGGTAAGGAACCTGGAAGACCTGGTTGAACAGCTGGGAGTACTTCTCGGGGATCCCAATTTTTGTTGTTCCATGGGGACCGCAGCAAGAAGGGCCCTTGAGAAACTCTCCCAGAATGCGGCAAGCCGACAGGCTGATATCGTGTTGAAGACCCTAGAATGTGAATAGATCAATCTGCTTGCCCTTAGAAGGTGTTATTGGAGGTTTTAGACGATTTAAAGTCAAGGAATCGTCTTAGTGACTATTGTCACTTGCCATATGTCAATGTAAGTTGTATTATTCCTTGGAATTTTTGAGCAGGTAACTTGTAAGGGTGTGTAAGAGGCTGTGTCATGGTGATGGAAACAGAAAAAAAGGAATATTTTAAAGCTCTCGTGGAGGCCATGGAGGATCTTGTATATGTCTGTGGTCCAGATTTCAAGATAGAATACATGAATCCTGCCATGGAAAAATATCTGGGCCGTTCGGCAATTGGTGAAAGATGTCATGAGGCCTTTTTTTCCTCCGATACACCATGTCCATGGTGTAAACACACCGATGTAATCATGGTGGATAGGACGGTTTGCCACGAGATTACCTGTCCCCATGACGGGCGGACCTATTCAGTTATCTGCACACCTGTAAAACAAGACTATGACAGGACGGCCAGCCTCAACATACTTCATGACGTGACAGGACTCAGGCAGACTCAGAAGGAGCTTGAAGCCAGGAATGCGCAGCTTCTTCAGGCCCAGAAAATGGAGGCCATCGGTACCCTTGCAGGAGGGATTGCCCATGATTTTAACAACCTGCTTGGCAGTATACTGGGATATGCGTCTTTGATGAAAATGATGCTTTCTCCCAATGATCGCTTGTGGAAGTACGTAATATCAGTGGAGAAGGCCGGTAATCGGGCTGCGGACCTGGCTGGAAGGCTATTAGCCTTTTCCAGAAAGGGCTATCGCGAAGAGCACCCTGTTAACATGAATATCTGTGTGGCCAACGTGATAGAGCTTCTCAAGCAGACAGTCCATCGCAGGATCACAATAGAGTTGTTTATGGATAAAAATATCCCCATGGTGGTTGGCAGCCAGGCTGAAATAGAGCAGGCCGTAATGAACCTTTGCATAAATGCGGTTCATGCCATAGAACTTCTGAATGAAGACGAGGTCCAGGGGACAATCACAGTGGAAACAAGATTTGTCGATGGGGCTTCAGTGGAATTGGATGATGATGAGAAAACAGCTTCTTCTTACGTAATGATCAAGGTGACCGATACAGGTTGTGGCATCTCTAGCGAGGATATCCCCAAGATATTCGATCCTTTTTTCACCACCAAGGGGCCTGGGAAAGGAACTGGGTTGGGGCTGGCCATGGTATATGGCATTGTCAGCAGCCATGGAGGGAGTGTCAAGGTAGAGAGTGCCGTTGGAAAGGGGACCACTTTTACGATTTATTGGCCAACCACGCAAAGGGAGCTTTTGACGAAATGCGGAGACAGTCGCGGAGAATCCGCTATTGAGGCAAAGGGTAAGGGAACTATCCTGGTGGTAGATGATGAACCTCTTTTGCGCGATCTTCTGGATGACATGTTGCAAACCCTTGGGTATCGAACAGTATCGATTGCTGATGGGAAAGGTGCGCTGGAATTTTATGAAAGACATGGAAGTGAAGTGGATCTCATAATCCTCGATGTAATGATGCCGGGAATGAGTGGCCTTGAGGTTTTTCGCAGGCTAAAGGAGATGAATCCCGATGTGAAAGTACTTCTTGCCAGCGGATATGTAGAAAAATCCAAGGTTCAGCAGGCGAAAAGCGAGGGAGTTCAGGACTTCATAGCAAAGCCTTTTTCAGTATCAGAGTTAAGCAGTAAAATAAGCAGGCTGCTCAAGACCACTGCAGGATATTGTCCAAAGTGTAACTGAACTTGTCTTGCCTATGCTATATCAGGCTTTTAAGCCGTCTATACAAGATGGCAAGCCCTTCCATGGTCAGATCCGGTATGATTTCCTCTATCTCAGAACAATATGCTCCAATTGTTGGTGCCAGGCCACCGGTGGCAATTATTCTGGGCTTTTCCGGATACTCGTTTGTGAGCCTTTTCAATATGCCTTGAGTTAGCCCAGCAAATCCAAATATCAGACCTGCCTGGATAGCGGAAACCGTATCCTGGCCAATGGCTGAGTCGGGTGTAGTGAAAAGTTCAACCCTGGGTAGCCTGGATGTTCCCTTTGAAAGGGCTTCGGCGGCCAAGATGATTCCGGGGGCAATTGCTCCACCTAGGTATTCTCCTTTGGATGATACGCAATCGAAGGTGGTGGCTGTGCCGTAATCAATAATTATGACTGCCTGTTTGGTTCTTTCAAAACCTGCAATAGCGTTTACCAGCCGATCTGGCCCGACTTCAAAAGGGCGCTTGTACCGGATGTCCATACCCAAATTGAGGGAATGGTCAATGACAATGGCCTCCTTGTGGAAATATTTGGTGGACATCCTGCGCCATTCATCAATAAGAGGAGGTACCACGCAGGAAATCACGAGGTCAGCCGCGCATAGAGGATCGATGTTTTCAAAACGGCATAATTGGAACACGGAAAGGGCCAGTTCGTCCGCAGTAGCTTTTCGTTCAGTTCGGATACGCCAGCTTTTTATTAACTCCAGTTCCTTGAAAAAACCTATAACCGTATTAGTATTGCCCACGTCGATACCCAAAAAAGTATTCATTTTTCCCCCTGTGATATCTTAACAGATGGCCTAAAAAAAATGTATGCGTTAAGGGCTTTATCTATAGCCTAAAGTTATGTACGATATTCCAATAAAAGGTGCAATGGGTCTTGACAAGCCGGAATGAAACCTGTATTAAGAGCGGGCTTTGTTTATGGCATACCTCGCCTCTGTTTGTGGACTGTTGGATGACAGTAGCGGGGACGGGCCATTATTTTCTTTATTAAATGGCAACTATAATGCTAGATTGAGGGAGTGACAGATGCCGACAATAAATCAATTGGTTCGAAAGGGGCGTGCGAAAATTAAGAAGAAGACTAAGGCGCCAGCGCTTGACGCCTGTCCTCAACGCAGGGGTGTGTGTACTCGTGTATATACCACCACTCCCAAGAAACCTAACTCGGCATTACGTAAAGTGGCCCGCGTGCGGCTGACGAACGGGATGGAGGTTACTTCCTATATTCCTGGCATTGGGCATAACCTTCAGGAGCATTCGGTTGTTCTGATTAGGGGTGGTCGTGTAAAGGATTTGCCTGGAGTCAGGTATCATATCGTTAGGGGGACGCTTGATGCCCTGGGGGTTCAGGATAGGAAGAAATCCAGGTCAAAATACGGGACAAAGCGTCCTAAGTAAGAGTGTGCGATTTTAGGGGATAGATGGTGGAGTTATGCCAAGAAGAAGAGAAGTTCCAAAAAGGGAAATAGCGCCAGATCCCAAATATAACAGCGTTTTGATTTCGAAGTTTATTAATGGACTGATGCGTAGAGGTAAGAAAAGCCTTGCGAGGCGGATCTTTTACGAGGCCATGGAAATTATTGAAAGGCGTGTAAAGGAAGATCCGGTGAAGGTTTTTGAGCAGGCCATGGAAAATGTGAAGCCCATCGTGGAGGTGCGGTCCCGAAGGGTTGGGGGTGCCACCTACCAGGTGCCTGTTGAGGTACGGCCAGACAGAAGGCGGGCTTTGGCGATCCGTTGGCTTGTGGGGTTTGCTCAGAAGCGAGGTGAGAAGACAATGGCTCAGCGGTTAGCTGCGGAGTTGATGGACGCATCGAATCAAAGGGGCGCAGCCTTTAAGAAGAGAGAAGATACACATCGTATGGCCGAGGCGAACAAGGCCTTTGCACACTACCGGTGGTAAGGGTTTGATGGAGGAAACGTTATGAGCAAGCAGAAGTTTGAGCGTACGAAGCCGCATGTAAACGTAGGTACAATAG